>NZ_CANMXD010000002.1:0-488377 GCF_947501725.1 uncultured Planococcus sp. | reverse complement strand
GATTGCTCAAATACTTGCTGGCGTACCGTGGTCCGAAGACGCACGGTTCGCTTGTGATCTGCATGCGCTGATCAGTAAGTTTTGCGCGGGCCGTTTTGCGCGGCCGTTGCTGTTTGTTGACGTTTTGCTGTTCAGTTTTCAAGGTTCAATGTGCCGCGCTCATTTGCGACTTGATTAATATACCACGGGCATATTATAGAGTCAACACTTTAAAGCGGATTTTTTCACAACTTTATTATAACAGAAAATTCTTAATAAAAAGATTACAAAAACGTTACAGATTTGAAAGGAGATTCACTCTTTACATTGAAGCTATCCCCTTATATTTAAAGCTTTCCCACTAATGGTCGACACTTGAATTTTCTGTGTAAAAAAGCCCTGGTAATATTTTCACCCCTTGAATTCCGAAAGCTCAAATTCCTCTCTCCTTTACTGCCTATTTAAAGTTTCTTCTATATATAGGCTGTCCCCATTATTTTGCCCAAGGAAAAAATCCTCCAGATAAACTGGAGGATTTTTGTGTTTACGCAATGAAAATAAAATACAGAATGAAAATCACAAACAGTCCATACATGATCGGATGAACCTGTTTGCCTTTTCCCGCTACCAGCATCGTAATCGGATAAAAGATAAAACCAATTGCGATTCCTGTTGCAATACTGTATCCAAGAGGCATGGCAATCATCGTCAAGAATGCCGGTACTGCAATTTCAAATCTTGTCCAATCAATTTTCCCGAGTGCTGAAACCATCAATACGCCAACAATAATTAAAGCCGGTGCTGTTACGGCACTCGTGATCACTTCAAGTAAAGGATAGAAGAAAATTGAGACCAGGAACAGCACACCAGTGACGACTGCCGCAAATCCGGAACGTGCGCCAGCTGCTACGCCAGATGTGGATTCGATATAAGAAGTCGTCGTCGATGTTCCAAAGATCGCTCCACTGACTGTAGCAATTGAATCAGCCATCAGCGCTTTGCCCGCTCTCGGAAGTTTATTGTCTTTCATCAACCCTGCCTGATTGGCTACAGCAACCAATGTTCCGGCTGTATCGAAGAAATCGACGAACAGGAATGTCAGCACAACTACAAGGAATTGAATATTCAACAATGAACCGAAGTCGTTGAAGATTGGCTCAAGTGCTACCCCAAAAGTCGGCGCCATACTCGGCACATTCAAATCGATAACGGCACTCGGCAAGTTGACTACGCCAAAAATCATGCCGACAACGGCCGCAATCAAAATTCCGAAAAAGATTCCACCTTGGATTCCCCGGACCATAAAGATGACGGTGACGAACAAGCCGAAGATTGCAAGCAATGCTGAACCGCTGGAAAGATCTCCTAATCCAACCAGTGTAGCTGGATTATCAACAATGATACCCGCATTTTGAAATCCAATGAACGTGATATAAAGGCCGATCCCAGCACCTACCGCATATTTCAATTCGGCAGGAATGGCGTTGATGATCAATTCACGAAGACCTGTTAATGTGATGAGAATAAAAATAAGGCCAGAAAATAAAACACCTGTTAAAGCAGTTTGCCAAGGAATTCCGTATGTCAGAATAACTGTGTAAGCAAAGAATGCATTCAGTCCCATACCCGGCGCAAGCGCAATTGGATACTTCGCCAGGATTCCCATAACAAGACATCCGATGGCCGCAGCTAAAGCAGTCGCCATAAATACCGCTCCATAATCCATTCGCATTGCATCTGGAAGATCCGGAACCGATTCCAACGTTAGCGTCAGCGGATTGACGACCAGGATATAAGCCATCGCTAAAAATGTAGTTAAGCCTCCGATAAATTCACGGCGGTAATTCGTCCCCAGTTCTTCAAACTGAAAATACTTTTTCATTCTGATTCCTCCGAATGCCTGCGTATAATTTCTACAAAAGAAAAACGCATACAGCGGATTGCCGTATGCGTTCGATTTATCCCTTCTATTTAAATAAAAGAAGGGCATCCTACTCATCAGTTGAGCGGATTAAAATCGTAGTCGAGCCATTTACGGTAACTCGGTAGAAACTTTCGGGCCATATCCCCGACATTATACGACAAGCTTATTTAATTTCATTCGTAATATATCATGGATAAAACGAATAAACAAGACTAAACACGAACATTTATTTAGAATAAACAAAAAAAGTTCGTGAAAAAGACAAAAAAGATGCCAGCTTGGTTAGCTGGCATCTTTTAATAGTTTATTCCCACTCAATCGTTGCTGGTGGCTTGCTCGTAATATCATACAGTACGCGGTTGATGTGGTCGACTTCATTGACCAGACGGACGCTGATCTTCTCAAGCACTTCCCAAGGAATGCGTGCCCAATCAGAAGTCATGCCATCAATTGAAGTGACTGCACGGATGCCGATCGCGTAATCGTAAGTGCGGGCATCGCCCATAACACCTACGCTGCGAAGATCGGGCAACACCGTAAAGTACTGCCAGATGTCACGGTCAAGACCAGCTTTGCTGATCTCATCGCGCAAAATCCAGTCAGATTCGCGGACGATTTCCAGTTTCTCTTCCGTGACTGCTCCCATGATGCGAATGCCAAGGCCAGGACCAGGAAACGGCTGACGCCAAACGATTTCATCCGGCATGCCAAGCTCTGTACCAAGCACACGCACTTCATCTTTGAACAGCGTGTTCAATGGTTCGATCAATTTAAATTGCATATCGTCCGGCAATCCGCCCACGTTATGATGGGATTTGATGGTTTGCGCAGTTGTCGTTCCGCTTTCGATGATGTCGGTATAAAGCGTTCCTTGTGCAAGGAAGTCCATACCTTCTAACTTTGAAGCTTCGTCATCAAATACATAGATAAACTCGTTGCCGATGATTTTACGTTTTTTCTCTGGATCTGTAACGCCTTCAAGCTTGCTCATGAAACGGTCGCGTGCGTCGATTTTGATGACATTCATATTGAATCCGTCAGCAAAGGTCTTCATGACGCTTTCCGCTTCCCCTTTTCGAAGGAGGCCGTGATCCACGAACATGCACGTCAATTGATCGCCAATCGCTTTGTGAATCAAAACAGCAACTACTGATGAATCTACTCCACCGCTAAGCGCGCAAAGAACTTTTTTGTCGCCGACTTCTTCGCGGATTTTTTCGATTTCCAAGTCGATGTAGTTTTCCATCGACCAGTCGTCGGTCATGCCGCAAACATCATAGACGAATTTGCGCAGAAGATCGTTGCCGTAAATCGAGTGGCGTACTTCCGGGTGGAATTGAACGCCGTAGAAACCGCGGCTTTCATCAGCCATGGAAGCGATCGGACAACCCGAGCTTGTTCCGATGACGTCAAATCCCGGAGGTGCAGCAGTAACCAAGTCTCCGTGGCTCATCCAGACGATCTGTTCTTCAGGTAGGTCTTTGAAGATCTTGCTTTCTTTTGTCAGCTTCAGCTCTGCTTTGCCATACTCGCGGTTTTGGGATTTCTCCACATTGCCTTTCAAGTGCAAGGCCATCAGCTGCATACCGTAACAGATACCTAAAATCGGCAAGCCCATTTCAAAAATCGCCTCATCGATGGAAAATGCGTTTTTATCGTAAACAGAATTAGGACCACCAGAGAAAATGATTCCCGTAGCGTTCATATCTTTGATTTCTTCAGCAGTGACTGTATGCGGATGAAGCTCGCTGTATACGCCGATTTCGCGGATACGGCGAGTGATCAACTGGTTGTATTGACTTCCGAAATCCAAAACGACGATTTTTTTCTGCTCTTTCAACATTGGACTAACTGGCAAAACCTTCACCTCTTCTATTCAATTCAGGTCTCAAAATAGCAAAAGAACGCGAAAATTGGACCTCGCGTTCTTCTGCTCTACATCAAAAAGGCGAATGCACATGTCTAAAAGCATGCGTCATCCACCTTCATAGTCAAGTCATTTCCGGGGACTTGGTAGAGACATCCGATCCATATTATCGGACATATATGAGGGCACCTGTAATCTATAATTTTCTCAATTGTACAAGTTAAAAGCGTTAAAATCAACCGCTTGTCCGATTGATTAAATTTTCCCAACTTTCTCTTAACTGAAGCCAGTCAACGGATTCAACATCGCCTCCGTATACCGAACGCTCATAGGCCTCCGTCAATTCAGACATTTCCCGCGTTCCGAAAAACGAATCGATGTATGCCGCATAGGACTTCAATGTCTGTCCCGGCCTTCTATGAATGCCATACAGATCCAATTGCTTCAACAATCGCAGATAAGCTTTTTCGAAGCGCTGCGGGCTGCCTCCACGGCTCCTGTAATAAGTAACCAGCAGCTTGGGCATCCATTTATGGCGGATTTTAAAGAGAATGCCTGCCAGTAATGCGCCAGCCACAAGAGTCCAGATGATTTTCCATCGGTTAGTTGAGATGAATTCAGCTGCTCCATCCAAGAAAGAAGGACCTGATGAAACTGCCGCCTCCTCCTCTTCCACATTATCAGAGTCTTCTTCAAGGGGACGTTCTTCTTGATCGAGTTGCTCGGGATCAGTCGGGTCCAGCTCCAAATCGAAATCGATTGAAGAGGCACCCGTAAAGCCGATGGTCGGTTCGAAAAGCATCCAGCCGACACCCGGCATATAAGCCTCAACCCACGAATGGGCATTGTTATTGGTCACCTGATAGATATCGGTGTCCCCTTCTGAATTGATCAGCTCACCTTCATTGAATCCTTTGACCCAACGGGCTGGAATATCAAGAGAACGCAGCATGACCACCATCGAGGTGGAGAAATTATCACAATAGCCCCTTTGGGTTTCAAATAGAAACTGATCGACGTAATCCTGGTCGGCTTCAGGCACCGGGATATCGGTTTGGCTGTATTCAAATCCGGAAGTACTGAAATACCGCTCTATTGCCCGAGTCTTATCATAGACAGTATCGCTGCTTTCGGTGATTTCAGCAGCCAAATCTCTGACACGTTCAGGCAGTTCGTCGGGCAATTGCAGGAAACGGCCGAGTTCTGCCGGTAACTCTGCCAAATCCTCCAGCTCCGTTTCCCGCAATGCGGTCAAGCTATAGCTAGGTTCATTGAAGGTGATTTCAACGGTTTCGGGCTCGAACTCCTCCCCGTTCTGGTAGGTTTCAAAACGCTGGTCTGCCGTATTGTACTGGTAGTCCAGCGGTTCTTCCATTGAAAAAGATTGCGTTCCATAAGGATAAAGAACGAACGGAAACTCCTGCTCCATCGACAATAGAGCTGTTTCGAGCTCTTCTTCATCCGGGACAAAACCGGTATCAACCGGGTCGTTGTTGCCATAGACGAATGACTCGCCTATATTCTCCGTAAGTTCCCAGCCTTTCGTCGTGTAGATATCTTTGGATTCTACTTTCCAATATTGGCCTTCCGCTACCTCAGCACGGAAAACGGGAGTATCGTCTCCGATAAAGGAACCGCCCAGACGCGAATCATCGACTCCGTAGCCGATCCGGCCGACACTTCCAGCGCTGCCGGCACCTCCCTGGCCAGAGAAAGAAGTGATAAACGGAACGGGATCTGGCCAAATTGGCCCTGCTTTTGGAAGATACAACGCGAATGCAGTGGAGGCGGCTACCACTAAGACAAGAGGAAGCGCAAACAACGCCATTTTATCTGTACGTTCTACAACCCGGTGCCCTTCCATCCAACGCGCCAAGTACAGTAAGCCTGCAAGCAGCAGACCGATGACCATAATCCGGATAATGGCTGTTTCTCCTGTATAAGGACTGAATGTATCCAGCACCGCTATGAAAATGACGGTCAATAAATAAAACAGGAAAATGCTTAATCTGAAGCTCACCCAGTAATGGATTAAATAAATGGCCATCCAGAGCAAGATGAAAAATAATACAGTCCGAAATACGTCTGTCGTCTGCGCCCAGTTCTGGGTCGTTAAAGCTAAAAAATTCAGACTGAAATCATTTCGGAGAAAGGAAATCGCTTCACTGGTGAAAAACAAATTACCAGTATAGACGTACACAATGAACCATAAAATATACAGCATTTTCATCGGTCCTGAAAACCACCACGGAACTCTGAAAAAAGCCATCAATAAACCTACGGCGATAAAAATCAGAAAGAGTGCTTTATGTCCTGTTTCAGTCAATACAATGACCGGCGTCAGCCATTCAACCAGCATAAAGAAAACCAGTAGATACAAAACAGCCATAAACCATTTGTTTTTTCTTATGGAAGTCATTGCCGGCTCACCTCCGTAAACACTGTTGCAAAATTCTCTGGACTGACACGCCTGACAACAAAGCCTTTTGAGCGGGCAAATTGATGTACTTCCTCATCTTCCTTGAGCAATGCTTCTCCTTTGTTGACGACAACCAAACACATACAGTTGGTAAGGCTTTTGGCATTTCGCCGAATGGACTGAACCATCTCCATGGAAAGCTGACTGGTCACATACAGCAGACTCGACGTATTCATCTGTTGGAGCTCACGGCCGATAGCTTGATCTACCGGCTTATCCAAATCGCTCTGCACTTTCGCCAGATGATACATCACCCGCTGCAGATGCTCTTCGGTTTGGATCAACGGAAAATAATTCCGGTTACGGCCTACTGAGAGATAAGCCACACTTGAATTTGCGTTTACAATCGACTTCAAAATGGACGCCACCAATTCAACCTGCAACTCGAATTTTTCTGAATCTTTTCGGTCATCCAGCAAAAAAAGCTCCTGCGACTGACGATCTTCGAATTCTTTCGTACGCAAGGTTTGGGTGCGTGCATAGGATTTCCAATGAATCCACGACACCCGGTCTCCTGGCTGATAGTCCCGGATTCCGCTCGCCATGGTCGTGTCTTTCACTAAGGTAAAAGGAGCCGCCATCGATCCTTGATCATAGCGGGACTCCATCGGACGGTAGGCGATTTCTACGGTATTCGGATAAACCAAAACAGTCTGTTGGACAGGCAGCAAGCCACTTTTTTTCACCCAACCGAAAAAATCTGCGATTTCCAACTGAATCCCTTCCAGCACATGTTCGCCTCTCGGCATCTGGTCGACCGCATACGTCCAGGAGACTGTTTTCTGAAATCCCGGAACAACCATTTTCTGTTGCTGACCCGCCATTCTTCTATTCAGAGAAGGGGAATTTGTTTTTTCACTCAGCACTGTGTAGAGCAACGGAAAAGGAATTTTCCTGTTGATCGTGGCGGTGGCTGAAAAGCTTCCGCCTTTCCTAACCTGGGCAGTATGAATTTCCCGAGTGGCTTCGACATCCTGCAAAGGATAGAAAGTCAGCAGCACCGAATAAAGGATGAATGGCAGAACCATATAAAAAATGAACCAGCTGACAAAACCGCCTTGAAACATGGCGAAGGAGAATGTCAACACAAGGATGAATAAAACGAGGATTAACCGCCCCCATAAACCTGTAATTTTTTTCAATCGACTCATTGACCGACAAGCCTTTGGACAGGTACACGGGTTTTCGCTAATATACGTTCTGTAATTTCTTCTGCAGTTATGCCATCGTAACGCGCCTCCGAACGCAGCATGATACGATGGCCGAAAACAAACTTCGCTAGGTACTGAACATCATCCGGCGTCACATAATCCCGTCCTTTCAATAGAGCATAGGCTTGGGATGCTTTCATGAGTGCAATAGAACCACGCGGGCTGACTCCGAGGTAGACATAGGAATCCTGACGGGTCTGTCTGGATAAATCAACAATGTAGCTCCGAATGGTTTCATCCACTTTGATTGTTTTCACCTGTTCTTGAAGTTCCAATAGTTCATTGAGGGAAATCACCGAAGTCAATTCTTCGATTGGAGCTGCAGACTGTGCGCGGTTCAATACTTCCATTTCCTCTTTCGGCGTCGGATAGCCCATTTTGATTTTCAATAAAAAGCGGTCAAGCTGTGCTTCAGGCAGAGGGTAGGTTCCTTCGTATTCAATCGGATTTTGGGTGGCCATAACAAAGAACGGTTTAGGGATCTGCATCGTTACCCCATCAATTGTGACGGAAGCTTCTTCCATTGCTTCTAGAAGAGAAGATTGGGTTTTCGGGGAAGTTCGATTGATTTCATCAGCTAAAATGATATTGCCCATAATCGGACCCGGACGAAAATGGAATTCCATGTCTTTTGGGTTATAGATCGATACTCCGACGACATCCGACGGCAGCAGGTCGGGGGTAAATTGAATGCGCTTAAAATCGGCCCCTACAGATTTCGCCAAAGCGCGGACCAGCATGGTTTTTCCGACACCCGGCACATCCTCTAGCAGGACGTGTCCATGAGACAGCATCGCTACGATGCTCAACTCTGCAATATTCCGTTTGCCGATGATGACTTTTTCTATATTATCGATGACTTGTTCCAACCGCTCTTTTGCATTCATCTATAGTTCCTCCAATACGAATCAAAAAATGTTTTGAATTATCACAATCTTACCGTAATCATAACGAAAAATAGGTAATAACTCAACTGCACGGCTTCTTTGCCTCGACGTTTGTCCTAGAACATAAGAAAAGCAGGACATCCCGAAGGATTCCTGCTTTTCTGTTTGTCATTTCCAAAAATCATCAAAAATCGTGATCGGCAAATGACGCTTATGCTGTGTTTTCAAATAATGGCCTTCCAGCGTTTCCTGAGCATCCGCCGGAATCTTCTTGCCTTCCAGATAATCATCGATCATTTCATAAGTGACTCCCAGAGCCACTTCGTCGGGGATTGCCGGCTTATCTTCTTCAAGATCCGCCGTCGGAATTTTCGTATACAGATGTTCAGGAGAACCGAGCTCTTTTAACATAGCCCGTCCCTGACGCTTATTCAAACGGAATAATGGAGTCAAATCCGCGGCTCCATCTCCGAATTTTGTATAAAAACCGGTTATCGCTTCGGCTGCATGGTCCGTTCCCAGTACGGCGGCATTGTGCATGGCTGCAACCGAATACTGAGCTTTCATCCGCTCGCGTGCCTTCTCGTTGCCTTTGGCGAAATCCGTCAATTCGATGCCGGCTTCTTCTAAGGCACGATCGCTGGCATCAACCGCTTCTTTTATGTTGATGGTATAGGTTTTCGTCGGCTTAATGAAATCCAGGGCATCTTTAGCGTCGTGTTCGTCAAACTGCACGCCGTAAGGCAGACGAATAGCATAAAACCCATATTCAGTCCCACCTGATTCTTCATTCAATTGGTCGACTGCCATTTGGGCAAGCTTGCCGGCCAATGTAGAATCCTGTCCACCCGATATGCCCAATACATACCCTTTTAAAAAGGAATGGCGCATCAAGTATTCCTTCAAAAATGAAACCGTGCGTTCAATCTCTTCCTTTGGTTGAATGGAAGGCTGGACTTTCAGTTCTTCGATAATTTGCTGCTGTAAAGTAGACATATGATTCCTCCTCAGTCTCCGATATAGTCATGAACTGCCTGCCGCACTTCTTGAATATTCCTCATCTTATTGTCCCAGCACTTCTGGCTGAGGTCGACTGGATATTCTTCAGGATTCAGTGAACGTTTGTATTCATCCCACAATAGATCCATATTTCGGATGGCATAAGCCTGCATTTCCTGCAAACTTGGATTTTCATAAATAACCTCGCCGTTTTCAACAACTTTCTGATGAATATTGACGGCTTCGAAATTCGTAACAAATTTTGATACGAACGTATGGACTGGATGGAACATTTTTAAACGTTCCTGCGAAGCAGGGTCCTCATCATGCATAGCGATATAATCGCCTTCTGACTTTCCATTTTCCCTATCTATGATCCGGTAAACGTTTTTTAGTCCAGGAGTGGTGACTTTTTCAGCATTTCCAGAAATTTTGATGGTATCTTCCAGTTCACCATGCTCATTTTCTATAGCCACCAATTTGTAAACCGCTCCTAATGCCGGCTGATCGTAAGCAGTGATCAGCTTTGTACCGATGCCCCACGAATCAACTCGAGCCCCCTGGGCTTTTAAGTTCAAAATGGTATATTCGTCCAAATCATTGGAAACCACAACTTCCGCATTCGGGAAACCTGCAGCATCCAGCATTTTCCGCGCTTCTTTCGACAGGAAGGCGATATCACCACTATCCAGCCGAATTCCAAGAAAATTGATCTGATCGCCCAATTCCTGTGCCACTTTTATCGCAATGGGCAATCCGGATTTCAAGGTATCGTATGTATCCACTAAAAAGACGCAGTCCTTGTGGCGTTTGGCATAAGCATGAAATGCTTCATATTCATCTTTATAAGCCTGCACCATTGAATGGGCATGTGTACCTGCTACTGGAATGCCGAATTTCTTGCCTGCCCGCGCATTGCTGGTCGCTTCGAGCCCGCCGATATAAGCTGCCCGCGTTCCCCATATTGCCGCATCCATTTCCTGAGCACGTCTTGTGCCGAATTCCATCACCCGCTCGTTTTTCACAATCTGTTTGATGCGGCTCGCTTTCGTCGCGATCAAAGTCTGGTAATTGACGATATTCAATAGAGCAGTTTCAATTAATTGTGCTTCCACTAACGGTGCCTCTACACGAATTAGCGCTTCATTTTGGAAGACCAATTCACCTTCAGCCACCGAATAGACATCTCCTGTAAATCGGACTGTCCGCAAGTATTCGATGAAATCTTCCTTATAGCCAAGCTCTTTCTGAAGATATTCCAAATCACTGTCCGTGAATTTGAAGTTTTTCAAGTAATCCAACACACGTTCCAATCCAGCAAAAAGGGCATAGCCATTGCCAAAGGGCAATTTACGGAAAAATAATTCGAATACCGCCTTCCGCTCATGCATGCCGTCTGCCCAATAAGCCTCCGACATATTGATTTGATATAAATCTGTATGTAATGCCAAACTGTCATCCGCATAATGCTTGTCCATAAGAGTCCCCTTCTTCCACCATCAGTAATGCCTACAATTATACACGAATAAAGGTAGGACCATAAATAAAAGCCACCTGAGCTGTATTTAAATTACTGAATAATGAATACAAGGGAAGATATTCAGTTTGTCCTCGGCCAACGCAGCTGGCAGTCTTCTGTCAATGTAAGCTCATTTTATACATTCATAATGAATGCTTTGACATTTGTAAAGATATGTGAGATAGTAGTCTAGTTAACACAAAGGTAACTGGTAAATTTTGATAATCTGGCATTCTACGATAAATGTTTTTGAGAATACTTATTCACACTGGCGCGATTTGAGGATCGCAAGGACGTAAAAGAAGGTAGGGTTTACGTTGCTTAAGTTAGAAAGCACCCAGTGGAACAATGACCGCGGTACTGGAAGTAATACTTTCAATGGAAATGATTCCCCGATAAAACGGGTTGAAAAATTGAGTCAAAACAAATTATAGTTACCTTAAACCAACAAAGGGATGTCCTCTAATAGAGGACATCCCTTTTCCAATTCCCTAAACTTTAATACTTCAGCGCCACATTTTTCAAAATGGTGTAATTGCGCAAAGCTTCCAGTCCTTTTTCACGTCCAAACCCACTCTTCTTATATCCTCCAAATGGCATCTGCACACCTCCGCCTGCTCCGTAATTGTTGATGAACACTTGGCCTGCCCGAATTTTGCTGGCTACACGGTGCGCCCGCGCGCCATCTTTTGTCCAGACCCCTGTCACCAACCCATAATCTGTGCCGTTTGCCAGTTCAATCGCTTCTTGCTCAGTATCAAACGAAAATGCGGCAACGACCGGAGCAAAAATTTCTTCTTGAGCGACGTAGCTTTTTGGCGCTAGTCCATCAATGACGGTCGGCTGGAAAAAGTAGCCCTTTTCGAGTCCTGCTGTTTCCTGTCGTTTTCCGCCTGTTAAAAACTGCGCTCCTTCTCTATTGGCGACATCCATAAACTCCAAGATGCGGGTGAATTGTTTTTCGTTTAGAATCGGACCAAGATCCAAATCATCAATTCCTTTGCCGATTTGAATCGCTTCCATTTTTGCCACGACCTTTTTCAGAAATTCATCTTTGATCGTTTGCTGAACCAGCAAGCGGGATCCCGCCGAGCAGGTCTGTCCCGCATTTTGGATAATGGACCGCACCACCCAATCCACCGCTTCCTCCTGATCGCAGTCGTCAAAAACGATGTTCGGTGACTTTCCACCAAGTTCCAAAGTGACCGGTTTAACATTTTTGGCAGCCCCCATCATAACAGCGGATCCTGTTTGAACGGAGCCCGTAAACGTGATATGGTCAACATCCGGATGCTCGGAAATCGCAGCTCCTGCCTCGAAACCATAGCCGGTCACCACGTTGAAAACTCCTTTTGGCAAGGTGGTTTGATCAAAAATCTCCGCCAATTTAATGGCCGTCAACGGGGTGTCTTCCGCCGGCTTTGCAACTACGGTGTTGCCTGTCGCAATTGCCGCAGCGGTTGAGCGTGAAATGATTTGCAGCGGGTAATTCCACGGAACAATATGAGCAGTTACGCCAATCGGTTCCCGTAACGTATAATCGAGAATTCCCGGGTGAACCGGGATGGTTTCTCCGAAAATCTTATCAGCCATTCCCGCATAGTATTCAAAATACAGCGCAGAAGCCTCGACGTCTTTACGGGCCTGAGTCAGTGGCTTCCCCGTATCGAGCGTTTCCAACAAAGCGATTTCTTCCATATCCGCCCGTAAGGCATCCGCTACTTTATGTAAGATCCGGCCTCTTTCGATCGGAGGGAAAGACTGCCATTCTTCAGACTCGAAAGTAGCGCGTGCCGCTTCGACTGCCGCATCCACATCTTCTTTTTTCCCTCTCGGAATTTCTGCCAGCACTTCCCCAGTAGCTGGATTTTTTGTTTCAAACCGCACTTTTTCGATGCTGTCGATCCATTTTCCATTTACATACATCTTCTGCTGTTTCACTTTTCTGCACCTCTTTCCGATTAGATTCCACGGCCTCCATCTACATTCACTACGCTGCCAGTCATCAGTTTTGCCAGATCTGAGCTGAGGTATAAGACGCAGTTAGCAATCGCTTCAGGAGTGATCAACTCACCCAGCGGGACGCTTTTCCGGAAAATCTTCTCTTTCGTCTCGCCTGCATCACTGCCTGCTGCTGTAAATTCACTCAGCATCTTGGTATCCGCTGGACCGGGATTGATCGCATTGACCCGGATATTATAAGGTGCCAATTCAATAGCCAGCGCTTTCGTCAAGGAAATCGTCGCTCCTTTTGAAGCGACATAGGCGTTCAGACCAGGACGCGGACGATCTACGGAAACAGAGGCAATATTGATGATTGAACCACTATTTCGTCGTTTCATATACGGTACCACGGCCCGTGAAGTTAAAAAGACGGCAGTGGAATTGATCGCCATGATGCGCTCCCAATCCTCCAGAGAAACTTTTTCAATATCCGTTGCCGCTTGGGCGATCCCGGCAACATTTGCTAGTACATCAATCTGCCCAAACCTATCAGCCGTTTTTTTCACGGCCTCTTCAACACTTTGTTCATCCGTTAAATTGCCTTGAATGACCAGTAGTTGTTCCGGATACTGAGCTTCTAGTTCAGCAAGCCCCCCTACTTGAACGTCTATTCCGGCCACTTTAGCTCCTTTTTCAAGAAATTGCTCAACGACCACTTTTCCCATTCCGCCGCCTGCACCGGTGACAATCGCTACTTTATTGTCTATATCCATCCGATTCTCCTCCTATTTTCTCACCAATTGTTTTAGCTTTTGCGTAATTGCTGAACCGACTTCCTGTGTCGTGGCGCCGCCTCCTAAATCCGGCGTCAGCACCTTGCCTTCCTGAAGCACCTGCTCAATCGCATCAACAATGGCTGTGGATAGGTCTGAACGCCCTAAATGATCCAGCATCAAAGCCGCTGACCAGATCTGCGCAATCGGATTGGCGATTCCTTTGCCCGCAATATCCGGCGCTGATCCATGAATGGCTTCAAACATGGAAGGGAAATTCCGCTCGGGATTGATATTGCCCGATGGCGATACGCCGAGACCTCCAACTAAAGCCGCTCCAAGGTCCGTCAAGATATCCCCGAAAAGATTGGAAGCAATGACCACTTCAAATGATTCTGGACGCATGACGAAATAAGCGGCCAAAGCATCAATGAAATTGCTCTCGAGTTCGATGTCCTCATAATCTTTGGCAACCGCCTCGACCACTTCGTCCCAAAGCTTCATGGAATGGATGATCGCATTGGATTTTGTAGCGCTGGTCACTTTGGATTTCCTGTTCTTTTTGGCATATTCGAATGCATATTTTGCAATGCGCTCAACACCTTGTTTAGTGATGACCGTGTTTTGAATCGCCATTTCCTGCGATTGCTGCTGATACAGACGGCCCCCGATATTCGAATATTCCCCTTCCGCATTTTCACGAAATACCATGAAATCAATCGGCTGATCGTTTTTCAAGGGAGATTCGATGCCCGCCAAGCGTCTGATTGGCCGCATATTGATGTATTGCTGAAAATTTTTACGGATGGGCATGATCAATTCCCAAATGGTGATTTCATCCGGCACGCGTTTATCTCCCACAGCCCCGAACAAGATCGCATCATAATCCTTCAGCTGATCCAATCCATCCTTCGGCATGATATGGCCATGCGCCAAATAATATTCACTGCCCCATTCGAATTGGTCGAAATCAATCTCAAATGTAGAATCCAACTGTTTTAAAGCTTCCAATACTTTAATTGCTTCTTTGGTGACGTCAGGTCCAATCCCGTCTCCGGGAAGGACTGCTATTTTATGTGCTGACATGAACTCTCCTCCAATGCCTTAATCTCCAAGAAAGAATAGACTGATTCCTGGAATAAACGAAATAATTAGTACATCCACAATCATAATCAGAATAAATGGAACGATTGCTTTCACCAGGCTTTCAAATTTTGTTCCTGCTATGTTCGCAGCCACAAATAGATTGACGCCTACTGGTGGGGTGATAAATCCAATCCCAAGGTTGACGATCATGATGATCCCGAAATGCACGAGATCGATTCCAAGCGCGCTGGCAATCGGCACAAGAATCGGCGTTAAAATAATGACTGCTGCTGAAGTTTCCAGGAATACCCCACAGATCAGCAACAGCAAGTTGATGATCAATAAAGCAATAATCCAATTATCTGTCACGCTGAGCATCAAATCGGTCAGTTCAGCCGGAATCCGTTGGCGCGTCAAATAGTAGCCGAAGACCGAAGCACCGGCAATGATGAACATAATTACTGCGGTCACGACGACAGAAGAAGAGAAGATTCTTGTCAGATCCGCTACTTTAATCTCCCGATAAATGAAAATCCCCACAATCAATCCATAGACAACCGCTACAACAGCCGCTTCCGTCGGAGTGAAAATGCCGCCATAAATACCGCCCAGTATAATCACCGGCATCATCAAAGCCAGAAACGCATCGAAAAATGCTTTGATGAAATCCTTGAATCCGAACTTTTCACCACCGCCATATCCCTCTTTCAAGGAAATCAGGTAGACCAGCAAAATTAGAGATACCATTACAAACAAACCGGGAACAATCCCTGCAATAAACAATTCACTGACAGAAACACCAGCTGCCACGCCGTAAAGCACCAGCGGAACACTTGGCGGAATCATAATGCCGATAGTTCCACCTGCCGCCTGGATCGCTGTCGCAAAGCTCTTTTCATAGCCTTTGTTGACCATTGCCGGAATCATTAAAGCTCCTACCGCTGCAGTTGTCGCGGCAGCTGAACCCGAGATGGCTGCAAAAAAGGCACAAGCTACAATCGATACGATTCCAAGTCCGCCTTTGACACGGCCGAAAATGACATTGGCAAGGTGGATCAACCGCCTCGAAATCCCGCCGCTTTCCATCAACTTACCCGCCAGAATAAAAAAGGGAATCGCCATCAGCGGGAACGAATCGACAGAGTTGAACATCCGTTGAATAATGACGATCAGCGATACATTTCCATCAAGAAAGAAAACGAGAGTCGAAGCCAGTCCAAGTGCCACCGCAATCGGAACATTAATTAAAAACAAAGCCAATAATAAGATAAACAGCACCAATGCCATCTTCAGACACCCCCGCTTTTAAAGTCTTTTGAAAACTGCGAGGCCATATTAATGATCAAAAGTACGCCGCTCACTGGAATGACCATATAAATCATTCCCATCGGAATCCGTAAAACCGGCGAGGTTTGGGACATTCCCTGCATTGCTAAATCATAGCCTTCTATCACCATCAACAGAAAAAAGAGCAGGCTTGCAAATGTCGCAATGATGTAAAGAGCCTTACGAATGGAAACACCGAATAAATTCACAAAAAACTCCATTCCAATATGCGCTTTTAAAGACATTGCAAAAGACGCACCCAAAAAGGTCAGCCAGATTAAGCAGTATCGCGCCAGCTCCTCAGTCCAGGCAAGAGGAGAATTCAAAATGAACCGAAAAATCACCTGGAGAAAAACGGCCGTGACCAACACGACCATAATAAGATTCAAGAAATGCTTGACACCGAAATTCATGTACCCGATTAACTTCCCCATCATCTTGCCCCCGATATAAAAAAGAGAGAAAGGATTCTCTCTTTTTTGAATTGACTTATTACCCGTTTACTGAGCTTCTAGAATCTCATTCAACAAGTCCTGATGTTCAATTGTTTCATAGACAGGCTCCACCGCTTCCTGGAAAGGCGCAGTGTCGATATCTTCAATAATTTCCATGCCATTATCCTTCAGGGTCTGAAGTGATTCCTGCTCCATTTCAACGATCAGTTCACGTTCTCTCGCACCCGCTTTTTGTCCTTCTTCGACAACGATATCACGCAAATCTTCCGGCAATTCATCATAAGTCTGTTGGCTCATCATATAAATGGCTACAGAATAAACATGTCCTGTTAAACTCATATATTGCTGATTTGCATCATAAAGGCTGAACTGGTCTGCAACAATCGCTGGGTTTTCCTGTGCATCTACAACCCCCTGCTGCAAAGCAGTGATCGCTTCAGTCCATGCCATCGGCGTCGGCTGTGCACCCAATGCTTCAAAAGCGGCTAAATGGATTTCATTTTCCTGCGTTCTGATTTTCAACCCCTCTAAGTCTTCAGGTGTTTCAATTGGGCGTATGGCATTCGTGATGTGGCGATAACCGTTTTCTCCCCATGACAATCCGATGATTCCGTTTTCTTCCATCTTAGTGAATAACTCATCACCGATATCACCTTCCAAAATCTCCACTGCCGACTCCCGGTCCTGGAATAAGAAAGGCACGTCCAAAACACCTAATTCCGGCACAAAATTGGTGACTGGAGCGGTTGAAGAAACGACCAAATCGACTGTCCCAAGTCCCATGCCTTCAGTCAACTCACGCTCTGCTCCAATTTCACTGTTTGCAAAAACTTCAATGGTCACTTGCCCATCAGTCCGCTCTTCCACAGCTTCTGCCATTTCCAGGAATCCGATATGGTAAGGGTGATCATCCGGCAATGAATGCCCCGCCTGCAAAACGTAGGTTTCTCCCGATCCTCCCTCTTCACCCGCTGAATCGCTGTCAGAACCTCCGCATGCTGTTAATGCCAATACACTTGCCATCATCACAGATACAATTCCAAACTTCTTTTTCGCCATTTTCTTTTCCCCCTTTTTTATGTTAAGTGGAACAATTTCCCTGGATTCAAAAAACTGGGTATATCCAATTTTCTCTTCATGATATTAAAGGATCGCCCTGAATAGCAGACGAAATATTCAGTCTTATCGAGTCGGAATAACTCATTGGGATGAAAAAATCCCAATGAATTATTCTATTTATCGATTCAAGTAATCCGTAACTGCCCCTTTTGAAGAACAGGATACATTATGTGCGTATTTTCCGAGCACGCCTTTTTTATGGAGCGGAGGAGCTACCCATTGTTTGCGGCGTTCTTCCAACTCAGCTTCGGAGACATCCATGGAGATCTCCTGCAGCTCCGAATCGATGGTCACCAAATCGCCTTCCTGTAAAAAGGCAATCGGTCCGCCAACCTGCGCCTCGGGTGCAATATGTCCGACCACCAGGCCGTGTGTCCCGCCTGAAAAACGGCCATCTGTCAATAGCGCAACTGACGCGCCCATGCCTTTGCCGACAAGAATAGCTGATACAGAAAGCATTTCAGGCATTCCCGGACCGCCCTTCGGCCCAACATAACGGATAACCAGTACATCGCCATCATTAATTTCATTGGCCATAACGGCTGCTGTCGCTTCTTTTTCATTGTTGTAGACACGAGCTGGCCCTGTATGGCGTTTCACTTTTACACCGGAAACTTTTGCTACTGCGCCGCTCGGTGAAAGGTTTCCTTTCAGGACAATCAATGGACCGTCCTGACGTTTTGGATTATCGAACGGCATGATGACCTTTTGCCCTTCCTGCAACCCAGGTGATTCCTGAAGGTTTTCAGCTACTGTTTTGCCTGTTACCGTCATGCAGTCACCGTGCAGATACCCTGCTTCAAGCAACATTTTCATGACTGCTTGAACGCCGCCGACTTCGTGTAAGTCCTGCATGACGTATTTGCCGCTCGGTTTCAGATCAGCTAAATGCGGAACGGTTTTCTGTAGTCGGTTAAAGTCGTCAATCGTCAAATCCACTTCCGCTGCATGCGCAATCGCCAATAGATGCAAGATGGCATTTGTCGATCCGCCAAGCGCCATAACTACCGTGATGGCATTCTCGAACGCTTCTTTTGTCATGATGTCTTTTGGATAGACACCCAGTTCAAGCAGATTATGCACGGCCGCACCGGCCTTTTCGCAATCCGCTAATTTTTCGGAAGATACAGCTGGATTGGAAGAACTTCCAGGAAGACTCATCCCCATCGCTTCAGCTGCAGATGCCATGGTATTTGCCGTGTACATACCGCCGCATGATCCCGCTCCGGGGCAGGCGCCGCATTCAATCTTGCGGAGCGTATCGTCGTTGATGTCTCCATTATTATGCTGGCCTACACCTTCAAAAACAGAAACAATGTCAATATCCTGGCCATTATGGCGTCCTGGAGCAATCGTCCCACCGTACACAAAAACAGCTGGAACTTCAGAATTCGCGATAGCGATCAAACAACCTGGGATGTTCTTGTCACATCCGCCGATCGCCACTAAGCCATCCAGGCTTTCAGCTCCTACCACCGTTTCAATCGAATCAGCGATCACATCGCGACTGGAAAGTGAATACTTCATGCCTTCGGTCCCCATTGAGATTCCGTCAGACACTGTAATCGTATTAAAAATGAACGGGACTCCTCCAGCCGCTCTAGCGCCTTTTTTCGCGCTGATGGCTAAGTCGTCGATATGTATATTACACGGCGTCACTTCACTCCACGTACTGGCGACACCAATCATCGGTTTCTTGAAATCTTCATCTGTAACTCCTACTGAGCGGAGCATCGCACGGTTCGGTGCTTTCATCGCCCCTTCGCTGAAAACTTTACTGTTGATGCGCAAATCTTTTTTCATAATTATCCTATCCTTTCTTTTCTATTTATTATAGAGCACATTTGTCAGAATTCAACGAATTAAAAAATAATATTTCATTATTTTTATAATCGTCAAATAACTTACACATGTATGCGGTTTCATCTTATTGTTTAGTCACGCCCTCTTGATGTATGCAATATATTTCTATATAATTACCTTGTCTACAATAACTTTATAGTAGGAGTTCAATGCATCCTTCTATTCTCGTCCGTTTTAAGAAGTGTTTTCAAACGAACTATCCCTCGATTCTAATTTTTGTGAAAGTCCGTGAGAATACTCAGGGAACGTGAGTAAAAGGAGATGGTCATATGTTGATCCGTGAAGCTAAGAAAAACGAGTTTTATATATTAAAAGAACAACGACTTGAATCCTATCGCCCATATGAAGCAGAGCTCTCTCCAGAGCATTGGGAAATGCTGAAAGCGAACTTGGCATCCACGAACGACCAACAGGACGTTGCTGAAGTATTCGTTGCAGAAATAGACGGGCACATTGCAGGCAGTGTTGTGTTGTTCCCCGCCGAGTCCAAAGCCTATGAATGGAATTCAATGGCCATAGAACATCCCGAAATCCGATTATTGGCGGTCAGTCCAGATTTCCGTTCCCTGGGAGTCGGCAAAGCGTTAGTCGAACATTGCATCGACATTTGTAAAATACGCAAGCAAAGTTTTGTCGGCCTCCATACCGGAAGCTTTATGAAAAACGCGATTGCCCTTTATAAGAAAATGGGCTTTGAACGGATTGAGTCACTCGATATCATGCCTTTAGATGATGGAATCGTTGTAAAAGCTTTTCGCTTAGATATCCAAAACTGATAAAAAGGTTCCGTCAAAATTTGACGGAACCTTTTTCAATCTTTTTTTCAGGCCGTTCCTTTAGTGATCCGACAGTTTAAAGCAGACAACTTTCGGCTCGGTCATTTCCTGAATCGAAAATTTGATGCCTTCACGGCCTAATCCCGAATTTTTTACCCCGCCGAATGGCATCGCATCAATTCGGTAATCGCTGCTGTCATTAACCATGATTCCGCCTACATCCAATTTGGCGATCGCCCTATGAGCTAAATCTATATTTTTCGTAAAAATTCCTGCCTGTAATCCATAATTCACGTTATTTGATAATGCGATAGCTTCGTCGAGATCGGCTACTGCGTACAGCAATACTACAGGACCAAAAACTTCTTCTTTGGCGATTGTGCAATTTTCGGGAACGTCCGTCAGTACAGTCGGCGAGTAAAAAGCTCCAGTCCGCTCTCCCCCTGTTAAAACAACCGCGCCTTTGCCTACCGCATCTTCAACCAGCTGTTCAACACGCATCGCTTCTTTTTCAGTAATCAGCGGCCCCATATCTGTGAGCTTCGATAATTTATCTCCAACGATGTATTCCCCTGTGCGCTCGACGAACTGCGTCTTGAATGATTCAAAGACGTTTTCCTGAATATAGATCCGCTGAACGCTCAAACAGTTTTGTCCGGCCGCCCAGAAAGCTCCTGAAACACTGGAATCCACAGCCTCTTCCAAATCGGCGTCCTCCAGTACGATGACCGGTGAATTCGATCCCAGTTCCATACTGATTTTCTTCAATCCCGCTTTACGTGAAATTCCTTCACCTGCTTCCAGCCCGCCAGTGAAGGTGATCATCCGAACTGCAGGATGTGTAACAAGGGCATCCCCGATCTCCCTGCCGTGGCCGGTGATTACAGATAACACCTTAGCTGGCAAGCCGGCCAAGGAAAAAGCTTCCGCCAAGAGCAACGCACTTAAAGGTGTAACAGTTGCCGGCTTAACGATGATGGCATTTCCTGACGCAATGGCTGGACCGATTTTATGGGCAACCAAATTGAGCGGATCGTTGAATGGTGTAATCGCTCCGATAATGCCGATTGGAAAACGGTAGAAATAGCCGATGCGGTTTTCGCTTCCTGGCGATTGATCAAAAGGAATGGTTTCTCCGTTGATCCGCCTTGCTTCTTCAGCGCTGATGCGTAAAGTTTGAATAGCACGCCCTACTTCTTTTTTCGCTTCACGAATTGTTTTGCTGCTTTCCAAGGCAATCGTCCGGGCGTATTTCCCGCTATGCTGTTCGATGTGATCAGCCGCACCATTGATTACTTTTATACGCTCGTGAACGGGCATAGCGGCTGCTATTTCGGCTCCTTCTTTTGCCTCTTCCACACAGTTCAGCATATCTTTCGCTGTAGCGGAAGGAACTACATCAATGAGGCTGTTATCTTGGGGATTCCGGACTTCAATGATCTGCTCACTGTTCACCCATTCTCCTGCAAAAAACATCTTTTGGCCTGTAAGATGAGTCGTCAAACAATTACCCCCTTATCTCATAATAGTTTTACCGCATGTTTTTCACGGGAAATCGTAATAAGGTCGATCAATAATGAAAAGCCTGTCTCTGTTTTCCCCGCTCCGGCGCCGCTTAAGGTTACAGATCCTAGAAGATCCGTCTCATACGTTATTGCATTGACGGCCCCGCCGACAGATGCCAACGGATCAGTCATGTCCATTTTTTCTGGAGCAATCGAGGCGATGACTTTGGACCCTTCTTTACGCGCTTTCGCTATAAGCTTCCAACGCTGTCCTTCTTTTTTCGCTTCCTCAATATCTTTTAATGTAAGGCTTGAAATTCCTTCGCATGAAACTTCTTCAACGGTCAACGGCGCCTTCATCACATAGTTCGATAGAATGACAATTTTATAACGGGCATCGTAGCCTTCTACATCACTGGTCGGATCCGCTTCAGCAAAGCCTAAATTCTGCGCTTCCTTCAAAGCTTCCTCGTAACTGACACCTTCTGTCTCCATTTTCGTTAAAATATAATTTGTGGTTCCATTCAAGATTCCCCGTATTTCTGTAATTTCATTTCCTGCAAGTGTTGCAATCGGCATTCGAAGTGCCGGAGTCCCACTCATCACAGTGCCTTCAAATCCCCAGGACACTCCGTGCTGTTCAGCAATTCCCGAAAGCTCCTTATACGCCAAAGCTACCGGCCCTTTGTTTGTCATCACCACGTTCTTGCCGTTTTCGAAGGCCGTTTTGCAATGATCGATCGCCGGTTGGCCTGTTTTCACATCCGTATAGGATACTTCAATGATAGTATCTGCATTGGACTCCCGAATGGTCGTCAAACTATCCCACCCTTTGATCAGCCCTGAAGTTTGAGGATAGTCTTCCAGATTCCCGGTTTCTTTCAGCGTTTTCAAAACTGAATCGATATCAAGGCCATTCGGATGATAAATAGCGCCTTTCCTCAAATCAGAAATCGCCACAATCTGCGCTTCAAAATCTTCATCCCGCTTCAATGATTCTTTCTTATCCCGAAGGATTTCAGCCAAGCCTTGTCCGACTACGCCAAATCCTATAAAAGCTAATTTATGGACCACGGTTTTCCACCTCTATCTTGTTGGATTCAACTGCGCCGGTCTTTTCCGATTCCAGACACATAACGCAATTGTTTTGTGAAAATACCCACAGAGCTTTAGTTGTCGGAAGCTGATTTTTCCTCTGTCAAAAAATTAAGCGCTGTTTGTGCAAGAATTGCCGCTCCTATCGGGAGGCAGCTTTCATCAATATCGAAAGTCGGCGTGTGGAGATCCCGGTGGACCCCATCTGTCAGGGAACTTCCTAGGAAAAACATGGAGCCTGGCAGTTTTTGTGTGACATATCCAAAATCCTCTCCACCCATGCCAAAAGGCTTTTTGGTGATCCGCAACTTTGGATAGAGTTCGTACATCGCTTTCAGGATCCTGTCATTAACGGCTGGGTTATTGACCAGTGCCGGCTCGCCTCTATGAATTTCCAAAAAATATTCGCCGTCCAGGTTTTCTACAATCGAGAATGCTTTGTTCAATTCGGTTGATAATAGCTCACGGATTTCAGTGGAATAGCTGCGGATCGTCCCCTCGATCTCCACTTCCGTCGGTATGATATTGCTTGCTGTTCCAGCATGAATTTGGCCGATGCTGATCACAGCTCCTTCTAATGCAGGCACTTTGCGTGAAACAATCCCGTGCAATGCCTGTAAAACAGGCCCAAGCATCCATGTTGGATCGGTTCCTAGTTCCGGATAAGCACCATGTCCGCCAGTGCCCATGATTTTCGCCTGAAAAACATCGACATTCGCCATGCTGTATCCATCACTGATCTGGACTTCTCCAGCAGGCAGCCATGGACACATATGAAGCGCAATTGCTGCCTCTACTCCGTCGTATGCCCCTGCCTGCACCAGGTAAGGAGATCCTGACATTCCTGCTTCGTCTATGCATTCTTCCGCTGGTTGAAAGATGAATTTAACAGTTCCTTTGATGTCATTTTTTTTGAACTGTTCAGCTAAAATTACAGTCGCTCCCAATAGAATCGCTGCATGCGCATCATGGCCGCAAGCGTGCATAATACCTGGATTTTGTGAACGATAATCGATTTCGTTTTCTTCTTCGATGGGAAGCGCATCAATATCCGCTCTGACGGCGATTGTCGGTCCTTCTCCGGAAGTCAAAGTTCCGATGACACTCGTTTCTAACCCGATTCCAATTTCCACCTTGACGCCATCAATTTCCTGTAAAGCTTGTGCAATATACTGAGAGGTTTTGAACTCCTGAAAACTGAGTTCGGGATATTGATGGAATGTGCGCCGCCATTCAATCAGTTTGTCTGCTAGGGTGTTGGCTTGATCGACAATATGATGTCCAGGCATCCACTATGCACCTCGAATCCTGAAATTTAAACTTTAAGTGCGTTTTCAACGTATTTGAAGGCTTGTTCAAAATCAGCAATGATGTCTTCGATATCCTCGATGCCGCAAGACACACGGATCAGGCCTTCAGGAATTCCCATTGCTGCGCGTTCTTCTGGCGTACACTCTACATGGCTTGTCGTCCGTGCTGGGCCAACGGTTGTTTCCACTGCCCCCAGATTGGCTGCACGGTGGGCATATTGCAATTTTGGAAGAAGGTCCCGTACCGTGTCGACGCCGCCTTTCACCGCAAAGCTGAGCATGCCGCCGAAATCCTTCATTTGTTTTTTCGCAATATCATGGTTTGGGTGCGTTTCGAGCCCAGGATAGAAAACATCTTCAACCAACTCTTTTGTTTGAAGGTATTTGGCAAGTTCCATCGCATTTTTGCATTGTTCACGTACGCGGAGATGAAGTGTTTTCATGCCGCGCAAAGTCAAGTATGCCGCCATCGGATCCATTGTAGCGCCGTTGATTTCGCGGTAATGGTAAACTTGTTCAACAAGTTCATGGGAACCGACCAATACTCCGCCTAAGGCATCTGCATGGCCGCCAAGAAATTTTGTTGCGCTGTGTATGACCAAATCCACACCAAGTTCAAGAGGGTTTTGGTTGATCGGCGTTCCGAATGTATTATCGATGATCACGAGAGCTCCAACTTCATGCCCCGCTTTTGCCATTCGTTCAATATCAGTGATTTTAACTGTTGGGTTTGTCGGAGTTTCCAAATAAAGGATTTTACACCCTTTTGAAACTTCCGCTTCAATTGATTCATGATTGCCGGTTTCGGCCAAAGCGACTTCAATATTTTGTCGTGGTAGAAATTCCGTGAAGATTTTGTTGGTGCCGCCGTATGTGTCTTTAACCGAAACAATGCGATCGCCCGGCAACAGGAATGTCGCTAGCGTATTGCTGATTGCAGCCATTCCGGTGGAAAAGCTGGTTGCCGCTTCGGCTCCTTCCAGAATCTTCACTTTATCTTCAAATGCCTGGACTGTCGGGTTCGTGTTGCGCCCATAGATGTGGCCTTTTTTCTTGCCGATCGCTACGTCATACCATTCGTCCATATCGTCATACGTATAAGCTACGCTCAATACTACGGGTACTTGAGTTGCCCCGTGAACCAAATATTCTTTTTCCCCTGCCCATACCGCTTTTGTCCCTGCATGAATATCTTTTTGTGTCATATGACCACTCCTCTTAGTTTTTTTGGAACTCATGATTGTTGTCGATTTCCACCCCTGTTTGGTGCTTTTGCAATTCTTGATAAGCAAACAGGGCAATGGCCGTATCCTGTACGCCGGTACCGGTTAAATCGCAAACCGTAATCTGGTTATCATTGTCACGGCCCTTCAACTCTTTGGAAGTCAATTGGCCAAGTTCTATAACCTGGGAAGCATCCTTTATTTCTCCGCTGTCCAAAGCATGGTGCAATTCTCCAAGCCTGGCACATTGCGCTTTGGCATCACAGACAACTTTATCCGCCGCTGCCAGGACTCGCGCTTCCAGTTCCTGCTTTTGTTCAGCGTCTGAGCCCATTGCTGTGATGTGAAGACCGGCATGCAGCCATTCTGCTTTTACGAGTGGCTCAGTTGCCGGAGTCGTTGTCACCACCAGGCCGCTGCCACGGACCACTTGTTCGGCACTTTCTGCTGCTTTGACTTCTTTGCCGAGAATTTCACTCATCTCTTCTGCGTATTGCCGGGTCCGCTCTTCAGATCTCGCATATACAAGAACCCTTTTGAAATCTCTGACCAATGCCAATGCTTTCAGCTGGAATCTCGCCTGGCTTCCTGCTCCGATCACTCCGACAGTGTCGATGTCTTTACGCGCGAGATAGTCGGCGGCAATCGCTCCAGCCGCTGCAGTCCGGATTTCGGTCAAATAGCCATTATCAAGGAACAGTGCTTGCGGAATACCTGTTTGTGCACTCAGCAGCATCATAAAACCATTGCCGCTCGGCAAGCCGATTTTGGGATTATCAAAAAAACCGGAAGACACTTTGATGGCAAACATCTCTTTGCCTTTCACGTATGCTGTCTTGACATCCACTTCACCGTTATGGTCATGGATGTCTATCCGCATGATGGACGGCATCTCCACTTGCCCCTGCACCAATTTGTTGAATCCGTCTTCGATCACCATCATCGCTTCCTGATTCAAGGTGATATATCGTTTTACTTCCTGCTCTGTATAGATCAGCAACTTTCCAGCACCTCCTTAAATGGAGTTCTCTATTTAATTAAGATTTCGCCCTTGATGTGCAGACCTCTAGGCAGATTCGCTAAAGTTTCACAGCCATTCTCTGTCACGCGAAAAGCTTCACTTACTTCAAAACCGGATTTGTCATACCACATTCCCGGAATTAGATGAAATGTCATATTCGGCTCGAGGATGGTCCGGTCGCCTTTGCGAATGCTTGCTGTATGTTCCCCCCAATCCGGCGGATAGTTCAAACCCACTGGGTAACCGAGGCGGGACTCTTTTTCGAAACCGTATCTAGCAATCGATTTGGTCCAGACTTCGCATATCTCTTCAAGGGCAATTCCAGGTTTGATCATTGCCAGACATTCTTCGAGCCCTTCCAACGTCACTTGCACAAGTAACTTCATTTCTTTGCTTGGCGTTCCGATATGGACAGTCCGTGCCAAAGGTGAATGATATCGTTTATAACAGCCGGCCAATTCCAAAATCACTGATTCATTGTTCTTATAGCGGGCATCCGTCCATGTCAGATGAGGCGTCGATGTTTTTTCCCCTGATGGCAGCAGCGGCATGATGGCTGGATAATCCCCACCGAACTCCTCTGTACCTGTCACTTGCGCATGCAGGATCTGGGCGGCCACATCACATTCACGGATTCCTTCATTTATCATCTCAATGCCCACAGTCATTGCTTTTCCGGCGATTAAAGCAGCCCGCTTCATGTAAGTGATTTCTTGTTCGGATTTTATAAGCCGGATCCAATTCACCAATGAAGTCGCGTCTTGGAAATGGACATTCGGCAAGCCTTTTCTCAATTGTTCATAACATTTTGCAGTAAAATAATAATTCTCCATTTCAACGCCTATACTGCGATTGTGCTGTCCGATTTGCTTAAGAATATCAGCTACAAAATCCATTGGATGCTTTGTATCCGACTGAACATAGGTATCCGGATAAGGAATGATGTTGTCATGGTACAGCCATGTTGTAATTTTTGCTCCATTTGCATCCATTGTCCGCCCTACCCAGATCGGCTGGTCTTCGTCATCAATGACGATCAGCATCTGATGTACATAAAACGACCAGCCATCGTAACCAGAGAGGTAGTTCATATTCGCCGGGTCGGTGATCAGCAAGACTTCTATCCCCCTCGCCGCCATCCGCTCTTTTGTCTTCCGTATTCTTTCTTGGTACTCTGCTGTTCCAAATGACATGAAAAATCCCTCCTCAACGCATAAGGTTTTTGAATTTTCGGAATAATATTTCCGTGAGTTCAGTATAGAACATCCTTTGCCAAACTATCATCTGCAATATTGTATGAAGATTTACATTTATCGTAGTCATATTTTATTGTTAGTCTATCGCCTCATGACAAAAAACCGCCATCCGAACTCTGAGTTGCAAGTTCGGATGGCGGTTTATCCATTTGTATTTTCTGCGACGCCAATTTCCCAAGTCTTCAGGCTTAAGTCCAATAAGAACAAATCATCGGGGTCAATAAGAGATAATCCCGTCAAAGATTCGATTTTTCTTAGGCGGTACAATAAAGACTGCCGATGCAAACTCAAGGCCCTCGCCGATTGGCTGACATTTCCATGGTTCTGGTTATAGGATTTCAGTGTCCCGATTAAGTCCATATTCCGCAGATTGTCATATTCAACAAGTGGTTTAATGGTGCTCATAACCACTTCTTTCATTTCCTCATTTTGGGCAAGAGTCAACAGTACTCGATCTATACGTGTATCGCTATAGAGCATGCGTTGGCCTTTTCCTTTTTTCCGCCGGCCGATATCCAATGCCAAGGTGGCGTGACGATAACTTTCAGACAATCCTTGAAAGTTCTCGCTGTAATCTCCAATTCCCCAGGAAATGACGACTTCCGGCAACAGATGTTTTAAACGGCGGTCCGCTAAATCCAAAAAATCAACGACGTGATCATAATTTGTTTCCGCAGGCTTTTCCAGATAAATCACCAGTTGGTGCCCTTGATAGGTCATCATAATTTCTCTTCTCAACGACTGGGCAGCAAAATAGATTTCTTCTTCTATATAGCGAATCATGCTTTCTGTCCATTGAGCATAAGAATCATAATCCTTTTTTCGTTTTTCAAATAGCTCTTTGAAGTTTTCAGGAAACCCGACCATGCATATATATGGCAATTCCAGATTATACCCCAGAAGCTTGGCTCTCGAAAATGCTTGATTTGCAGACATATATTCTCCTGTGGCAATTTCCTGGACGAAATCGCTGCGCAGGTTTATTTTCGTTTCTTCAATGGCATTTTTCCTTGAAAGCCATAACGATATGGTTGTCGCAGCATGTTCAAGCACCGCTACCCTGTAATGCGTCAAATAAGAAACCACTGGCGTTTCTTTGGGTAATATCACAAAAATATAGCCTTGGGGATCTTCTGAAACTTGCAGAACCGGAATCTGCAAGATCACTTTACCATCAAGAAGCGCCGTCCGGAATTTCCGCAGCAGGGGGTCGTTATTCACCAGATCCGCTTCTCTCCTTATCGGAAAATCCCCCTGCATTACAGCATTTTTCCATTTCTGAATAAAACTTTGTGGATACTCACTTTTAGCCTGGATAAACCCGTTCCGGTCAGTTATCAGAAGTTGGCAATCAAGCTGCTGTTGAATGTACTTTGAGATATGATCCAAGTCCGTATCGCCTAAAATAAGCTTCAATAATTCCCGCTGTACTTTTTCTGAGCGCTCACGGTCTTTGTATTGGGTATCATTGATGTTTTGCATCACTTCTTCAATAATAGTGGAAAATCGCACTTCCCAAGGAATTTCAATAATGGGGAAGTTTTGTCGTTCTGCCAATTCTTTGACTTCTGCCGGAATATCAAAAACATGGCGGCCAATTGCAATCATCAATGCTGAAGCATTTGAATCAATGATGTCTTGCACAAATTTTTTAAAACTTTCCAGATCGCCATGGCATCCTATAGCAGTCGTCAGGACAAGCTCGTTTTGACGGACAAAATTTTCGACCGGCATCTCCATTACAGATACCCAATGGACAGGACGCTCAGCCACAGAATCTTTTGCCGTTAAAATGCGGGCATTTTCTAAAATCCCATAATTCACTACACTCTTTACCGTTAATTGCATGGTATCCCCCCATCGCGCTCCAACAGATTTCTATTTGCCGCAAGCAAATAAAGTTTGTTCCAACTCTTTAACACTAATTATAGCATTGCAGAAAATGCGGGGGACACATTAATCAGAATTAACAGTTTTCTTTATTCCGCAGACGGATCCTTACTGGCTACCCGATCATCTATGAGAAGTATATGTTTTGAGCAACTTGAACAAAATCGAAAGATCCACGTTCCTGCCGGTGATAATGACAACAAGCGCTCCATTTTGATGTGGGATTTGATTGCCTAATACAGCTGCTATCCCGGTTGCCGCTGCGCCTTCCACGATCATCCTTTCCTTATCCATCATATAGGCCATCGCATAGCCGATGTCTTCTTCAGGAATCAAAACCAGCTGATCCATGTATTCTTCAACCATATCAAAAGTATAGCGATTATCGAGGCCGATCCCTCCAAGCAAACTGTCCGCAAGCGTTTCACTTTCTTCCATTTCAAGCGGTTTACCTGCTTTTAAGCTTTCGTGCATGACAGCGGATCGCTCCATTGAGACGCCGGTTATGCGGACATCTGGGCTATTGGTCTTTAAAGCCAAGCCGATTCCTGAAAGCAATCCGCCTCCCGATAAGGGAACCAGCACGTCCGATAAAGTGGGCAGGTCTTCTAAAAGTTCCAAACCTATCGTTCCTTGTCCAGCAATAACGTAGGGTTCATCGAATGGCTCGATTACGGTGTAGCCTCTTTCCTTCTCCAATTCAAAGCAGCGTACACCAGCTGCATCCTGGCTTTCCCCCACTATTTCTAACCGGGCACCAAGTCTTTCCAAGGAATCCACCTTCATTTTCGGGACACGGCTTGAAATGCAGACCGTTGCCTCGATTCCAATATTTTGCGCTACAAATGCGACCGCCATCCCATGATTTCCAGTTGAATAGGTTGTGACTCCCCGTCTCTTTTCATCGTCACTTAAGCTTAGGATTTTATTGGCAGCGCCTCTGATTTTAAATGCGCCAATTTCATGCGTATTCTCCAGTTTCAAGTAAACCGGCCGACCTGCTCTTTCAGATATGGCCAAAGACTTGATTAGAGGCGTCTTCTTTACAAGAGAAGAAATTCGTTTCCGTGCTTCCCATACTTCCAGTATTTCCATATGTCTGTTCAAGCCGAAAGCCCCTTTCTCTGCACAAATGCTTTAGGTAAATCTTAGCCTGTTGCATCGAATATATCTATTGCTCAACATGGCTGATTTATCAGCAGAAGTTTCATACAGTTTAGCAAGGAGCTCAGCCGGTTTTCTTGTCCACAGCAAACAAGTCGCAAAAATTTTACGGCTCAGCTCTTGGTTTTCCGGCCATTACTGATGGAAAGGATTTTTCCATTCCATCAACAATGCGTAATTCCCAGACTCTTGATCTTCCACATAATCGGCTATTACAGAAACCGGCGTTCGCCCGCAGCGCAGCAAAAAAGAAATGACCGGGTCTTTTAATTTCCCTGCTATTACTTGTTGTGCATACTGTTCTGCTGAGAGCGTATTTGAGAATTTATGATAGCCCGGCATCCTTCCCCCACCCAGCAGACGTTCCAATCCATCATGCACCACACGCTCATACATCGACTGCATCAGAAGCTGGCCAAGTTTCAACGAACGGAATTTCGGCAGGATGCAAATATCAACGACATACAATGTTGCGCCGTCGGAGTTGTGATTTCGGATATAGCCATCATCTGTTATCTCCTGCCATGTGTGCGCTGGATGCGCAGGATCAAAGTCCGTCAGCAATGCCGTCATCGATCCTGCCATTTCTCCTTCAACTTCTATACACAACGCCCCTTGCGGATACAAGTCCACATGATTCGCCAATTGTTCATCATTCCACCAAAGTTCTGATGGAAACGGAGGTGGAAAACTTTCCTTCTGAATGGCAATCAGTTCCGGAAAATCAGCTTTAGTGTAATTGCGGATCTCCACTTTCACGGGCCGATCGCCGCCAAACACATATTGGGACTTCTTATACATATGCTTTCCCTCCTTTCTCCTTATCATACTTCACTCCGGACTATGAAAAAAGCTGCTCAATTTTGAGCAGCTTCACCAAGGGATAATTAGATTGGAGGCAATACATTTGGTCCACTCAGGGCAACGACTGCCAATAATGCGGCATATGCAACAGACTGGATGAACAATCTCTTTTTCATCATTTCAACTCACCTCCATTTTCTTCATCGTAAGTTTGATAGAAATAAGCTTTTTCCCATTGTTGCTGATTTCGGTAATGGGCTGCGAGTTCCGCAGCAACATTTTTTGTTTCCTTTATATAACCATTCTTTCTGAAAAATGGAAGCATTGTTTCTTCACAATAGGCCATAAGGTCTGGTTGGGAAAAATTTCTTTTCTCAAAATAAATAGCATAAATATGGAAATATTGATCTTTGGATGAGTTGCTTATCGCTTTCAACTCTTCAATCTGTATAGCTGAATTTTGGCCGCCTTCAACCATGGACTCCAAAAGACTGGTCAAGACTGCTTTATAGAAATACGTGTCGGGCTCGACTTTTTCCTTTAACGCCTGGAGAATCTCCAGAGCTTCACCATGCGCATTTTTCAGCCTCAGCAACTCTGTGTAATTATAGAGCGTTTGATTGTGCAATACTGACTGCTTCGTCAGATGAGTATTGCGGATCAACACTTCGTAAAGGCTTTCTGCCTGAACCAGCAGATTTCTGCGGGTATAATTGATTGCCAAAAGTATCTGCGCATGGAGCAGCCGGATGTAATTATGGTGCAGCTGAAAAGAGCGGACGGCCAGTTCGGCAAAATGCGCCGACAGTTCATGGCGGTCTGCCAAAACCAGCATCCGGGCCTTTTGATAATAGAACTCTCCTTCGAATTTTTGGGGAATACTTTGGATGCCCAGATCCAAACTGTTGAGAAATTCAAGAGACTTCGTATTATCCCCCATCATGGACCAGTACAAGGATTGGAAAAATTGGTGGACCCAATGCTCCGGAGCCAAAAAAGACGCTTTCATACGTTCCAGCATTTTTTTCTGTTCTTCTGCTTTCATGAGATCCGTATCGTAAATATAAAAGCGGAATTTATAGAGTTCGTATTGATTGACCAACTCTGTAGATTGGATATAATCATTTTCTGTTTCCAACTGCTTGTATATTTCACGCATCGTTTCAAGATCATAATGGAGGGAACAATCAATGAATTTTCCAATGATTTTCTCTAAACGCATATGTTTTTCAACTTCTCTGTTCAATAGAACGCCCATTTTCAATAACAAGGCTTTAATGGTCGATTCATGAGGACTGTAAGCGTTGGACTCGATCTTGCTTAAATGTGAAATCGAGCAGATGCCTTCAGCCAGTTGTAACTGGGTCAGTTTGTTTTTCGTCCGGTAATACTTGATGATTGAACCAGCGTTCATATTTTCACCCTTTTTTTACAGAATAAATAAAATATACCATAAAAAGAAACTTCAATCAGCAGGAGCTGGATGTTCCGTTGAATCAAGATAAAAAACAACCCTGGCATCTCTGCCAGGGTCGCTTCCTTCGCTACTTGCTTATTTCATTACTGAACTCGTGAAAAACCGAATCCTGATGCGTAGTCATCGCCATAGCCAGCACCTGAACCCGACAGGATATCATATGCTTTTGCACGATTTTGAAGATTAGCTCTCACTTGGACATTGGTCGCACTTGGGTTCGTTGCCCATACTTTTGCTGCAAGTCCTGCTGCATGCGGTGAAGCCATCGAAGTTCCACTGATTGTTGCATAACCGCCCGTATACCAAGCTGAGTAAATTGCTGCACCTGGTGCGGATAGTTCAACATCGTATTTACCGATCGAATAATCACCATCTGTAGAGCTATAGCCGCGTGAAGAGAAATCCGCTACACGGTAGGTGCCATTTTGGATGACGTTTTCAAGTGCCGCCACTGCCACGGCATTCTGCAATGCTCCCGGGAAACCGATCGATCCTTGATAAGGACCTGAGTTTCCAGCTGCCGCAATGATCAATACGCCTTTGTTGTAGGCATAGTTGACTGCGTTCGTGATCAAGCTGCTTTCAGCGGAAGATCCCAAAGACATATTGATGACCACTTTCGTCTTTAATGCAGTGGCTTGATCCGCAACGTGGCGGATGGCAGCTGCAATATCATCAGAAGAACCGGATCCGTTATCCCCTAGTACTTTATATGCCCATAGATCAGATTGAGGAGCCACCCCGTATAAGCCCCCGTTCCCGTTCGCCAGCGCAGATCCTGCTACGTGCGTGCCATGCCCCTGACGATCTGTACACGTACCATTTGTGATGCTTGCACCAAGGGTGAAGTCTTTACATTGCTCTATGTTATTCGCTAAATCCGCGTGGTTTACGTTGACGCCAGTGTCGAGTACGGCGATGTTAATGCCGGCTCCTCCTGAAGACTGAGCAAGGTTGGCGTTATTGTAGATAGCCTTGATCCCCCATGGTGTTGATTGAGCAGCCGCCATAGTCGAGTATTTAGCCAGTGGTTCAGAAGACGTTTCTTCAATGCTGTATTCAGGGACTTTTTCAACGACTATATTTTTGTTTTTCTGAAGAGCTTCGAATTGTTTCTCATTCATATTGGTGGTGAATCCTTCATTATCAAAATCCCAGTGCACACCGTATTGGTTTTTAGCGTTTTTCAGCTCTTTTTGGTTTGCCGTATCAATCAATACACGGAACTTCTCATTGCCGTTTGCTTTTTCAGCGGAATTCCCGTTTGCGCTGACTCCCATTGCCGGTACTAACAACGCAGCTGCCAGCATTGCTGTCGTGATGAATTTTGCCGATTTCTTCATCATTCAATCCCCTTTTCCAATATGGTTTATGGCGGCCAAGATCCAGCGACGGCGTCCCGCACTTTCACACCTTCCAAACTTGATGGCCCTGCCACATCTTTAAAGTTAGCAGAAGTTTCAGTTTTCCGTAATTGGGAAATTTTTTCGTTAAACTATGTAATTATTCTTGAACAGGTCTAATTGCTCAATCAAATATACCTACAATAGATTTTTCCAAAAAAAAAAAGCCGTAAAGCCAAACCCTCATGGCGTTACAGCATTTACACTCAATGACCGTCAGTAGATTTCTTTTTTCATGAAATATATACAAGCTTCATATGGCTGCAGGACACCTTTAACACGCTCATCATAATTGGTCAGAAGAAGCTCCGCATCGTAAGGCGTATTCCATGTGCAGGTGCTGTCAGTTAAATTCGAAGCAATGAGCATTTTTGTATAGCGGTCTTCCCGGACGTACGCGTATACATCCGGACATCCGGAATCAGTCAGATTAGTGGTTCCATACACCAGCACGTCCCAATTTTGGCGAAGATGGATCATTTTCTTATAATAGGTCCAAATAGATTTCGGATCATCTTTTTGAGCCTCGACATTCAACCATTTATAATTCGGATTTACTGCAAGCCAAGGTTCGGTCTTGGAGAACCCCGCATAGTCCTCGCTGTTCCATTGCATCGGCGTACGGGCATGGTCACGACTGATTTTTTTAATAATTTTCATCAGTTCCTCATGGGATGCACCTTCCCTGCGATTGTACCGATACATATTTTTAGTTTCGATATCATTATACATTTCAATATCGTCAAACGGAGCATTGGTCATGCCGATTTCCTGTCCCTGGTAAATGAAGGGCGTGCCCTGCATGAAAAAATACATGCAAGCCAATGCCGTCGCACTTTCAAACCAATAATCCTGATCATTTCCCCAAATCGAAACCGTTCTTGGACGATCATGGTTTTCCAAGTACAGCGAATTCCAGGCGATGCCATGCGCCGCTTTTTGCCATCGGTCCAGAACTTCTCTTAGATCCTCCACATCCAATCCGGCATCAAAGCTGCTGCTTGCTGCTTCAAGAGCTTCCCGGTGGAAAATCATATTGAATTTCCCTTCATGCTCGCTGATCCATTGTTCCATATCTTGTGATTTGACGCTATTCGCTTCGCCGACAGTGACGATATCGTAATCCGAAAAAGTCTTATCCCGCAGTTCTGCCAGCATATCCTGCAATCCTTCCACTTCGGTGAACTTTTCCCAGGCCGGCACATAAGGTAGATTTTTAGGATTGGGCATATCACTGTAATCTTTTTTTATATGGTTGATGGCATCCACGCGGAAGCCATCAACTCCTTTATCCAGCCACCAGCGGATCATTTTGTATACAGCTTCACGCATATCTTGGTTTTCCCAGTTCAGATCTACTTGGTTTTTTGTGAAGATATGCAAATAATATTGATTTGTCTTCGGATCGAATGTCCAGGCGGGTCCCCCGAAAATACATTCCCAATTGGTTTGTTGGTCCCTCCATACATACCAGTCACGTTTCGGATTTTCTTTGGAGGAGCGGGACTCCAAAAACCATGGATGCTGGTCGCTTGTGTGGTTGATGACCAGGTCGATGATGAGTCTCATGCCTCTTTTATGCACTTCTTCAAGGAGACGGTCAAAATCCGCCATCGTCCCCATCTCCTCCATGATAGTTTGATAGTCGCTGACATCATAACCATTATCTACATTCGGAGATTTATACATCGGACAAAGCCAGATAATATTGATGCCCAAATCGTCCAGGTAATCCAGTTTTTCTGTCACGCCATTCAAATCACCGATGCCATCTCCGTTCGAGTCCTTAAAACTGCGTGGATAAATTTGATAGACTACTGCTTCTTTCCACCATGTTTTCTTCAAAGTACTCTCCCTCTTCCTGAAATTGGAAATAAGTGGTGTTGACTCTTATAGCTGTTCGGCTCCACTCTTTATTGATCAAATAGCTGAAACCTGTTCTTTAAGGCTGTCTGTCCATTTCCAGTCACTGATGTCGGCAGCCTGCGACACGTGGTGCGGCTTGCTTGCGCCTACAATCGCTGAAGTGACGGCCGGCTGGTTGAGGGTCCAGGCCAGTGCAAATTGCGACAGATTATAATCTTTATCGTCCATCAATTCCTTATAGGCTGCAACTTTTTCAAAGTTGGCATCTGTGAAATAATGCTGGATGAGTTCTTCTCCTTTTGCCGCGCGGCTGTCTTTGGGCATGTCCCCTTTTTCTTTATATTTTCCAGACAGCACGCCTCGCGCCATCGGACTGTATATCAGCAAGCCCATTTTCTCAGCTGCACAATAGGGAGCTACTTCACTTTCCAATTCGCGGGACAATAAATTATATTGCGACTGGCTCGATACAAAATGCTCATATCCATGCAACTCACTGATTCCCCGCGCTTTTGCCATTTGCCAGGCCGCATAATTCGAACAGCCGATATAGCGGACCTTCCCTTGCCTTACCAAATCAGTGAGCACGGATAAGGTTTCTTCCAATGGGGTGCTGTTGTCGAAACGGTGCACCTGATAAAGGTCGATCCAATCCGTCTGCAACCTCCTCAAAGATTCTTCTGCCTGCTGCATGATATGGTGTTTCGAGAGACCCTGCTGATTGGGTCCTTTGCCCATCGGCAAGCCCACTTTTGTAGCCACTACCGCATTATTCCGTTTTCCTTTCAGGTAACGGCCAACAATTTCTTCGCATTCGCCAGTTCCGTACTTAAATGATTCATCCTGTCCTTTGCCATAAAAATTGGCTGTATCGATCACATTGATGCCTCTGTCCAGCGCAATGTCCATTATGTCGAATGAAGCCTGCTCGTCGATCCAACGGCCGAAAGCCATCGTCCCCAAGCTTAAGTTTGAAACTCTTAACCCTGTTCCTCCTAAATTCCTGTACTCCATCCAATCCCCCCTATTGACCACTGCCCGAATCCACAGCGATTCTTTACTCTTTTTATTCAATATTCCTTTGGGAATCCCTGCAATTAAGCTCAAATTTTTATTAGAAAAACCATTATAAAAAGCCACCTGTAAAATTTCTTTACAGATGGCTCTTCCCATTTCCTATTCTGCTTTATAATTTTCAAACACCTTCGCTGCAAATCCGGCAACATAATCACTGCCGCCATTATCTTCGATTGATTCGATCATCATCGCCAGGATAAAATCCGGACTTTCAGAATCGTAGGCGACGAAAAAGCCGTTTTCCTGTCCTTCTTCTCCAATGGCACCTTTCAATTCAGCGGTACCGGTTTTTCCGGCAATTTTCACGGTTGGGCTATTGGCTGACTGTGCATAGCCATCCACCACGACATTGCGCATGCCGGCGCGGAGCGTTTCAGCATTATCTGCGCCCAATATTCCATCCTTCCAAACCTGTCCTTTTTCCTCGTCCATGAACAGCAGAGGCTTGTACATGATGCCATCGGTCAGGAATGGCTCATACATAGTGGCCAAATGGAGGATATTCGTCAACATTTGCCCCTGCCCAAATGAAGTGTCAGCCAACTGACCTTCAGATCCGAGCGTTCCTTCGTTGGAAATCTGTGATGTCTGCAGCTCTAGGGCAAATGGAATCTCTTCTCCGAAGCCGAAGCTCTGCAAACCGGCAACAAATGCTTCATTGCCCAGTTCGAGCGCTTGGCGGGCAAAGTAGATATTGTCCGAGTACACCAGTGCTTTGTTCAAATCAATTGGATTGGGTGCTTCCGGATGCAGACGCGAAACCCGGTAATCTCCCCAGGAACCGTCTTTTTGCCACGTCGCCCCATCAATCTGCAGGCCTGCCGCTGGATCAAGCGTTCCAGCTTCCATGCCGATGGCCGCCGTGACAGGCTTGATCGTTGAACCGGGTGCATAAGCTGCGCCAAAGCGATTGAATAAAGGATTCAAAGGATCTTCAGTCAATTCTTTGTAGCGGCTTTCACTGATGCCCAGCATGTATTCGTTCGGATCATAGGCTGGCGAACTGGCCAACACCAGGGTTTCACCGGTGTTCGGGTCAACTGCAGCACTGGTTCCTGCTTCGCCTTCCATCGCATCAAAGGTCGATTTCTGCAATTCTGCATCAATTGTGAGGATAACGGTTTCCCCATTTTCCGGAGGTGTTTCCGCAACCGTCAGCTCTTCTCCTTGTTTATCAATCAGAATTTTTACACCGTTGGCACCATGAAGGCGTTCTTCAAGTGTCTGTTCAAGCCCTCTTCTGCCGATTGAATCCGTCGACGTATAGCCCTGGTCTTCCAACTCTTCCAATTTTTCTGCGGTAATGGGACCAATATAGCCGCTTAAATGCCCAAGGGCTTCTCCATACGGATACTCACGCATAGCGGTTTCCTGATAGGTGACTCCTGGAATCGCTGCCGCCTTTTCCAATAATTCCGTGTTGGTTTTTGCTGCTTTGGAAATCGGCACAAACTGATCCTCCTGAACCCAGGTTTGTCCCATTTTTTCATCGATGGATGCTGCAGAAATTCCGAGAATTCCCGCCAGCTCTTCTTTGGCGGCAGCATCTGTGAAGCTCTCAGGTACAACCCCTATATTATAGCCGGTTCCATTGATGGCTATCGGCTGTTCATTGCGGTCCAGGATTTCACCGCGCTCCGATTTTGTTGTGGACACACGTACTTCATCCCCTTTTTCCAGCTGTTCAAAAATGAACGATGGATCCCATTCAACAAACCACGCTTCCGTTTCATCCTGTGTTTCAAACAATAAAGTCATTGTCTTTTCAAACTCGACCGGTCCGGCCAATGTATCCATCTTCACCTGCACCGGGAAATCAGCTGGGTTTTCAGTATCCCATTCTGCATCTTCCGGCGGCTCAGTATAGCTCACCTCGACATTTTCAATTGCCAGCTCATCATAAAGCATTTGCTGCCGCTCGATAAAATCCTCCGAAGCGTAAGCTTCTTTTGTACCGGTATTTAAATAAGAACTATACATTTCCGAGAACTCTCCAGTGTTCCAGTGTTCTATGTATTCCTTCAACCTGTCTTCAGGTGTGGCCTGTTGCTGGCAGCCAGCCAGAAATACCAGGATGGCCAAAGCCAGAATGGCTGTTAATTTCTTCTCCATACCATAACCCCCAATTGTTTTCTTTATTTTACCAATAAATCCCCACAAGGTGAAAGAATAAAAGCTCCCCTGTGATATGAGCTGCTGAATATCACTTCTTTTCATTTCAATAGCCGGCATGCAAGCTGTTCGGAAAAAAACTGCCATTTTTGCGGAGTAGGCTAAGTCATAGGAAGAAACACTTTAGTGCAGGTGAAAACATCCGCAAATAATGTGTTTTTATATGGTAAACTATTTAACAAAAGATAGGAGGATGAATATGGTTGAAATTACATTTTCAGAATCAATTGGTTCTGTCCTAACACTTGAAAAGAGAACGCGTTTAAAGCAAATTCACGAAGATCTTTACAACAAAAAAGGAAAAGGCTCTGATTTTCTTGGCTGGCTGGATTGGCCAAGTACGCTTGATGAGGAGTTCATGGTGAAAGTCGAAAAAACGGCTGCCCAAATCCGTGATAAAGCGGACGTCTTGGTAGTCATCGGGATCGGCGGTTCATACCTGGGTGCCAAGGCCGTGTTATCGGCATTAGATCCTTATTTCAGTAAAGAATCAGGACTCGAAGTGGTCTTCGCAGGCCATCAAGTCAGCGGCGAATACTTGAAGCAATTGCTGGCCCATCTTGAAGGCAAACGCGTCATGGTCAATGTCATTTCCAAATCCGGAAAAACGACGGAGCCCGCCATCGCTTTCCGTTTCCTGAAAGATTACATGGAAAAACGCTATGGCCAGGAAGCGGCAGAACGGATTATCGTGACAACCGATGCCGAAAAAGGTGCATTGCTGACACTTGCAGAAGAAAACGGCTATGAACGCTTTGTCGTACCTGCAGATGTGGGCGGACGCTATTCCGTTTTCACCGCTGTCGGTCTGGTGCCGATTGCGGCTGCCGGCTATTCCATCCGCGACTTGATTGCGGGGGCAGCGAATGCCGAAGAGCTTTACAACAACACAGATGCTGATGAAAATCCAGCGCTGCAATACGCCGCAGTCCGCCATCAGTTGTATGTGGAAGGCTATACGACAGAAGTGATGGCGACATTCGAACCGAAGCTTTCATTCGTCCAGGAATGGTGGAAGCAATTATTCGGCGAAAGCGAAGGAAAAGAAGGCAAAGGGATTTTCCCGGCGTCCGTTTCTTTTACTACTGACCTGCATTCGATGGGACAGTACATCCAGGACGGCAAGCGCAATTTGTTTGAAACCTTCCTGCTGGTTCAGGAAGCAAACGAAGATTTGTCGATTTTTGAAGCTGAAAACGATGACGATGAATTGAACTATATGGCGGGTCTCTCCCTGCAGGAATTCAATCATGTGGCGTATAAAGGAACATCTAGCGCCCATTTGGACGGCGGTGTGCCGCAGCTCAGCCTGACAATCCCTAAAATTGACGAATACCACCTCGGCCACTTGCTGTATTTCTATATGCTGGCATGTGCTTACAGCGCCTATATGCTTGACATCAATCCATTCGATCAGCCAGGGGTCGAAGATTACAAGAACAATATCTTTAAACTCTTGAACAAGCCTGGATTTTAAAACATAGAAAAAGCTGACCTTTTACAGGTCAGCTTTTTTAATGGAATTTTTTCAATCAATTCTCTTTTAGAACCAGAAGAGCCGCTCCGAGTATACCCGCATCATTTTCAAATTGTGCAATTTCTACAGCCAACGGGTTCAGCAATTGCGGCTCAAGCTTCTGCAGGAACAACTCCCACCAGAACTCCGCCGATTCCGAAACGCCTCCACCGATGATCATCATGTCCATATCGAATGCTGCCTGCAGACTGCTGACAATAAAGGCCAGGTCAGCTGTGAATCCCTCAACGACTTGCATACAGGCTGGATCTGTTGCTGCATTTCCAAACAGCTCCTGAGGCGTTACGTTCAAACCGGCTTCTTTGATGCGACGCCGGATGGCTGTGCCGGAAACATATTGTTCACCACAGCCTTTCCGGCCGCACGGGCAAAGGACGCCGCCCGGGTACAAAAGCATATGGCCAAGTTCCCCAGCTCCTCCGTGCCGGCCGCCGCTCAAAAGCTGGCCATCCCAAAGGACACCACCGCCAAGGCCTGTCCCGAGCGTCAAACAAACGACACGGTCAAGCCCTTTGGCCGCTCCGAATTTCGATTCGGCCAATGCCACGCAATTTGCGTCATTTTCCAATTCAACCCGTTTGCCGGTCGCTTTTTCCAATTGTTGTTTTACGGCTGTCCCCGACCATCCTGGAAGAATGTCGGTCGCGTAGATGACACGCCCTTCTTTCGGGTCGACAAAGCCATGGGTACCGATGCCAATCGCTGCCACTTCAGGATGCAAAGCCAGTAAGCGCAGAACCTGCTGCTCCAAATAAGCATATAAAGGAAAGGCCGTTGGTACCTGTTCGTCATAAAAAATCTCACCATTCGCATCAATGATGCCCATGCGAATTTTCGTTCCACCGATATCAATTCCTAAAACCTTTGTCATAAGAGCCTCCTAATAGTTGACTGAAGTAGTTCTATCATACAGGATTCGTCTAGTGGCAAACAGTACTTTATACAATCTTCTGTCAGTTTCACTGTACCCGCCCTTTGTCATCCACCGGATTTGTGTTAACTTAAATAAAATATAAGTTGACTTAAATATTTAGTCTGATTATACTCGAATTATATTGAAAAATCAGGAGGATACATAATGACAATGACCACGACAAGATCAGCCAATCATTCCCGCACATTGCAATTGGTACATATCGCCATGTTCTCTGCCTTGATGGCTATTGGCGCAAATATCGCTTCATTTTTGATTATCGGTGGTGTACCGATTACACTGCAGACTTTCTTTGCAATTTTATCAGGTATTTTGCTCGGCAGTCGCATGGGTGCTGTCTCCATGATTGTTTACGCATTTATCGGCTTGGCCGGGGTCCCTGTATTCGCCGGCTTCTCCGGTGGCATGGATACCCTGATCAGTCCGACATTCGGATTTATTATTTCTTATGTATTCGTCGCTTATATTGTCGGATTAATTGTGGAGAAATGGCCTTCCAAAAAAGGGTTTATCGTTGCAGCGCTGGCCGGAACAGCCATCAATTACTTATTTGGCACCAATTGGATGTATGCAGCCTATAAGCTGTGGTTTGCTGCACCAGAAGGCTTTACCTACCAGATGGCTTGGGCTTGGATGGCTGTACCTCTTCCAAAAGATCTCCTGTTGGCAGTACTTGCCGGTTTGTTCGGCTACCGGTTGCGGCCGATCATCCAAAAATATCTATAAAAAAACCGGATGCCTCAAGGGCCTCCGGTTTTTTGATCCATTTATTTAGATGGAGCAGATTTCCACTGGTCTTCCAACCATTTTTCGAAATCCTCGCCTTTATCGCCTTTATACGTGTCGTAAATATCCACACGCATTTTTTGAAGCTTCACTTTGAAGTCTTCATAGCTGTGGTCGGCAGGCAAACTTTTCTTGATGCGCACAAGCACTTTGGAAGTGTCTTTGATCAAGTCAAATTTCTTCCGTTCCGGCATGTGGACGTTTTCGCCAAAATCTTTTAATTTTGCATAAGCAGCTTCCTGCACTTGATAGACAGGATCGTGGTTCATGCGATGTGTCAAAAGGTCGATTGTTGGATCGCTTTTCCAGTTGCCAAGCTCCTCAACCGCAGCCAAACGCTCTTTCCAGTTTGCTGTCCGGTTCGCCGCTTTTTTCAATTCGTCATAGTTCGGTGGTAAATTAGGTGTGTTTTTGTTCGGTTGTTTCAAAAATTTCATTCTCCTTTGTTCATCTCCCTTTTCGGGAAATGACGTAATGCTCTCCGTTGACGGAACAAGTTCTTACCAGTATACCATCATCTGAGGCAAAAAGAAAAAAGTCGATTATTCTGCAAGCCGGTTCTTCATACAAAGATCAAATATTTAGAAGTACTAAAGTTTCGTTCTCCTGTATTTTCCATAAGACTTTCTGCCTTTTTTAACTAATATTTGATAAAATTATTAAAAATTGATTGAAAATTAAGTAAACTGTAGTTAAGATGAAGCTGTGTTACATAATTACTGGGATAGGAGGAATATTTATGAAGAAAAAGTTAGTCGGTGCTGTGTTAGGTTCATTTCTTGTATTGGGGTCTGCTTTGAATGTTGGTGCGGTAGAAAATGACAGAGACTGTGGAGATTTTTCATCCCATGAGGAAGTTATGGCATTCTGGTATGAAAATGGGTATAACGAAAACAATGATCCTCATGATTTGGATCGTGACAATGATGGACTTGCTTGTGAGGTCACTCAAAGCGAGTACGATAGCTATGTAGCCAGCCAGGAAACTGACGACTCATCTGAGGAAACTGCCACTGAAGAAGAAACAGAAGAAGGCGCTGCCTTGCCGGACACTGCTTCAAACGGTCCATTGATGATGCTGTTTGGTGCCGGACTTGCCGGTGCTGGTTCACTTCTCTTGTTCCGCCGAAAAGATCAAAAGGCGTAAGACAAAAACTGCCGGCAGGAATTTCCCTGCCGGTTCTCTTTTGAGGTGAAGGCTGATGAAAAGATGGCTGGGTGTGCTTCTGCTTGTTTCAGGGCTGGCAATCGGGTTGTACAATCTATTCGAATGGCAAACTGCTGCAAGCTCAGCACAAGATTTAACTGAGGCCGAACTCAATACGATTCAGGAATTCAAAAAGCATTCGGCAGCCGATGCCTGGGAAGAGCCTATTGAAATAGCCGACAGGGCGACAGCTATTCCTGCTCCTGACGAAAAACCGGAGCCCGTGTTGAGCACTTCTGTCCAACAGGAACCTGGAGAAAAATCAGCAGATCTGTTGATTCCTGAAATCGGACAGAAATATGAGGTTTATTGGGGAGCAGATGAAGAAACCTTAGAAAAAGGTGTAGGCTTATACGTCAGTGACTTAACGACTGTTCCAGGAGAAGATGGCCATACTGTATTAAGCGGTCATCGTGATACAGTATTTACTGGACTTGGTGAACTTGAAGAAAAAGATGATCTGGTGGTTGAATACAACGGCGAGACATTTGTCTATGAAATCACCGATATCTGGATTACCCATGAAGATGACAGAACCGTCATCGTCGAAAAAGATCAATCCACGTTGACCTTGACCACCTGTTATCCGTTTGATTTTATCGGCTATGCGCCTGACCGTTATATCGTTCAAGCGGAATTGGTTTCAGCACATACGACTGATTCAAACTAAACAGGACACCAGCGGATGTCTTCATCCGCTGGTGTCCTGTTTTTCATTTATAAGTTTTTGATGGCCCCGATCAAACGCTCGACTTCTTCTTCCGTACTGTAAGGCGCAAGACCGGCCCGCACCCAGCCTCCGCTGTCATTGACTCCCAAGACCTCACCAAGCGTAGAAGCATAGAAATGGCCGGCGGCGACAAAGATGCTGTGGTCTTCCGCTAATCTTCTGCAGATTTCCCCCGGTTCCCTGCCGCTGACCCCGAACGCGACTGTCGGTGTTTTCGGCACGTCGTTGGCGGCTTGCGTAACCGTCACACCTTCGATTGCAGACAGTCCTTCCCGAAGCCTGTCAGCCAGGCTGTTTTCATAGACTTCAATCTGCTCCATGCCGCTTAAAATGCGTTTTCTTCGGCTTTCGCCTTCGCCGAATTGGGCAAAAAATTCGATGGCCGGGCGGATACCCGCAATGCCTTCATGGTTTTGCGTTCCAGTTTCCAGCTTATCCGGATAATAGCTGGGAGAAGTGGTCAGCTTATAAGGCTCAAGATTCTTAAAGACTGCTTCTTTGATTGCCGCTATTCCGATATGCGGTCCGAAGAATTTATACGCTGAGCACAGTAAAATATCAATTTGCTTATGATCCCGATCAATCGGCAGATGAGGAGCGGCATGGACAGCATCCGCTACCAGAAGGGCGCCAACTTGTTTTGCCCGTTCGGCGAAAGGCTGGAGGTCGACGACTGTACCGATGGCATTGGAAGCCATTCCCACTGCGACGATCTTTGTTTTTTCATTGATCAACTTATCCAGGTCTTTCAAATCCAATGTTTTTGTATCCGTATCGACCTTGACCCAGCGAACCGTTAATCCACGATCCTTCGCCATCATGATCCAAGGATCGACGTTGGCGCGGTGGTCCATTTCAGTGACAACGATTTCGTCACCCTCCTTGAAGTTTTTGCCGAGTGCATTCGCTATCGCAATCGTTAAGGTTGTCATGTTGGCACCGAATGCCACTTCATTTGCCTGGACATTCAAAAAGTCAGCCACAGCCAATCTTGCTTCCGAGATAATTTCTTCAGTTTCCCAACTTGACGGGAAACTGCCGTGAAGATTGGCGCCACCTCTTTCCATATAGCCTGCAATCGCCTGGATTGCCGAATTGACAACCTGTGAACCGCCTGGCCCATCAAAATAGGCAACCGGTCTGTCTTTATACGTTCTGGCCAAAGCCGGGAATTGCGCCCGGACTTCAGTAATGGGAAACGTCGTTTTAGTGGATTTCATCCCATACAGCTCCTTTTCATTTAAGGTACTGTTACCGTATTCAATTTTCCAATGAAATCTCCTTTATTTTTTATTGATTTCCAGAATACGATCCATTGAAGGTGAGATACGATCCATTAGACGCGAAATACGATCCATTAAGTATGAAATACAGTCCATACGAGCAGCAATACAATCCGTTGTACGCCGAATACGATTCCGGGCTTTCTGGCCAATAAAAAAACGCCGCAAAGTGCGACGCTTGATTTCATTCCATTAAACAGCTTTCTGGCATACCAGGATCTCACGCAGGAACAGCCCTTTTTTTGCGATGCAACGGTCTGTAACCACAAATCCGGCTTCTTCGACCATATGATCCATCGTCTCGATGGTGACGACCAGCAGCTTTTCCGTGAAAGGATACGCGTCTTTCAGTATCGCCAGCTGATCGGCAGGGGTTGCATGCGTGTACAAATTATACGGCATATCGATGATGGCCACATCGTAGCTTTCTTCGACTTCCGCAATCGGACCGAGATTGACATCCCCGGTCAAGCCGAAATGGGCGATGTTCTCCCTGGATCCTTCGACGACCAGTGGATTGATGTCGCGCCCGACAATATCAATTCCCATCGACAAGGCCTCCACCAAAACCGTACCGATGCCGCAGCATGGATCGATGGCTTTGACGCCTTCCGGTTCCGGCACCGCAATATTCGCTACAGCTCGGGCAACACGTGTGCTGAGTGCTGTTGAATATTCCCGTGGTTTTTTCATATGCTGAAACCAGACTGGTTCACTTTGAAGATAGCGTCCCAAATACCAGCGACCTTCGAAAGGAATCAAACCAAACGTCACATCCGGATGATGAACATCCGCCTCGCCGGTAATTGCCGAGCCGATCTGCCGTTCCACATCCCTTTTCCCCGAGAAGTCCACCTGATCCTGCTCGGCCAGGCCATTGATCTTTAAAAAGATCACTTTAAATGTTGCTTCGCCCATATCTACTCCAGCAGATTGTTCAATGATTTCCTGCAGGGTCTCCCCTTCAAAAAACAATTCGATCCGTTCTTTGATGAATGGGCTTCGGCTCGGCTCCACGGCTACCCCGCTCTTGACTATTTTTTCATCGGTATCTTTTCCGAAAAAAGACCGCATTTCCAATTGGCATAACGCTTTTTCATCATTCGTATAAGCGTACGTATAAATATAGTTGCCTGTTGCAGTTAATCGATTCAATTCATCCCGTCCTTATCTGCCCTGTAGTTCAGGACAATATCTCATAAGTATAGCAGAATCCATTGAAAGTTAGTCGACTTGAAGGTCATAATTCGCTTCGATGACTTTAATGAGCCCTGTAATCATTTCATTGTATGGAGTACTGAGTCCGTGATTTCTGCCGAGCTTCGTTACAGCTCCATTGATGGCATCAATTTCTGTTTTTCGCTTATGCAAAACATCCATCAGCATGGAAGATTTATTGGCACCGATATCTTCTCGGCCCATCCGTATACATTTTGCGATGACTTCTTCCTCATCCACAGAGATGCCTTCCGCTGTCGCTATTTGAACCGCTTCACTGACTACATTCCGCAATAAAGCCAGTCCTTCCTCGGTATTCAGGATGTCCCCATTCCTCAATCGTGACAGTGCGGTCAGAGAATTATAGGCAACGTTGACGAATAGTTTATTCCAGATGACGGTTTGGACATCTTCTGCCAACTTGGTTTCCAGGCCCGAGCGATTCAGCAATTCGGTGAATTCCAGCAGTTTATTCTGTGCATCGGCGTCCGCAGCCTGGCCGATGTAATTTTTCCCCCAACCGCGGTGAAGAATCCGCCCATCACTTTCCACACTTGCACCACAGCCCATCGTCCCGGCAACCGCTGGATTATCCGGAAAGAGCTCTTTTATCACTTCCAGATTACCGAGTCCATTCTGCATGGTGATGATCAAAGTCTGTGAAGAAAAAGAACCCTTCATCTTTTCCAGTACGGTTCTCGTGGCATGTGCTTTCACTAGTACCAGGACCACATCATAGCGATCTGTTTTTGAAATTTCCTGCACAACAGTCAAGGGAACTGTCGTCTCTTTGTTGTCACGCTCGACTATCGTTAATCCGCTGTGATTGATTTTTTCCACATGCGGGTTATTTCTATTATATAGAAGAACTTCATCGTGCTGAGTTTTTAGGCGTCCGCCAAACAAACTGCCCATTGCCCCTGCACCGACCACCAATATTTTCATAAAACCCCTCTTTTCAAGCAGCTTCGTCTGCTGCTGGTTAGCCTGAATATACCATAAAGAGATACTACAACCTGACTATTATGTCCATTGGATCCAACTGCCGACCGTATACACAGCATAAAAAACGGTGGCCTCTACAGGGAGACCACCGTTTTTCATCACTTATTTTTTTCCGACTTTACGGATATCCGCAACCACCAGAGATCCTACCAGCAGGAGACCGAGATAACCGACAACCGGATAAAACCAGTTGACGAGTGCGGTGAATCCAAGAAAACTCAAGAGGAATGCGATTGCACCCGATACGATGACAAAAACACGGAAACGGCTTGTCCCCATCTTCATGAAACGGGCTGAAAATGACAGGAGTAAGCTGACTGCCGTATTGTAAATCATCGCAAAAATAACGATGGCCATAATGATCCCTATTATCGGAGAAATGTTATCGGCAAGAGCCAGCATTGGAAGGTCCGAACTACCGACCACATCGACTTTTGCAAAAATCGCCAAATAGCTTAAGAGAATTAGCAGACCAAAACTAAGTCCACCAATCAAACCGCCGCGCGCTGCAACTTTTTCATCTTTCTCAGCTCCGCCCATAACGAGTGACATCGATGCACCAAGCGCGATAGCCAACGACACATAATTGATGGCCGATAACAGCCAATGGGGCGTCGAAGACAATTGTTCTCTGGCGACCGGCTCCAGTTCTGCAAAACTTGAATTCATCGTCAACAAACTGTAGACCGTTATTCCTACTACTAACAAGACCAAAAACGGCGTTATACTGCTGATGATGGTAATGACTTTTTTAACATTCAACATGATGGTAAAAATGACGAGGATAACCATAAGGGTGCGGCCAAAAGCTGGGGCCAGGCCAAATTGCTGGGAGAAAATCGACCCTGCCCCGGCAATCATGACGACCAGGATCCCAAACAACGTCAAAATCAGCGTGTAATCGATTATTTTCCCAAGTACTTTGCCGCTGATGGCATACACTGCATCTTCATGTGAAATAGTCTGCATCCGGCTGCCGAGACGCATCAATACCATTCCCAAATAACCGAACAACGCTGTCGCCAACAGGACAGCTCCAAGTCCCCAATAACCAAAGCTGGTAAAGTACTGGAGAATCTCCTGTCCGGAAGCAAAGCCTGCCCCTACTACTATTCCGATAAATGCACTTGCTAATTTCAAGCTTCGCTTCATCATCTCTTCCTTTCTTCGTTTATTACTCCTTCTATAAAAAATAAAATAAGGCGCTGGTTATTTATGAGACTAGATCATTTTTTTATTCCCCTTGCCACAGACCCTAAACATTAATCGCGGGAAAAACTTCATAGTTCTTGCTTTTAAAGGCTTTTTGGATTATCCTACCTTATTAGCAAACACATTTAGAGAGGTCGGAATCGTATGGAGCAATTCGATCAATCCCTCGAAGTATTCATGGACAATGTCGGCTGGCTGGCACCATTCCTTTTTGTTTTATTGCATTTATTGCGTCCTCTATTGTTCTTGCCGGTTATTGCAGTGTGCATTGCTGGAGGATTCCTTTTTGGTTTCTTTGAAGGAGCTGTGCTGTCATTTATCGGTTTGACTTTAATGAGCTGGGTATCTTATCTGCTGGTCAATAAATTCCCGAAATTCAGGGATAAGATGTCCCGGCTGAAAGATAAGTTTTTTCCTGATCGTACCTTATCGGTTGTCCAAGTGATGATCCTTCGCATCATGCCTTTTGTCCATTTCCATCTATTATCCCTATATTTGATGGAAATGACCAAGTCACTGAAAGAATATATGGCCATATCTGCACTGGGCCTGATTGCCCCCGCCATTCTCTATACCGCTTTTGGCCAGGCCATCTCGGAATTCCCCTGGTATACGACCGTCAGTATGTTCCTTCTGCTTGCGGCCATCTTCAGCTTTATCGAAAAATGGCAAAATTCCAGAACCCAATCCAATTGAAACTGGAAAACTTCAACCAGCTGATTAGTATAGAAATCTTCGAAAGTGTTAAGCACAACTTTGTTGTGCTTTTTTCTTGCCTAAAACCTATAATTTATTAATGATAGGGTATAACAGACATGAGACCCAAGCAGTTTACTGAAAAGGAGAATGATTATGCCCGTTTTCAACCGAAATGGAATCGAATTATTTTATGAAGATATTGGAAAAGGCCATCCATTGTTGCTGTTGCACGGTTTGACAAGCAACTCTGCGATGTTCTACCGTGAAATCGATTTTTTTAAAGACCAGCGACGTGTTATCGCCTTGGATTCACGCGGCCACGGCAATTCAAGCCGCCTTGAACAGTACACATTGCAGGATCATATAGAAGACGCCATCGCCCTTCTTTCACACTTGGCATTGGATTCCGTCGATATTCTTGGCGTGTCGATGGGCAGCTATATTGCACAAGGAATTGCCACACAAGATGCGGATCGGGTCAATAAGCTTATTTTGGTTGCCACTAAATCCTTTGGGGCACAATCTTCCATGGCTGAGCTATTTGCCCGCTATCCTGAAAAGTTCGATGGGTTAAGTATGCTTGATAAATTCAGCGCTTCCTCAAGCTATATTTACTATAACCAAAAAAAGATCGATGAATGGCTCAGTAAAACAGCTCAAAACAGCCGCCAACTAACGATGCAGGAACAAGTTACTGCTTCTGATGCGTTGAAGGAATTCGATTTTCGCCAGCAGCTTTTCAACATTACTGCTGAAACCTTGGTCATCAGCGGCAAATTCGACGGATTGAATCCTCCTGAAAAAGGGCGTGAAACAGCAGTCTCCATCCCAGATGCCACCTTCATGGAATTCAAACGCTCTGGCCATGCACCAAATGTTGAACAAGCTGATTTGTTTTTAGGGATTACAGAAAATTTTCTGGAGTAATCTTTATACTATTTCCAATAAGATGGAGCGATTGTCTACACTAGATTCTGATAAGCTCCGATTGCTCAGAAGCTTCCCGCGGGAAGCTTTTTTATTGTGCCGTAACGCCACCGGACAATTGGAAGATTCCACATATCTCTGCGGTTTAAAATTCAAGGAACGGGTAAAGGTTAATTAGCATTCATCATTCATCTATGCAGGAGGGGAAAACATGGCGAAGCAACTGGCAATGCATGAAAAACTTGAAGTCCATGAAGTGCTGACTTTCAAAACAGCCTGTGTGGCCAAAAACAAAGTGTTCAGCGGATTAGTAAAAGACCCGGAGCTGAAAGCGATTCTGGAAGAAGACCTTGAACTGTCAAAAAAGGCCATCAAGGATTTACGCAAATTACTGGCGGATTCAGAAAAGTAGACTACAGGCATTCAATTTGAAAGGAAGGATCCTATGGCAAAGAAAGCCGACACAAAAATAAAAAAAGCAACTGCTAAAAAAAGCGATGCAAAGAAAAAAGTCAAAGAAGATAATTTAGCGATTCCCGGGTCAATGCTCGATGATATGGCCATCGCTACAGATTTCCTGGTTACTTCAAAGGCAGCTGTGCGAAATCTAGCTGTTGCCATCACCGAAACAGCGACACCGGAAGTGAAGAAATTATTGCGCCGGGAACTGGATATCGCGATCGATACACATGATAAAATTGCGCAGTACATGATCAAAAACGACATGTACCATGCCTATAATATTGAAGAACAAGTCGAACATGATCTTAAAAAGGCGGATGTCGCACTGGAACTGATCAAAAATAAGAATTTTGTTTAATAGACAGAATGATCCCCAAGTTACCACGATAAAACCCGCCCGGCATTTTTGCCGGGCGGGTTTATTTGTCCACCTTTATTGAGCGGTATAGCCACCGTCCAGAACGACGGCTTGCCCGGTTATGCCTGATGCCTTATTACTGGCTAAAAACATCGTATAATCCGATACTTCTTTGACTGCCAACAGTCTTTTTTGAGGAATCAATGGATACAGGACATCTTCAAATACTTTTTCAATCGGAACATTGCGCGTCTTCGCCAAGTCGTCCATCTGATTCCGGACCAGCGGCGTATCCACATAGCCCGGGCACATAGCATTAACGGTGATGCCGTATTCCGCGCCTTCAAGCGCTGCAACTTTAGTCAAGCCGATGACGCCATGTTTCGCGCTATTATAGGCAGCTTTCCCTGCAAATCCGACAAGCCCATTGATGGACGCCATATTGATGATGCGTCCTGACCCTTGTTTTTTCATGATTGGAAACGCATGCTTCGTAGCAATGAACGGGGCGATCAACATGATCCGGATCAGCAACTCGTATTTTTCAGTCGGGAATTCTTCAAGCGGCGCTATGTGCTGCATTCCCGCGTTATTGATCAGCACATCAAGCGATCCATAATGGGCAACTGTCTCATGAATGGCTTTTTTGATATCTTCCTCATCTGTCACATCACACTTAATGCCGATGCAGTCCAGACCTTTTGACTTCAAGCTTTCTGCCGCTTTCTTCACCGCTAGTTCATCGATGTCCGATAACACAATTTTCGCACCGGCTTCCGCAAAATCAGCGCTGATTTCGTAACCGATTCCGCTGGCAGCACCTGTTATTAATACAACTTTATTCTCTATCAAAACTATCCCTCCCTAGCTAGAGTTAAATTCCAAGTCCAAGTGTAAACAGTACAATAGCGATAGCCAATCCAAGCAATGGAACAATGACCGTAACCGCGCCGACAGCTCCGTAAGCGGCTTTATGTGTCTCACCACAGATTCCTTGAATTGTCGTTACGACATAACCGTTATGCGGCAGTGAATCGAGGGCTCCGGACGAAATCGCAATTGTCCGGTGCAGTGCTTCTGTATTGACACCCATATCGATATAATGAGGAGCAAGCAGCGGCAAGGCGATAACCTGTCCGCCGGAAGCAGAACCGGTTAATCCTGCAATAACGCTGACAGCTATGGCTCCACCGATCAATGGGCTTCCTGGGATATTGGTCATGGCATCGACTGCCGTCTGGAATGCTGGAACCGCTTTTGCTACACCTCCGAAACCTACTACAGCCGCAGTATTGCCGATCGCAATCAATGCGCCAATTGTTCCTTCAGACAAAGCTTTTCCTAGATTTTGGAAATACTTTCGATTCAATAAATAGGTCGTAATAACACCACCCAATAAAGCAATAATCAAAGCCGAGGTCATCAAAGAGTCGTGGAAGATAAATGAAATTGCCAGAACCACAAGCAATGGAATCAAGCCCATCAATGGATTTGGCAGATTTCGATCTTCCACGATCGGATCAGTCTTGCGCGCTTCAAAACGCTCTCCCTTATTGACTGCTTTTTGGATCATCCGCTTTAACCACCAATAGCCGAATACGGCCATAAAGACAGCTACTAGAATACTGACTTCCCATCCTGCATACGGTGTCGTATTCAAGTATTCAATTGGAATCCAGTTTTGGATTTCCGGGGATCCGGCGGAGGTCATCGTAAATGTCACCGAACCCAATGCCAAAGCGGCAGGGATAAAGCGGCGCGGCAGATCTGCCTGCTTGAAAAGGCTGAGCGCCATCGGGAAGACCGAGAACGCCACAACGAACAAACTGACACCGCCATAAGTCAAAACAGCACACGCAATAACAATCGCCAAAACCGCTTTCGATAAGCCGAACTTGCCGACGAGCCACCTCGACACGCTGTCAGCAGCCCCACTATCTTCCATTACTTTGCCAAATATTGCCCCAAGCAGAAACATTGGAAACCACGAAGTGATAAATCCAGAAAAACTAGTCATATAATTTGTTAATAAATTCGCTTCTCCTTCGCCTACTAGTTGTGGAAATAAAGGCAACCCGCTGAAAATTGCTACAAACAATGCGGATAAAGGCCCCGCAATCAGTAAATTCATGCCTCTCATCGTTAAAACGATAAGCAAAACAAGTCCCCCAACCATCCCAAACATACTTAACATTTAAAATCCTCCCTTTATAGCCTTTTTGTAACCGCTTACTTTAATCTTCCGAAAAGTATTGAATTATCTAAATACTTAACTCCTTTGTTGCTTTCATTAGTGTACAACTCCAGAAAGGATAGGTAAAATGAATAATAACTATAAGTTCTATAACAATTAGTTATAGGAAAGGAGGGCGTCATGGATATCCGTCAATTAACGTACTTTGTAGAAGTGGCCAAGCATCAAAGCTTTACAAAAGCTGCACTTGCTCTTCATGTGACACAGCCGACTCTGAGTAAAATGGTCAAGAATCTTGAGGAGGAAATGGAGGTGGTCTTGTTTGACCGCTCCGCGCGGCAAATCAGCTTGACCGATGCTGGTGAAGTGGTCTATGCACAGGCACAGAAAATCATCCACAGCCTTGATGATTTGTCTGCCTCTCTTTATGATGTCATGAACTTGAAAAAGGGGAAAATAAATATTGGACTTCCTCCAGTCATCAGTACTTTGTTCTTTCCGACAATCATAGCTGAATTTCAGCATTCCTATCCAGACGTTACGATTATGCTCGCAGAGGATGGCGCCAAAACAGTGGAAAGAAAAGTATTTGAAGGCGAAGTCGATTTGGGCTTTGTCATGCTTCCAGTCGATAAGGAGAAATTCGATGTTGTACCATTTGTCGATCAGGAGATCAAACTGCTGGTCCACGAGTCACATCCCCTGGCTCACCATGATCTGATGGATCTCATTCAGTTTAAAGATGACCCTTTCCTGCTGCTCAGCAAAGAATTTACCTTAAACAGCCGGACAGTTGAATTCTGTATCAGCGAAGGGTTTACCCCAAAAATCGCCTATGAAAGTTCGCAATGGGACTTCATTGTCGGTATGGTGGAAAAAAACTTGGGTGTCACACTCATGCCGAAACTGATTTGTGACCGCGTCAAGGATGGCCCCTTCAAAATGATTTCGCTGACCCACACATTCCCCTGGCGACTCGGCATCATCATGGCAAAAAACCGTTATGTCCCTTATGTTTCACGTGAATTCATTACTTTAGTGAAGAGTTTGCCGCAAGTTTGACAGACAAAAGGAGCCTCCTCACGGAAGCTCCTTTTGCTAGTAGCTATAGAAAAACAATAATCGCCAACACAGCTGCCAGCACCAGTCGGTAAATGGCAAATGGCATCAGTTTGATGCGTGAAATCAGCTTCAGGAAGAAGCGGATGGAAATCAAAGCGAAAACAAAAGCGGATATGAATCCGACAATGTAGAATGATAAATAATCCATCGACAACGTATCCCAGTTTTTCATTACCGATACGAGACTTGCCCCGAACATGATGGGAACTGCCATGATAAAAGTGAAGTCAGCCGCAACCCGGTGATTCAATCCGAACAGCACGCCGCCTGAAATCGTAGCTCCTGAACGGGAAAATCCCGGCCACAATGACAGACATTGCACAAGGCCAATCTTCAATGCCTGGAAATAGGTGATTTCATCCAACGAGTTGACCGTCGGCTTTTTCGGGCCGAACTTGTCTGCAACGATCATCAGAATCGCTCCGGCAACCAATGCATAAATGACCGTTTCTACTCCGAACAAATGGTCATCGATCAAATCCTTGAAGGCAAATCCAAAAACTACTGCCGGCAGCATGCCGATGATGACATGCAACAAGTTGAAACTTGCGTTTGCCTGCTGTCCTTCAATCTTATACAAACCCACTAAACTGAACAGGCGTTTCCAAAATACCACAACAACCGCCAATATGGATCCCAGTTGAATGACGATTTTAAACGTATTCGCTGGATATTTCCCTAAAAACTCCTGAGACTTCAGCCACATATCATCGACGATGATTAAATGGCCGGTAGAAGAAACCGGAGCGAATTCCGTCATGCCTTCCACAAACCCTAAAATTAATGCCTTAAGCAAATCAAACCAATCCATGTCCGTTGTTCCTGCTTTCTATAATAAAATAAGTCCTAGACCTACTAGAACGCTGCACCCCCTCAAAAGGTTGCAGCGTTCCCTACAGTTATTTCTGAAGTTCGAATCGTCATCTGCCCGCCTTTATTTTTACCGCTGACTCGATCGTTTCTTCTCCCCTAACCACTTCCAAAATCTGTCCAGCAGTTTTTGGATAGTTGAGCAGCACCGCTAAGGTACGGGCAACATCTTCACGTGAAATCGTGTCATACATCAAAGTGTAACCTAAATTCACTTTCCCGGTACCTTCTTGATCCGTTAAAGTTCCCGGCCTCAAAATAGTCCAGTCCAAAGCGGTTTTCACTAAATCGACTTCGGACTGCCGTTTAATCTTCATATAATGCTCGAAACTGGCAGGCATGTCTTTGCCGCGTCCAGCGTCCGGAAAGGCGGATACCAATAGAAATCGCCGAACATCTGCCGACTCGGCAGCCTTGGCGATCTTCACCAAGCCATGCCCGTCGATGGCTGTCGTCAATTCCTCACCTGCCCCGCCTGCGCCTGCTGTAAAAACCACAGCGTCACAGTCTTTTAGAAGACGGGCAAATTCTTCCGTCTCTGTTTCGATCAAATCTGCTGTAACGGTTCGGATCCCCTGCGCTTCCAATTGTTCAGCCTGTTCTGCTTTGCGGATGAAACCAATAGGCTCGTCTCCTCTTTCAGCAAGGATCCTCCCTAATTTACTTCCTACTTTCCCGTTTGCTCCAATAATCGCCACTTTCATCAAACACACGTCCTTTCAGTCGATTGGTGTTCCTGGCACATCCATCCTGTTCCGCTTCCACATCACTATAGCCTATACGATGGCATCTTAAACACATGACGCACAACTGCAACTCAGTGCACAGAAAATAGAAATAGCCCGTTGCATTCTCATGCAACGGGCTAAGTGGATTCTATTGTTCAGTAAGCTGTCCATCCAGCATCAGCTGTGATGACTGTTCCATTGACAAAGCTTGAATCATCAGTAGCCAAGAACAAAGCCACTTTTGCAATTTCTTCTGACTTGCCATTACGCGGGTTCAAGGCCATCCCAGCCTGTATGCGTCCCATTCCCATGTCGCTGATGGACGTCATTGTAGAGCTGATGTTGGTTTCTACGCCACCTGGTGCGATGGCGTTGCAGCGGATCCCTTCTTTTGCGTACATGAAACCGGTATTTTTTGTAAAGCCGACAACAGCATGCTTTGAAGCTGTGTACGTGGCTCCTGCACGCGCACCATACAATCCGCCTGCTGAAGCGATATTGATGATGACGCCTTTGTTTTTCTCAAGGAAGATCGGCAATGCTTTACGTGTTGCGCGCATGACACTCATGGTGTTGATGGAAAAAATCCGTTCCCATTTTGCATCTTCAATTTCTCCAGCTGGCTCGAAATTATCCATGATGCCTGCATTGTTGACCAGAATATCCAAAGTTCCATATTCACTCACTGCCAAGTCAACCATCGCTTCAATTTCTTGAAGTTCTCCCACATTGGTTTTCACCGATATTGCCGTACCGCCATTTTCTACGATGCCAGCAACTACTGTTTTTGCGCCTTCTTCATTGATATCGGAAACGATAACTTGTGCGCCTTCTTTAGCGTAAAGTTCCGCAATGGCTTTCCCCATTCCTGATGCTGCTCCTGTTACGATAGCTACTTTTCCTTCGAGTTTCATTTTGCAGGTCTCCTTTTTCGTCAGTTAGTTTGTCGTGCAAGAGAACGCTTTCATCTATACACTCCAAGTATATTGGCCTATACTTTAGTTATCAATCAACAAATTACCCCTTAAACGTTGATTAACGTACATCCGAATTTGATTTTGTGCAGTTACACAAAACAAATGACGAAAGTGAGGTCCTACCGATGAAAAAAGACCGCAGAATCGATAAATCAAAAATGGCTTTAAAAGAAGCATTGATCAGCCTAATGGAAGAAAAAGAATTCAAAAGCATCACCATCACAGAAATTGTCCATTCGGCCAATCTCAACCGCGGAACTTTCTATAAGCATTACCAAACTCAGGGAGAACTCTTGAATGAATTGATTGACGATGTTCTGATCGACTTGATTCATTCCTACAGGGAGCCTTATGTAAAAATAAAGAATTTTGAAGTCGGCAAGCTGTCAGCTGCCTCTGTGAAAATCTTCGATCACGTCGAACGCTATTCCCGTTTCTATACGATCATCGTCAATTCAAATGTCCTTCCTGGCTTTCAGAACCGTATTTGCCAAGTATTGAAGGAACTTGTCCAAAAAGAGCTGATCAGCCCGATGCCCAACCCCGGCATTGATCCCAGTTTACTGAGCAGTTATAACGCTTACGCTCTATTCGGCTTGATTATTGAATGGGTGAGCGGAGACTTCAAGTTCACCTCTCAACAAATGGCAGATCAATTGATCAACATCCTGTCTTATCAAACTCCAAAGGCTGAGGCAATTACTGTCTTTAAAGAGAAAAACCTGCATTAAGAAAAAGATGCCGCCTTACTCCTTTTCAGGAATTAGGCGGCATCTTTTTATTTATTCTTCGATAAGGCTGGCATAGACTATCAGGCGTTCTTCCCGAGTCCCCCGATCAAAGTCATAGGTTCCTGAACAGGTGATCAGGACCAATTCCGGGGAAGAGGTGTATCCGAAGACCTGTGAGACATCCGCCAAATCCAGTGGTATGGACTCCATCGTATGGACTTTGAACGTCAAAGTCCGTTCCTTGTCCTGCACCATGACTTCGTCCCCTAATTGCAGCTTGGAAAGATCCCAGAAAATTGCCGGTCCATCAACACCATCGACATGTCCGGCAATAACAGCACGGCCATTTTCACCTGGCTGATATCCTGGAGAAAACCAGCTGACATCTTCGATATTATTCGGCACCGCCATTTCACCATTCTCTGTCGTCCCCAAATGCTGGACTTGTGCTTCCAGCTGAATTGAAGGAATCTTTAAAGAAGTCGGCTGTATACCTGAACGTTTTAACCCATTAATAGGATTCTTTGCTGGTGCCGGCTGCTGAATAGTGACTGCAGCCGGTTCATCAAGCGTAAATCCCACATTTTCCGAACGAACACTTACTTCATCTACTGGCTGCTGGCAACCGGCTAATAAGAAAAGCGCCAAAACCAGTATGAGCTTGTTATTGAAACCGTTTTTTCCATACAAGAGTGCTGGCTCCAATAAGCACTAACGCGCCGCCCAACAATAACCATATAGCCTGAGATTGATCAGGTGTTCCAAGACCAGTAGTCGGCATGCCATCCGGTGATCCTGCTGCTTCGTAATCAACCAGCGCAATCACTTCCAGCGAATCCACCGTATTTACTGCAAAGACACTATAGACAGTATCTGCAGCTAATTCAGTGCCTTCAAGTGGCAATACCTGTGTTCCATCCGGCAAACGGATCTCTAAATCATACGTACCTGCATCCAATTCCGCATAATCCGTAATTACCGGGAATTCCGCTCCGCTGAACAAAGCGTCTCCACCGATTACGCCAACATCAACTGCTGGTGCATCCGGCGACAAATGCCCGACGCGGACTTTTGTTTGCCCTTCTGTTACTTCCATTGAATCTTCTGCAACTACAAATTCAATCGACTCCAGAAGGTTTGCTGCAGCAACTGTATAAGCTTTTCCAGCTTCTACAGCAAGATCTGCCTGCAATACGCCTTCACCTGCAGCATACTCTGTTCCACTTGCAAAAACTTCTACATCATGTGTTCCGGCCGGTACTTCCAAATAGCCCGAGTCCGCTTTAAAAGGTACTTCTTCAAGTGTTAAATCTCCATTGACATAGACATCGACAGCAGGTGCATCCGGTGAAGCGTGAACCACTCTGACTTTAGCGGTATGGCTGTCTGCCATTACTCCAGAGGCGAGCAGTGAGAACACAAGAGCCATTGCAACAGAGAATGAAACTAAGATTTTCTTCATTTTTCCCTCTCCTTCATGTGTGTAGTTTTTGCACAAGTATTGTACAACTAATTTATAACCTATCTCACATGATTCCGCAAGTTATAAATAGACTATTCTGAATTTTGAATACAAAGCACTAAACTGCTTATACACTCGTGAAATACCCTGTCGGATTCTTGCTTTATATGAAGCTCTACACAACGTTCTCCTGTCTTTTTCGCTTCCCTGAAAATATCACTCCTTACGCGATGATTTCGCTGGTGGCTGCAATCAATACGCCGTTCAATGCCTGAGTTGCCAGCTTATCAGCTTCGGAATTGGCTTTGCGGGGTATTAATTCGTATTCGGGCTGTATTCCCATTTCAGTTATTTTTTCCTCAATTCGATTTGCCCAGGGAACCAGCAGTTCTTCAATTGCCGGCCATTCATTGTTCATTCCGTTAACAACTATCCGTGAATCTCCGATAAATCGGACCGGCAGATGATGAACCTCCAAGTATTCAAGTTCCTGCAGGCAGAAATACAGTGCGGCATATTCAGCTTCATTATTGGAGGACAGCTCTTCCAACTTTGTATTTGCGCGCATGCGGTAAGATTTGCCGTTTTGCTCGTAATAGATCGCACAGCCGATGCCTGCATATTTCGTATTTCGATCATAACCCCCATCAAAATATACAATTACGTTGTGGGGTTCTGTTTCGATTCCTTTCAAATAAATCTTCATTTCCTTCATTGTCCAACTGCTGTCGAACTGATCTACAAACTGAATATTTTTTGTCCGGCCTATCCGCTCTAAATCTTCAGCTACTGCCATGGCGGTCTCTGCGGGCATATCTTCTGAAGAGAAAACCACTTCTTCACCTTTGGGAATTTTGTAGGTCCACTCTATTCGGATTTTCATCCTCAAGCCTCCTGTCCTCCAATATACTCGACTTTTCCCGCTCACTTTTCTTGTAGATACCATTCCCCTTCAGCGGGTCGATAAACAGCTGATTGAGACAAAAGAAATAGCCGGGTTCCAAAAGAGGAACCGGCCAGGTCTATTGCATTATAATGCTTTATCTTCCAAGCGCTTCAAGTCGTCTTTATGACCCATGATGATCAAAACATTTCCCTGCTCGACAATATCATCTATTGCTGGGGCAATATTGACTTCTTCTTCTTTTTTTATAGCCAACACAATACAATTGAATTCTTTGCGGATATTCAGATCCACTAAAGTTCGATTGGCCATTTTTCCGGAAGCCACCAGCTCGATGATGCTGTAATCATGGGAAAGGTCGATATAGTCCACAATCTTATCCGAGTCGACATGGTGGGCCACCCGGATCCCCATTTCTTTTTCTGGCTGAATGACACGGTCCGCTCCAACTTTGTGCAGGATTTTCTCATGCTGCAGATCACGCGCCTTCACCCAGACTTTCGGCAAGCCAAGTTCCTTCAGCATCAAGGTACACAAGACACTGGCTTGGAGGTTATCTCCGATCGCCACAATGGCATGCTCAAAATTCCGGACACCCAAAGATTTCAGCTGATTTTCATCTGTTGCATCTGCAAGGACTGTAAACGATGCGTACTCCCTCAAAGCGTCGACTTTTTCAGGATCCGTATCTATGGCCATAATTTCATGTCCGAGGCTGTGCAGCTCTTTGCAGACGCTGCTGCCGAAGCGGCCCAATCCTATGACCACAATCTGTTTTTTCACACGCTTCCCTCTTTTCTGCTCTGTTACATTTACTTTATTCGTAAAGTCGGCGGAATGCAATGAAAGGTGTTGGACTTTTTATCCGCTAACTGATACAAAGAAACTACAAAGTCTTACTATTCAAATAAAGGAGGGGTATTATGAAAACCTTAAAGTATACTTTAGTCGATGTCTTCACCAATCAATCTTTCGGTGGTAACCCTTTGGCAGTTTTCCACGACGGCTCAGGACTGGATTCGAAAACCATGCAGCAGATCGCCAATGAACTCAATTTATCAGAGACAGCGTTCATCTGTCCTCCCAAAAAGCCGCAAAATCAGATCAGTCTCCGGATTTTCACACCTCAAGTGGAGTTGCCGATAGCAGGCCATCCCACGATTGGAACAGCTTTTGTCATGGCTTATCTGAAAATGCTGCCTTCGCAGGACGGCTTAACTGAATGGACCATCGAAGAAGGCCAGGGAGATATCGCTGTATCTGTACAGAAAGAAGGAGAGAAAATCGTCAAAGTTGAAATGATCCAGCCTCTTCCGGTTTTCGGTGAAATCTTGACGAGGCAAGCTCTGGTTGCAGATTTGCTGTCGCTGCCGAAAAGCGAGCTGGATACACGTTTTCCGATTCAAACCATTTCTTCAGGACTGCCATTCCTATTTGTCCCTCTCCGCTCATTGGCTTCGATACGGGAAATTAATTTCCGCACGGATGTCTGGGAACGCCATTTCAGCAGTGATCCTGCCCGCCAGCACATCTTTACTTTCACCACTGAAACCGAACATGACGATTCCACTGTCCATTGCCGAATGTTCGCCCCGGCCATGGGGATTTCGGAAGATCCGGCAACCGGCGCTGCCTGCGGTCCTCTAGGAGCGTTTCTTGTCGAGCATAATGTTATTGAAAGCCCTGAAGGAATCTGCTCTATCCGAAGTGAACAGGGCATTGAAATGGGAAGGCCCAGCTTCATCGACATTACCGTCACAAGGAAGAAACAGCAATTCGAGGAAGTTAAAATCGGCGGCACTGCAATTGTGGTGGGACAAGGCGAACTTTATGTCCCGTAATATCCGTTGAACAAAAAGTCGATTCATGATTGGACTATCTGACTTTTTTTAGAACAGTGGATACACTGTGGCCGTGCGCAGCGGAATGGGAACTCGACTCACTTTCCTATTTCGCTGCCAATTGGCTGCGGCAGAAGGATAATTGCAAGCAACACTGGCGACCGGGAGCGCTTTCTCCCGTATTTACACTTCACTCTTCATTAGAGTAAATAATCTTCAAATCAACTCATACCGGAATAAATTGGTTATCCGACTGCATAACAAGCTTCTTTCCAGTTTTTAAGGATTCATAGCAAGCGTCGATAACCCGCATATTCTTACTGGTCGAATCAGCTGTGATGACTGGCGCTGAATCCGTTAGAATCGCATTGGAAAAATGTTCGATTTCCAGCTTGTAAATATCCCCTTCAATCTTCTCTTCCCGTGTGACTCCTCCTTTTTGGATAACGACCGTGCCGATATGGCCGTTGATATCCGGCCGGAAGGCAAACGGCACTTTGATGCTGCCCGCTGTCCCCACCACTTCGTATTCATTTCTGGCCGTCATGTCAAAGCTGCAATCGAATAAGGCCTGGACACCGCTGTCCATTGTCATATGGACGAGGTCGGTCAAATCGCCCCCTTTTTCAGGATCCATTTCCCCTTGAGCCAGAACAGTCACCGGCTCAGACTCCGTGATGTGGCGAATGGCTTGAATGGAATAGCAACCGAGATCATAGATGCTGCCCCCTCCCATCGCTGCATCCATCCGTATATCCGTTGAACGATTTTGCAGGTAAAAAGAGTGGCTGGATTTCATCAATTTGATTTTTCCGATTTCTCCTGAAGCGATAATCTCCTTTACACGTGCGTGTTGAGGATGCAATTGATACATGAATGCTTCCATCAACTTCACACCATGTTCCCGGCATACGGCAATCATTTCTTCCGATTCCGCTCTATTCAATGCAATCGGCTTTTCACAAAGGATATGCTTGCCTTTTCGTGCCGAACGGATCACCCATTCTTTATGCAGATGATTAGGCAGCGGGATATAGACAGCATCAACTTCAGGATCATCCAACAGCTCCTCATAACTTTCGTAGGCTTTCGGGATCTCCAATTCCAAAGCTGCCGCATGCACTTTGTCGGTCCGGCTCGCTATCGCGATGATTTCGGCATTGTCAGCTCTGCAGATTGCAGGAATCACTTGTGTTCTGCCGATATTAGCTGTACTCAATACACCCCAACGAATTTTCTCCATCCAAATCTCTCCTTTTTTCCTCTCGAATCTTTAAATAAAACCGCCAAGAAAGCATTTCTGCCCCTTAGCGGTAAGTTTTTTTAATACACGCCCCTTATTTCCGGATGCACATGCTCTTCGTAGAATTTCGCCAACTGCTCCATTTCTTCAGGTGAGAAATTCTTGGCATCCAGCGCCTTCAGATTATCTTCTGCCTGCGCAACGTTTCTGAATCCTGGAATAACCGAAGTGATTGCCTCTTGCTGGAGGATCCATTTTAATGCAGCCTGTGTCCGATTGCCTCTGCCGTCTGCAATCCACGCAAGCTGGTCGCTCAATTCCACGCCTTTTGAAAATTCTACGCCTGCAAACGTTTCTCCGACGTTGAATGCATCCCCGTCGCGGTTGAAGTTCCGGTGATCGTCTGACTCAAACTGTGAATCCACTTTGAATTTCCCGGTCAATAAACCACTTGCAAGCGGGACGCGTGCAAGGATCCCCACATTTTTTTCCATCGCTTTCGGAAACAGTTCTTCCAGTGGCTTCTGGCGGAACAAATTGAAAATCACCTGCAAACTGCTGACATTCGGGTTTTCAAGACACAGGAGCCCTTCTTCCACTGTTTCCACACTGACGCCATAAGAACGAATTTTCCCTTGCTCTTTTAGTTTGTCCAGTACTTCGAATACACTGCCGTCTTTTAAAATTTCCATCGGCGGACAATGGATCTGATACAAGTCAATTTGCTCACGTCCCAGGCGCTTCAGGCTCGCTTCGGCGTATTTGGAAACCTGTTCCATCGAATAAGTCTGTGGGTCATGGATATCTCCTGCCCGGCAAAACTTGGTGGCGATATGAATTTGGTCGTGTTTCCCTTTTGTCGCTTTGCCCAGCAGTTCTTCACTATGCCCATTTCCATAAACATCTGCTGTATCGAAAAAGTTGACGCCTTTTTCCATCGCGTACTCCAATGCTTTCAATGATTGCTCATCATCGGTGTTGCCCCAAGAACCGCCGATTGCCCATGTTCCAAAGCTCAATTCACTTATTTCCATACCTGTCTTGCCCAGTTGACGATAATTCATCCCATTCACCTCTTCGTAAGATTTGGTTTTCTTTACAGAAAAAACCTCAACTGGTTAGTTGAGGTTCTATTTGGCAACTACTTGCGGAATTCCAAAAGTTTACTATTCAAATCACGTGTTTTTTTGTAAACTTCCTGATAGATGGAGAACAACTTTCTGTAAGTCCGTACGTTTTCTTCTATTGGGAAATAACTCTTATCTTCATGCAAAAATGCATCTGCACATTGCTGCAAGGATTCAAACCAGGAGCAACCGAAAGCCGCGAGCATCGCTGCACCCATTCCGGGTCCTTGCTCACTGGTAAGGCGAACGATTTTGGCGTCAAAAACATCTGCCTGCATTTGAAGCCAGTCTTCGTTTTGGGCACCGCCGCCGATCGAGACGATCGTATCGATCGTCTTGCCGCTTTCCCTGAAAATCGAAATCGATTCGTTCAAGGAAAACGTGATGCCTTCCAGAACTGCACGTGCAAAATCTGTTCGGCGATGCGAGCCGTCCATGCCGATAAAACTGCCTCGGATCGAAGCGTCTGCATGTGGAGTCCTTTCCCCAACAAGATAAGGCGTAAACAACAAGCCGTTCGATCCGGCAGGCACATTATGGACACCGGACAACAGCTCATCAAATGAAGCTTCCGGAGCAAACGTCTCTTTGAACCACGATAAACTATAGCCAGCCGCTAAAGTCACACCCATTGTGTAGAACGCACCAGGCGCTGCGTGGTTGAAATAATGGACCTTCCCGTCAAAGTCTTTATCGCCTTTGGCTTCATACGACAACACGACACCTGAAGTTCCGATGCTGCACATGGTTTTGCCTTCTTCTAAAATGCCAGCGCCAATGGCTCCGCAAGCATTGTCCGCTCCACCCGCAAAAATACGGGTTGAAAGGGCAAGTCCGGATGCTTCAGCAAATTCAGGTGTGACAGTGCCTACTTCTTCGTGAGAATCCACTAACTGCGGACACATCGTAAAATCAAGTTCAAACAAATCGCAGATTTCTCTGCTCCATTGTCTTTCTGTAACATCCAACAGTAATGTTCCCGCTGCATCCGAAAATTCCATTTGCAGCTTATCTGTCAGTTTGTAGCGTAAATAATCTTTCGGAAGCACAAAGGATTTCACCTTCGCGAAAAGTTCCGGTTCGTTTTTTTGGACCCAAAGGATTTTCGGCAAAGTAAAGCCTTCCAACGCCGGATTTTTTGTAATCTCCAACAATCGTTCCCGTCCAACTACATCATAAATCCGTTGGCACTCAGCAGTTGTCCGGGTATCATTCCATAGAATGGCCGGGCGCAGAACGTCCTTGTTGTCGTCCAGTAAAACCAGCCCATGCATCTGACCTGAAAAACTGATGCCTTCAATATCTTCTGCATTCCCATTAAAGGTCTCTAACAGATCTTTCAAACCTGCAGCGGTCTCATCCACCCAATGCTGCGGATCCTGTTCACTGTATCCATTTTTCTCATGGATCAGCGGATAAGGCTTTGAAACGGTCTCCACCACAGTACCCTGCTGATCCACCAATAAAATCTTAACAGCGCTTGTTCCCAAATCGACGCCAATAACATATTTCATAAAGTCAGCTCTCCCAGCCTGAAAAATTCTTATTTTGCGAAAGCCTGCAATAGATATTGATTGATAGTAGCTTTGATCTGCTCAAGGCGTCCTGAAGTTTGTTTGATATCCGTAATACCGAACGCGTAATCTTCAAGTTTGTGGAAGTCAGTATTGCCATTGACGATATCCAGTCCGATGCCATTTGTATAAGTTTCATATCGGCTGCTCACTACATTCTCAAGCACCTTATCATCAATCAGTTGCTGAGCCACTTTCAGACCGACAGCAAAAGCGTCCATTCCGGCAATATGTGCATGGAACAGATCGTCCTGCTCGAATGACCCTCTTCTTACTTTAGCATCAAAGTTCAAGCCGCCGCGGCCAAGTCCGCCATTTTGGAGGATTTCGTACATCGCCAAAGTGGTTGACCATAGATCAGTCGGGAACTCATCGGTATCCCAGCCCAAGAGCGGATCTCCTTGGTTGGCGTCTACTGAACCGAGCATATTGTTGATGCGCGCATAGTGAAGTTCATGTTCAAAGGTATGGCCAGCCAGTGTAGCATGGTTGGCTTCGATATTGAATTTGAATTTATCGTCCAGTTTATAGCTCTGCAAAAATGCATGGGCTGTCGCTACATCATAATCATATTGGTGTGTAGACGGTTCTTTCGGCTTCGGTTCGATCAGGAATTGTGCATCAAAACCGATTTCCTTCGCGTAGTCGGCTGCCATATGATAGAAGCGCCCTAAGTTATCCAGCTCCAGTTTCATGTCGGTATTCAAAAGCGTTTCATAGCCTTCACGGCCGCCCCAGAACACATAGTTCTCAGCACCAAGTTCTTTACCGATTTCAAGCCCTTTTTTCACTTTAGCAGCTGAATAGGCAAAGACATCTGCATGGCTTGACGTTGCGGCTCCATGGACAAAGCGTGGATGTGTGAAGTTATTGGCTGTATTCCACAGCAATTTCGCTTTGCTGTCTTTCATGTACTCTTTGATCATTCCAACGATTTCATCCAGGTTTTTATTGGATTCCCGCAAATTACTGCCTTCAGGTGCGATATCAACATCATGGAAACAGAAGAATGGTACATCCATTTTTTCATAAAATTCGAATGATGCCTCAACCCGTGCTTTTGCCAGGTCCATCCCGTTAAGGCGGTCCCACGAGCGGATCATGCTTCCGGCACCGAATGGATCTGAACCATCCATCGTAAATGTATGCCAGTAAGATACAGCATAACGAAGGGTTTCCTCCATTGTTTTTCCTGCGATTTTTTCTTCAGGATCATAGAATTTAAAAGCGAATGGATTTTTTGAAGACGCTCCTTCAAATTTTATCTTTTCAATTTCCGGGAAATGTACCATTTTCCATACCTCCAATATAATTTTGTTTCTGTGAATATGTATCAATATTTAGACTTATTAGTGAAAAGGCTTTCATTAAGGATTATATCAAGTTATAATTAGTTTGTCTATTGATTAAACAAAGTATTTGGACCTCATTAAATGATTTTTTTAGATGAGTAGGATATGATTTTATAAATTACTGAAATCTGCGATAAAGGCGGTCACCAATGAATAACACAAGCAGCTATATTTATCTTGGATTGGAATGGATAACCCGTTTTGCTTACTTGAACCTCCTGTGGGTATTGTTTTCCTTGCTGGGCGGTGTCCTGTTCGGATTTTACCCTGCCACCACTTCCATGTTTGCCATCTGCCGTGAATGGCTGAAGGGAAATACCGATTTGCCTCTATTTACATCCTTTTGGGAGTTTTATAAGAAAGACTTTTTGAAAAGCAATCTTCTTGGACTCTTCATCACTGTAATATTATTGCTCATCGCTTTAGATATTTTCTATATCCAGGCAAGCCCGAACGAACTATTGGATTGGACATACATTCCTTTGTTTGCATTTATGCTGATATTCACGTTCTTCCTTTTTTATCTATTCCCGTCCTTCGTCCATTACGATATTAAGGTACCTTCGGTCATTAAAAACGCATTTCTGCTGATGCTAGTCAATCCGCCAGCTACTGCTGTCATTATTTTCTGTCTAGTTCCGTTGTTCTTCATCATGAGACTGTTTCCAGCTCTGGCGATCATATTCGGCGGCAGTTTATATGCTTTTCTTACGACCTGGATGGCCATGCACGCAATCGAAAAAACCCATAAAAAAGCTTCACGCCCTGAGGAATCCCTTCCTTAAGGTGTGAAGCTTCTTTATATTTATCCTTTTACGGCACTTGATGAAATGCCTTCGACTACCTTATTGCTGAAGAAGATGAAAGCCACGATGATCGGCAAGACACTGATGACCAAAGTCGCCCCGATTGCGCCCCAATCCGTCATGTATTGACCAATGAAATTTTGGATACCCACTGTCAGCGTTTTGTATTTTTCGGAGCTGATGAAGGTATTGACGAATACAAATTCGTTCCAGTTATAGATCATGTTGATGACGACAGTTGTTGCTAAAATCGGTGTTGTCATCGGCAGGATAATCCGGAAAAACATCCGATGGATCGAGCAGCCGTCAATCACGGCCGCTTCTTCTATTTCATGCGGCAGCGTATAGTAGAAGCCCAGCAGGATCATCAATGTGATGGGCAGATTATACGCCGTGTAGGTGATGACAATGGAAAACGGATTGTCGATCATGTCGACACTCAAGAACATGCTGTAAAGCGGGATCAGGGCGGAATGAATCGGAATCATTAATCCGACCATGAACAATCCAAGCACCAGCCCACTTAATTTCCACTTTAATCTTGTAATCGCGAAAGCCGCCATGCTTGCAAAAAGGACGGTTAAAATGATGGCAAGGATCGTAATCCAGACACTGTTGAAAAAATAAGTACCGATGCCGCCATCCCAGACTTTCGCGTAATTCTCCCATCTGAATTCCGAAGGCAAAGCAAACGGCGAACCCGCGAAGATTTCATTATTATCTTTTAAGGAGAATAGGAATAGCCAGATCAACGGCAGGATTTGAAATAGCCCTACGATGATCAATGCCAGATACAGAAAGAAATAACCAATGCGGCCCATTTTCATGCCTCCTCTAATATTCGAGTTTATCTTTAGTTTCTGTCAGTTTCCGTACAATAAGTGTAACGATTAAAGTGATGATCAATAACAGGAAGCCGATGGCACTGCCGTACCCGAAGTTATAATTCGAGAAAGCAAGTTTGTACATATAGGAAGCCATTACTTCACTTGCTCCGTTTGGCCCCCCGGCAGTCATTACATAGATCAAATCGAAATATTTAAGAGATCCCACGATTGCCAGGACAATCGTTACGCTGACCACTTCTTTGATCAACGGGAGCTTGATGCGTGTGGCAATCTGGAAAGCGGATGCCCCATCAATCCTTGCAGCTTCTATCAGTGATTCAGGAATATTCTTCAGAGCCGCATAATAGATCAATATGTAGAAACCCGCATACTGCCATAAAATCGGGACGAATATGGCAAACAATACAATCGAAGGGTTCGCTAACCATAATGGTGGATTTTCCACGCCGATGCTCATCAGGAAGACATTCAGAATACCATTTGATGGATTGTAGATTTTAACCCATAGCTGGGCAATGGCAACTGAAGACAACAACATGGGAATCAGGTAAATTTTGCGCAGTAAATCTGCCCCTTTAATTTTTGAAGCCAATATAAAAGAGACCGTCAAGTAAATGACTAAACTTAAGGTAGAAAAAATCGCCAATAGAAATGAATGGAACGCACTGTTCCAGAACAGCTTATCCTGAACTCCAGTGATGTAATTTTCTAAACCGATGAAGGTTTTCTCTCCTATGCCATCCCAATCCATCAAGCCATAATACCCTGATAAGACTAAGGGGATGAAAACGAGGATCAGCAGTAGAAGAAGTGCTGGCGCAATATAAAAAGCGATATAGAACTTATTCGACATTACTTTATTCATACCATTCAACCCCATATCCTAGAAAATACAAGGGGACAATCCACAGTGTTGGATATGCCCCCTCTTTTTAATTAGATTTTCCCTTTTATATAAGTTGAACTAATAATCTTCGCCTATTGATATTCCACAAATCAGCTCCGCTTTCGGGCCCGCAGGATGCGGGTCATGCAGCTAGCGCGACAGGACGTCGCTTTGCCAGCTGCCAAGGGCTTGCGCCGAACTAACTCGGGCTAAACGCCCGAGTGGATTTCGGCACTTCGCTTGCCCGCGGGAGTCTCCACTGATTTGTTCCATATCTTTTATAAATACGGCAGAAACACAGAGGCTCACTTCGATTTCACTACATCTCTTAGCGCCGGCGTGCCCAAGGGCTTCTTGAGGGAGCCATGCTCAAAGCGTCCGAAACGTTGTGTAAGAGCTGTTTTTTTTAGTTCAACTTATAAGAAGTACTTTTTATTCTTTTGAAAGGGCTTCTTCGTGATTCTTAGCAAACTCTTCCGGAGTTATTTGATTGCCGAAAAGGGCTTGAATGGAGTCCAGATGCACTTGAGCCACATCCGGGCTCATTTGAACATCAGCGAACAATGTGATGTTAGTAGCGCCATTCAGCTCATTCAGAATATCTACATACATTTCAGGCAGGTCCAATGACTCAGCGTCCACTTTAGTGGCAGGAATCACTCCCGCTTTAGTCACTGCTTCTTCTCCCCATGCCTTAACAAAGTAAGATGCGAAATCTTTCGCTTCTTCTTTTACTTCTGATTCTTCAGCAACGAATAATCCAACTCCAGGACCACCGACAAAACTGCTCATATCCCCTTGTCCTTCGACAGTCGGGAAGTTAAGGTAGCCGATTGAATCCCTAAATTCCTGCGGTACGCTTTCATTTGTCGTGAAGTTTGGAAGGTCCCAAGTCGCGATCAAGTACATCGGTGCCTGTCCACTCATGAACATGGATTTTGCTTCTTCATCAGCGAGTCCGTTAAATCCATTGACGAAAGCACCCATATCAACCAATTCCTGTGTCTTCGCAGCCGCTTCGACCAAAGCCGGATCTTCAAAAGAACCTGAGCGGTCAATCGCTTTGTTCAATACATCCGCTCCGCCGATACGGTCAGCCAGATACATATACCACATAGAGCCTGTCCAAGAATCCCGGTTGCCTAAAGCGATCGGTTGGATTCCAGCGTCATTGAATTCTTTTACAGCCGTCTCAAGTTCTTCATAAGTCTCAGGCGGTGTAATTCCCTGCTCTTCAAACATCGCTTTATTATAGTATAAAGAAACGATATTCAATTCCAGCGGCAAACCATAAGTCGAACCTTCCATGGCATAGGCTTCCGTAGTCCCAGGAACAAATGCATCGCTCAAGTCTTCTTCGATTACATCATCCAGCGGCGCAAACATATTGCCCCCAACATAAGGTTCTAAAAATCCTGCTGCCCATGTCAACCCGACATCCGGGAGATCTCCGGACGTGGAGAGTACTCTCAATTTATCTTTATATTGTTCATTGCTCAATACTTCAAGATCAATGGAAACCCCTTCATTTTCCTCTTCGTATTCAGCGATGATTTCATTAACTACATCAAAATGCTTTTTCGAACTGCCCTCAGGCCATAGATGCATGAACTTTATTTCTTTTTCAGCTGCCCCTGATGCTTCCCCTGATTCATCAGAACCTGAGCAACCTGTTAATAACAATGTTAAAGCCAAAGCGGACGACAGAAGTGTAAGCGTTTTCTTCTTCCCCATTTTACTTTCCCCCTCATGCATTTGTTATTACAACAATTTTCAGATTGTTGTATGCGGTTTAATTGTAGCAAAATTATTTTTGTTAGTCTAGTGGCTAAACAAAGTTTTATTTTCATGTTACTATTCCTGTAGAATGAGGTTTTTCACCTAAATCTTAAAAATGGCGTTACACTATTAACTAGAGGGTTTTGAAAATTTTCGTTCGAGAAGTCTCCGGATAAATGTCTCTTACACTTCTCTTCCGCAGCTTGGGCGTTTGTACACAAATTTTCAAAAGTCGATTTTGGAAGTTGATAGAAAGCAAGATTTCAGTAGAAGGAGTTGCTTGTCATGAATATTGGAGAAAATAAGACCTGGAACCATCACGTAGTTAAAGAGGGCAATAAATCCTTAGTCCTGAAAAAAATCATAAACCACTCCCCTATCTCACGAGCAGCAGTGGCTCAAGAAGTCGGTTTAAATAAAGGCACGGTCTCTTCCCTGGTGAATGACTTATTGGATGATCAGTTGATCTATGAATCGGGTCCAGGAAAATCCAGTGGCGGAAGGCGCCCGGTCATGCTGCTTTTCAATGAGAAGGCCGGTTACTCTATAGGGATTGATATTGGAGTGAATTACCTCCTGGGTGTGCTGACGGATTTGAACGGCAATATCTGCATAGAAAAAGAAGTTACTTTTAAGAATTTGTCCTATGAAGAAATTGAAAAACAATTATTCAATACCATCGATTCTTTGACGGATTCTGCTCCACCCAGCCCTCACGGCATCATCGGCATCGGTATGGGTGTGCCTGGCATCGTTGACAATAATGGAGAAATCCTGCTTGCCCCCAACCTAAAATGGAAGAACTTAAACTTGAAGCTGGTTCTCGAAAACCGCTACCAGTTGCCGATCATCATTGAAAACGAAGCGAATGCGGGTGCATATGGAGAAAAGAGGTTCGGTGCCGGAAAAGATTCCGAGCATATCATTTACGTCAGTGCCGGAATCGGTATCGGTGTTGGGTTGATATTGAATGGCGCTTTGTATAAAGGCTCAAATGGCTTTTCGGGTGAACTCGGCCATATGACGATTCAAGTGAATGGACCTACATGCCGTTGCGGAAATAAGGGTTGTTGGGAACTATTTGCTTCTGAACAGGCTTTACTGACAGCCGCAGAAAAAATGAAAATTGTCTCCCCTTCAGGAAAAGAAATGGAGCTGAGCGATCTTATGGCGCTTGCCGAGCAGGGCGACCCAAAAGTGATCGCTCTATTTGAACAAGCCGGTGATTACCTGGGTGTCGGCATCAATAACATCATCAACAGCTTTAATCCCCAGCAAGTGATAATCGGCAACCGAATGGCGTCTTCTTCTAAGTGGCTAACTAAAACCTTAACGGATCGGGTATCGAATCAGGCTTTATGGTTCCAGCAAAATGATTTGACCATCTGCTTCTCAGAACTGAGCACTTTCTCAAGCGCTTTGGGGGCATCCGCCTTTTCCATTGAAAACTTCCTCAATGTCAGTATGCAACAGAAAACAAGCTTGAAGGCTTAGAAAATAGACGCTTCCAGATAGTAGGTCTCGCTGATATCCCATTTGCGGATACCAGCTTTTTCTAATTGTATTTCAAGCTATTTCAAAAAACTTAGTTTACTCGATAGACTAAGTACGGTATGATCGATTGGAAGTTGAAAAAAAGAAATTTGTAAGCACTTACATATTTGAATGGAGGATGAAGAACAATGACGATGATCCAAAATCCGATTTTGCCAGGTTTTAATCCCGACCCATCTATTTGCCGTATAGGAGAAGATTACTACATTTCTGTTTCTACGTTCGAATGGTTTCCAGGAGTAGGAATCTATCATTCAAAAGACTTGAAGAACTGGCGGTTGGTCTCCCGCCCTTTAAACCGGTTGAGCCAATTGAATATGTCCGGAAATTCGAATTCCGGAGGCGTTTGGGCTCCTGCCCTGTCATACAGTGATGGCCAGTTTTGGCTGATTTTTACGGACGTGAAAGTGACGGAAGGCCAATGGAAAGACTGCCACAATTATTTAGTGACCTGTGAAACCATCGATGGGGAATGGTCAGAGCCGTCTTACCTGAACAGCTCTGGATTCGACCCTTCCCTCTTTCATGATGAATCCGGCAAAAAATACTTTGTCAATATGTACTGGGACCACCGTGTCGGGCATCACCCTTTTTACGGCATCGTCCTGCAGGAATTCGATCCGGCCGCACGCAAACTCATCGGCGACTCAAAAATCATCTTTAAAGGCACTGACATCAAACTGACAGAAGCACCGCATCTTTACAAAATCGGCGAGTATTATTACCTGCTGACAGCAGAAGGCGGAACCAAATACGATCATCAGGCAACAATCGCCCGCTCTCGCCAAATCGACGGACCGTATGAAGTCCATCCTGAAAACCCATTGATCACCTCATGGCCATATCCAAGAATTCCGCTTCAGAAAGCTGGACATGCTTCGATGGTCCAAACTCATACAGATGAATGGTTCCTGGTGCATTTAACTGGGCGTCCTTTGCCGCAGGAAGATCAGGCTTTATTGGATCCGCGAGGCTTTTGTCCGCTTGGCAGGGAAACCGCCATCCAACGTCTGGAATGGAAAGATGATTGGCCTTATGTTGTCGGAGGCAACCAGCCTTCTTCAAAAATTGAAGGTCCGGCGATTGAAGAAGTCCAATGGCCAGCGGATTTCCCTGAAAAGGATGATTTTGATTCTGTAGAATTGAATAGCCATTTTCAGACGCTCCGCATTCCACTTGGAGAAGAAATCGTCTCTTTAACAGACAGCCCTGGCCATCTCCGCCTCTACGGGCGTGAATCGCTGACATCCAAGTTCACGCAGGCGTTCGTTGCAAGACGCTGGCAGCATTTTAATTTTATCGCTGAAACAAAAGTTGCTTTCCAACCCACTACTTTCCAGCAGGGAGCCGGACTCGTAAATTATTACAACACCGAAAACTGGACAGCTCTCCAGATTTCCTGGCATGAAGAAAAGGGACGCATCCTTGAACTTACAGTGTGCGACAACTTCTCCTTCACACAGCCGCTCCAAGGAGAGGAAGTCAGTATTCCTGAGCATGTGGAATCTGTTTGGATGCGTGTGGAAGTACAAACGACAACTTATCTGTACTCTTACTCCTTTGACGGAGAGAACTGGAACACGCTTCCGATCAAATTCGCCTCCCATAAACTTTCGGATGACTATATCCAAGGCGGAGGTTTCTTCACCGGTGCATTTGTCGGCATGCAATGCCAGGATCTTTCGGGACAACAGCAGCCAGCTGATTTCGACTATTTCATCTATAAGGAAACAACCGAATAATGCTACAGCAAAAGGCAGTCTAGGATATTACATCCTCGGCTGCCTTTTTACTCTATCTTATATTACCTTCAACTACTTTTTTCCTATGCTCACTGCGGTCCACCACTAGTTTAACGAATGGCACAACCAACACCGTTAAAAACAAAATCCGGAACAATTGAAAAGCAGTTACAACGGTGACATCTGCATGAACCGAGGCTGCAATGAGCCCCATCTGATCAAGACCCCCTGGCACCAAACTCAGGAAGCTGGTTGAAAAGCTGAGGCCGTAGAGATCCTGCAGAACAAAGCTGAGCACATAGGCAAAGGCGATCAACACCGCGCTTGAAAAAAAGGAATAGAAAATCATCCGCTTCGTCAATTTCAAATCTTCTTTTTTCAGCAACAATCCGATATAAATGCCGATGAATAATTGCGCGATGTGCAGAAAAGAACCCGGCATGATCGGTATAGTTGCACCAACGAGATTAATGGCCATAATCAGAAAAACGGGTCCCAGCAAAAAAGCCGTCGGCACTTTCACTTTCTCCGCCAGCATGCCAGCTCCGTAACACAGCCCCAACAATCCGATTAATTGCAGGGAATAATCTCCCTGCCCCAATTCTTCTACATGGGCAGATCCTCCATCTGCCACAATAAATGGCACGATGGCGACAATCAGCAGCACGCGCAGAACATGGTAAAAAGTGACTGCCGTCAAATCGATGGTTTTCTGTTCTTCCGCAAATATGATGATTTGCGACAAACCACCCGGAACGCAGCAAGTCATCGCTGTTGCCTGGTCAACCTTTGTCCGTGAAGCCATCAATGAACTGATGAACAGGAAAAGGATAAAAAATGCGATATTGACCAATACCATCGCCCAAAAATATTGTTTCATCCCCTGCAAAGCTTCAAGGGTGAAGGCATATCCGATGACATACCCTGCCACAACCAATCCGCCATTGCGGAAACCTGAATGCCATTTCAGCGAAACCGGTGTAAACAATTGCACCAGCAAAACCGCAAACAAAGGGCCCAACAGCCAAGGCATCGGCGCTCCAGCTGCAACAAAGAGCCCGGCGCCGGCCAAACCGACTGCAAAAGCTTTTGCCATCGGGTGATTCCACATATCGTCATCTTCTTTCTGGAAATTCACTAAGTGATTTCCTTATTATAATCTCTTCCACCAATAAAATAAAATCTTTGTGCACTCGACAGCATGCCGACTGTATTTTTATTAGGGCTTCCAGTTTTCCAACCAAGAGCTTCCCACTCCCGCTTTTTGCTAGAGCTCATCAAGTATCTCATGTAAAATAAAGCAAAGCTCAGCTCGTCAAACAACTTTCCTTCCCTTAATGAAATCTAAAATCCCTTTAAAGGAGCTTGAAAAACAATGACTAAAGCACAATTGAAAAATCGGATAGATGTTGCCAATAAACAAAGAAAAGCCGATTTGGTGATCCGCAATGCGTCTATCGTCAATGTATTCACAAAGACCCTCACTACTGGCGATGTAGCTATCAGCGACGGCATAATAGTCGGCATCGGCGATTATAAAGGCGTCAAAGAAATCGATGCCACCGGAAAATTTCTGGCTCCCGGTTTAATCGACGCACATGTCCATATCGAATCTTCGATGGTGACACCGCAGCAATTCTCACAAGTAGTCCTGCCGCATGGCGTCACAACAGTCATTGCCGATCCACATGAAATTGCAAATGTCAGTGGAACCAATGGACTGGAATTTATGCTGATGGATGCCGAAGCAACTTTGCTCGATATCCAATTTATGCTGCCATCCTGCGTGCCGGCAACTTCTTTTGAAAATGCAGGTGCCTGCCTTGCCGCTGAAGACCTGGTTCCTTTCATGCGCCGGGATGGGGTTTTGGGGCTCGCTGAAGTGATGGACTTCCCTGCCGTTCTGCGCGGAGATGAAGCCATGCTTGATAAATTGCTGCTGAACCGGCAAATTGACGGGCACGCAGCAGGCCTTACTGAAAACGACATCAATGTCTATGGAACTGCCGGCATCTTGACAGATCATGAATGTGTCACAAAAGAAGAAATGATGATGCGCCTGGAACGGGGGATGTACGTGATGCTCCGCGAAGGATCGGTCGCAAAAAACCTCCTGGCGCTGCTCGAAGGTGTAACAGAACAGAACGCTCACCGTTGCCTGTTCTGTACAGACGACAAACATTTGGATGATCTGATTGAAGAAGGCAGTGTCGATTATAATGTCCGAACTGCCATCAAGCAGGGCATCCACCCGATAACCGCTATTTCCATGGGCAGTTTCAATGCGGCGCAATGCTTCGGACTGCACCAAAAAGGCGCTATCGCTCCGGGTTATGATGCGGATCTTCTTCTGCTCGATGACCTTGAAGAATTGACAATTGCTGAAGTATATAAAGACGGTCAATTGGTAGCGCAAAACGGCCGATATGTGGGAACCCTCCAGGAAAAAAGCGACACAGCAACGGTAAAGGATACAGTGCGTATTGCAGAGCTTTCCAAGAACAGCTTTCAAATTCCCGCGAGCGGCAGTACGAAGGCACATATCATCGGCATCAACCCAAATAACCTCATCACAGAACATTTGATGCAAGAAGCTCCTGTAGTCGATGGTTTTTTTGTATCAGATACGGAAAAGGATCTATTGAAGATTGCGGTGATTGAGCGCCACTGGGCAACCGGCAATATCGGTCTTGGCATCGTTCATGGCTTTGGACTGAAAAACGGTGCCATCGCTACTACCGTTGCACATGATTCGCATAACATCATCGCTGTTGGAACAACGGATCGCGACATCAAAACGGCAGCTGAAGCTTTGGAGAACCTGAAAGGCGGATTGGTGATTATCCAGGATGGAAAGGTTTTGGCCAGCCTTCCTCTTGCCATTGCAGGCCTGATGTCGGAAGAACCGTTCGACGTCGTCTTCGAACAGCTCAAAGTGCTCGATGAAAGTCTTAAGCTGATCGGAGCTCCCACTCATTTCAATGCTTTTTTAACTCTCTCTTTCCTTTCGTTGCCAGTTATCCCGAAGTTGAAGTTAACCGATTGCGGTTTGTTCGATGTAGCAAGCTTTCAGCACATTCCAGTGGCGGTTATTGAAGAATAAGGAAGATTCGCTATATAAGTTAGACTAATTCTGTTATGGATATTCCGCAAACCAGCTCCGCTTTCCTACGGGCTTGCGCCGAACTAACTCGGGCTTAGCGCCCGAGTGGATTTCGGCACTTCGCTATCCCGCGGGAGTCTCCGCCGGTTTACTCCATATCCTGTTGTTCAATTCTCGAAGACACTTAGAAGAAAGAGTGGAAGGCGGCAAAGGGCAGAGATGTGCTCTTGCACCGCTACGATAGCTTCGTCCACGGAAAGCATCCGCTTAGAGCACTTTTTTCGTTTCTTCACTAATAATGAGTTTAAAAAGCAATTCATTGGTTCAACTTGTATAGATATTACTATCCATAAATGTCCATTATATCGGTAAACGATAAAAGACCACATTGCCTCTAAAAGGCAATGCGGTCTTTTATTCATTCTCCTGTCACCAGTGGGCAGGATGGGTCACTCGCCCATTCGTTCACTGAACCATCGTAGACGGCAACATTTTTCTGGCCCAGTTTATTGAGCAGCAATGCATTCCAGGTAGCGGCAATTCCACCGCCACAATAAGTGATGACTTTTTTGTCTGGATCCAATGCCCCAATTTTCTCGAAAGGCTCACGAAGAATAGCGTCATCATGTATTTGCTTGGTTTGCTGATCGGCATGGAGGCCGAAGAAGACATTGACGCTGCTTGGAATATGGCCTTTTCTCGGATAAGTATTAGACTCTCCTCTGAAATCCTCCGGTGACAGACTGTTGATCAGGATGACATTGTCATCATCCATTGCCTGTCGTACATCTTCTTTGGTGGCAAGCAGTTCCGGTCGGCGCTGCCCAGTGAATGTTGCAGGCGCATAGTTGCCCTGAACAACTGTCAATGGCCTGTTTTCTTCTTTCCATTTCGGCAAGCCGCCTTCCAAAATCGCTACATTTTCATACCCCTCATAATGCATCTGCCAAGCCAAGCGCGAAGCCCAATAGGCAGCAACCACCGGGTTTTTCACTAAGGCGCCCTGGTCGTAGATAACGGTATAATGGCCATCTCCTAAACCCAGCTCCGTCATTTTTTTTACGAAATGTTCGCGCGGCGGTGCCATAAACGGCAGTGGTGAGTCGGGATCTGACAGTTCGTTCAGCAGATCGGCGTAGACAGCTCCAGGAATATGCCCTTCTTGGTAAGAAGCTTTTCCAGATTGAACGGAAGGCGGTCCGCCATCCGCGGGAATATCCATAAACGCCGTGGCATCAATAATCCGCAAATCGGGGTCATCCAAACGTTGTTCCAACCAATCCGTACTGACGATTAAAGGTATTTTTTCCATCGTACACTCTCCTTGTTGTTAAGCCTACAAATCCAATATGATTAACAAAAATGCGTTATACTAGTAGAATAAAGTTTGAATTTCCTATCGTCAACTGAAAGACTTCAGTTTGAATGCGCTCTGAAGTTCAGCGTATAGAAATAATATGCGGTAAATTCCATAACTTAAGAAAGGTTGTCTTCTATATGAAACCCTATAATAATATCATTGAATTGATCGGCGATACGCCGGTCGTAAAACTGAACCGCATCGTTCCGGAAGGTGCAGCTGATGTCTATGTCAAATTGGAAATGTTCAATCCTTCCAAAAGCGTCAAAGACCGCGCTGCCTTCAATATGATCGAAACAGCAGAAAAAGAAGGCTTAATCGAAAAAGGTGCCACTATCATTGAACCGACAAGCGGCAATACAGGAATCGGCCTCGCAATGGTCGCTGCTGCAAAAGGCTACCGCTCTATACTGGTATTGCCGGATAACGCCACGAAAGAACGCATCAATTTATTGAAGGCATTCGGTTCTGAAGTGGTGCTGACACCAAGCGATGCCAAAATGCCCGGAGCAATCAGCAAAGCTTTGGAGCTGCAGAAAGAAATTCCGAACAGCTTCATCCCTCAGCAATTCGAAAATAAAGCAAATCCAGATATCCACCGTACCACCACTGCAATGGAAATTCTCGAGCAGATGGACGGCAAACTGGATGCATTCGTGGCGTCTGCCGGAACCGGCGGCACCATCACAGGCACTGGCGAAACCTTGAAAGAACATCTTCCGGAACTTTATATCGCAGTCGTGGAGCCGAAAGGATCTCCTGTACTGTCCGGCGGAAAACCCGGTAAGCATAAATTAGTCGGTACCAGCCCAGGATTCATTCCTGATATTCTCAATACTGAAGTCTACGATGAAATTATGGCAATCAATGATGAAGATGCAATCGACATCTTTAAAAGAGTTGCACGGGAAGAAGGAATTTTCGTCGGACCATCTGCCGGCGCCACCATCTACGCAGCAATCGAACTTGCTAAACGCCTTGGTGCAGGCAAAAAAGTTTTATGCATCGCTCCTGATACGGGCGAACGGTATTTGAGCATGAATCTTTTCGACGAATAAAAATGTAAAGTTTCTTACTTATTATAAAGGCAGATCCTGAAAATTCAGGGTCTGCCTTTTTTGTGCCGCCATCCTCTTTATACACTTGGTTTATGGATTGGCCGATAGCAGGGCAAGAGTCGTTTTCCATACCCATATATTGTTGTTACAAGCAAAAAACTGTTTTTTCAGCATTTTCACCTTGACAATCCTTATCATTCTACTATACTTTAATAATATTATCCGATAGGAAAGGTAGGTTTTATTACCGGTGGCCAATTATGTTCATTGAAGCCAAGAAAATCAACAAAGTGTACTTCGATAAAAATGATAAGCCGAATACTGTATTAAAGGACATCGACCTATCGATCCAAAAAGGAGAATTTGTTTCCATTCTCGGACCTTCGGGTTGTGGGAAATCCACCTTGTTGTCGATGATTGCCGGACTTGTCAGTTCAACTTCAGGCGACATCATCGTTGACGGCAAGAAAGTAGTAAAGCCTGGAAAAGATCGGGGCATGGTGTTTCAACAGGCTGCCCTGTTTCCGTGGATGAATGTCACGGAAAACGTAATGTTCCCCTTACGGAAGGAAATGTCAAAAAAAGAAGGCCTGGAGCGTGCTCATCATTTTTTGAAAATGGTGCAGCTCAGCAATTACCCTTCTCATTATCCCCACGAATTATCCGGAGGCATGCAGCAGCGTGTATCGATTGCCCGGTCATTGGCGATGGATCCTGCCGTCTTGTTGATGGACGAACCGTTTGGTGCATTGGACGAACAGACGAGAAGCCGTCTTCACGGCCAGCTTGAGGAAATTTGGATCGATACGAAAAAGACCATCGTCTTTGTGACCCATAGCATTTCTGAATCAATTAAACTATCTGACCGCATCATCGTCATGGGGACGCGCCCAGGAACCATCTTGACCGATATCACCGTCGATATTCCCCGCCCGCGTGAACAGCACCGGCAGGAAATCGCTGCATTGGAAGAGCAGATTATGGCTCTCTTGAAAACTGAAATCGATAAAGTCATAGACGAGGAGCAAGCATATGAAGCCGGCAGTTAAACGAATCATTTTTTTCGCCGCGCTCATCGTCTTCTGGGAACTGGGTTCCCGCTTTGAACTGTGGCACGAAACCATCCTCCCATCCCCTGTCAGCGTCTACGATTCGCTCGTGGCCGGATTCGCGGATCTGACATTGGTCTATGACCTGATTGCGAGTTTCCGCAGGCTGCTGATTGGTTTGGTGGCAGCTGCCATCATCGGAACCGGCGTCGGCATTTTGCTGGCGCGCTCGAAAACGGCAGATGAAACCCTTGGAACCCTGGTGCTCGCACTGCAAAGTGTGCCCAGCATCGTCTGGCTGCCTCTCGCAATGATGTGGTTCGGCCTTGGCGAAGGTTCCATCATTTTCGTCGTCATTTTGGGCGGTACATTCGTCATGATCCTGAATGTCCGGACCGGCATCAAGAACGTCGATCCCCTCTTCATCAAAGCAGCACGGACGATGGGATCGAACGGACTGGACCTGTTCATCAAAGTAATCATTCCGGCATCTGTTCCGTATTTCGTTACGGGTGCCCGCCTAGCCTGGGCATTTGCCTGGCGGGCGTTGATGGCCGGAGAACTTCTCAGTTCCGGACCGGGGCTCGGGTACACGCTGCGCTATGCATCCGATTTCGGCAATATGTCACTGGTCATCGGCGTGATGATCATCATCGGCGTCGTCGGTGCAATCGTCGACCTGATGATTTTCCAGCGAATCGAAAAGAACGTCCTCAAGCGCTGGGGATTAGAGACATAAAAAGTAAGAGTTTCAGCAAAGCCGTATCACGAATAACTATTTAAACAAACAGGAGGAATTCATTTTATGAAACGTATATTTTCACTTATTGCACCTGTCGCTATGGTCGGCATTTTGGCAGCTTGTGGTTCACCTGACGCAAGCGAAGATTCATCTTCTGTTACAATCGGTTATTTCCCGAACCTTGATCATGTACCCGCAATGGTCGCTAAAGACCAGGAAATGTATGAAAAGAACCTTGAAGACGGCACAGCCGTTGAATACGTGACATTTGCAGATGGCGCGGACTTTATGACGGCATTGAAAACCGGTGATATCGATGCCGGACTTGTTGGACCTGGTCCAGCGATGAACAACTACACAAATGGCGCAGATGTCACCATGGTTGCCGGCGGCGCTTCAGGCGGTACAGTCGTCATGGCGAGAAATGGCAGCGGCATTGAATCGATCGAGGATTTTGCAGGCAAGACGTTCATCACACCGCGCGTCGGCTGCACGCATGACGTCCAATTCGAAACCTTCATGAAAGAACACGGCATCACTTCAAACCGCATCGGCGGCGAGATGCTTCACCAAACAGGCAACCCTGCTCAATATGAAGCGATGTTCGCTACTGAAAAAGTGGATGTTGCGGTCGCTCCTGAACCTTGGGCATCTGTACTGAAGCAAAATACAGGCGCGAAGGTCATCATCGAACCGGATGAGATTTCATTCGGCACGACATTGCCCGCTTCTGTTCTGGTGACTTCAAGCAAGTTGATTGAAGAAAGTCCAGAAATGGTTCAAGGCATTGTTGACGCACATAAAGAAGCGACTAAGTTCATCGCTGAAAATCCCGACCAGGCAAAAGAAATCACCATCAACACAATCGATGACATCACTGGCCAGAAGCTGGAAGCCTCTATCATTGATGGCGCTTGGGAAAATATGATTTTTGATACCGCTCTTGCTCCTGAAGAAATCCAGGCATTCGGTGATTCATCGTTCGACTTGAAGTTCTTGAAAGAACAGCCGGACTTTGCGTTATTGACGGATACACAATTTCTTGATCAATAATTCAACCGACAGCAGAAATTTTTTCTGCTGTTTTTTTATGTCCTTTTATTGGTCTGCTCTCTCTGAGCTTTTGAGCAAGGTTTTTCGATTGGAATTTGCTACACTGATTAATGGATTAGATTTACACTAAAAGGAGCGGTTCACATGCAGAAGTTAACAGGGAAAAATGCGTTGATTACAGGAGCTGGAAGAGGAATTGGCCGTGCTACGGCCATCGCTTTTGCAGCGGAAGGCATAAATGTAGGATTGGTCGGACGTACAGCTGAAAACTTGGAAAAAGTAGCTGCGGAGCTGGAACAATACGGAGTCAAAGCAGTATTTGCCGTGGCTGATGTAGCAGATCCGGAAGCGGTCAATGCAGCAGTTGAGCATGTACTAGCTGAACTTGGCACCATCGATATTCTGATCAACAATGCCGGTATCGGCAAATTCGGCAAGTTTCTCGAATTATCGCCTGAAGAATTTAAAGGAATTATCGATACCAACCTGATGGGTGTGTATTATGTGACCCGCGCTGTACTGCCGCAAATGATCGAGCGTCAAGCAGGTGATATCATCAATATTTCATCAACAGCCGGCCAAAAAGGCGCACCTGTCACAAGTGCTTACAGCGCTTCGAAGTTCGGCGTTATGGGATTAACGGAATCGTTGATGCTGGAAGTCAGAAAACACAATATCCGCGTCAGTGCCTTAACACCAAGCACTGTCGCCACTGACTTGGCAGTTGAAGCAAACCTGACCGATGGCAATCCCGATAAAGTCATACAGCCGGAAGACCTTGCTGAAATGATGGTTGCACAATTGAAGTTGCACCCTCGCGTTCTATTGAAATCTGCTGGTCTTTGGTCGACAAATCCATAAGCGATTATTTCCGAAAAAAGCTCAGACCACATAAGTGGCCTGAGCTTTTTTTCAGTGCATTAGCTTATTTATCCTTCATTTCTTTCAACAGTTCAATCACTTGTTCATTTTGCTCGATTAACCTGTCATTTTGTTTGTGCAGTTTTACAAAATCGAAAAGAAAGACCAGCAAGATGGCTGTAACAAGAAACCCCATGGATAGACGAACTCCTTTGCAGTTTAGGTAATAAAAGAACAAAAAAGCTGTATTTCAGCTTATTCAAGCATCCATCTTTACCGTCTTTTTTGTAGACCAAAGAACGACCGGTATCAGAATCAGTGCAAGAAATCCGCCGCCCAAAGACATCACGGCGTAACTGGACTGTGCCATGACCATTCCCGAAATCCCGCCGCCTGTGGCTCCTGCGAGCGCAACTAATACATCAACAGTGCCTTGCGTTTTGGCACGGGTAGATGGATGAGTCGAATCGACAAGGAGTGTGGTACCGCTGATCAACCCGAAATTCCAGCCAAGCCCAAGAAGAGCAAGAGCGACAATCAATACAAACAAGGAATCACTCGGCGCCAGCGCAGCCACAATTCCAGCAGCCATGAATGTCACACCGGCTGCTATCGACATGACAATCCGTCCAAGCTTGTCGACAAGGACGCCTGTGACGATCGAAGGCAGGTACATCGCCGCTATATGGATGCTGATGACTAGCCCCACATCTCCAAGATCATGCCCATAATGCCCCATATGAATTGGCGTCATCGTCATAATCGCAAACATGATCAATTGGGTCAGCACCATAACCGTTGCCCCAAGCACGACGCCTTTTTTATTGATGGAAGCCGCAGCCAGCGGTTCCATGTCTGGCGTGTTCACTTCAAGACTTTGCTGATGCTCCGTTATCGCTTTTGAAACCAGCAATGGATCCGGACGCAGGAATATCAGCAAGACCACTCCCGCCAGACTATACGCTGCTGCCGCTAAGATAAAAGGGCCCGCTAAAGCCGGAATGCCGATGGACTCAGCAAACCTGCCCATAACACCGATCAGGTTCGGCCCGGCAAACGCACCAAAAGTCGTTGAAACCAGCGCAATGCTGATGGCGGTTCCCCGCTGTTTTACAGTTGCCAGGTCTGTGCCCGCATAACGCGCCTGCAGATTGGTGGCGGTTCCTGCCCCGTAGATCAACAGGGACGCAAACAACAGAAATACATTATCGGATAAAGCTGCGGCCACCACTCCAATCGCACCGATTCCTCCGGCCAGAAAGCCTGAAGCCAAACCGGTACGCCGGCTGAAGCGTTGGGACAGCCGGCCAATGAGGAGCGCCGCCGCTGCCGATCCCAGTGTAAATAAAGCGACCGGAGCACCGGCAAAGCGGTCCGTGCCAAGCATATCCTGTGCGAGAAGGGCGCCGACCGTCACTCCTGCTGCCAGCCCTGCCCCTCCGAAAATTTGTGATAGAACCACGATCCATAAGGTGCGGCGGTAAAGCCCCCTGACTTTTTCAGGTGATTCAATAAAGCCTTGCAGCATTTCCTGCTGCTTGTCAGATTGCCTCATGGTGTTCCCTCATTTCATGGTAAATACGTTTATCTTCTGTATATTTTCAAAATTGGTTCTAAAAATAAATCCATATTCTTTTTTCAGTATAACGGTTTTCAAGATGGTCACCATGAACTTTTTTTAAAAAAAGAAGCTAACGAACACTAAAAGCTGTTTTTCCATATCCGCATTTACCTTTATCCCGCTTTAACGGGCAGTAAGACTCCCGCTTCTATAAGCGGGAGTCTTACTGCCCGTTAAAGTCCGATTGGATCAACTAACAATCAGCGGGGGATGAAGAAACCCCCCCACTGATTGAAGTTTCTCTTTATAATGAAATCAGCAATGACCGGAATGGAGTGGCTGGAATAATGACTGAGGCAAATAAAAAGAAACTGCAGCGCTCTGCCAGTTGGATGTGGTTACTCTTGGCATTCATCGTTTTGATTGCTATAGGCGGCTGGCTGTTGAAACCCGAATCCCAAGAAGCAAAAAACCTAAAAGCTGATTTGCAGGCTATCATCACCCAACAGCTTGGAGAGAAGAGCAACATGGACAAAAAACGCATTGACGGAATTTCGGTTTCCCGAGTTTCGGAGGGCTGGAATGTGGAACTTGCCTTAAATGCCGATAAAGGATTTACGATGGTTTCAACAAAAAAGGCTATGTGGCAGCAAGCCATAGATATACTGGCTCCCTTGTCAGGCATCAGCCAATTGAACGATATCTCCATTTCGTGGATTTATCCTGTTAAAGAATCCCAAAACGATGTAAAGGATGAAAGCATCATGTCTTTTCGGATGGACAAAGCAACGCGCGACCAATTAATTTGGGACAATGTCGAGCCTTCCATCCTCCCCGACATCGTTTTCGACTACACGGAACACCCTGTTCTGAACCAATGACCGCAACCATCCAAAAAGGTGAATCGGTTATTTACCGATTCACCTTTTAAGATTACTGGAGTTTGATTTTCTTATAGTAGCTCTCCATCACATTCCTTGTTTTCATTTTCATATAGTCATAGGCATTCGCCATAGATTCTTCCGGTGAAATTCCGTCATCCGCTACAGCATGGACTTCTGCAAAATAAGGAGATAGCTGGTCTCTCTCTGTTTCGTCGATCATTCCCGAAATTAGGACGACCGGTTTCCCGTGGCGATTGGCCAATTCCGCAATGCCAATCGGCGTTTTCCCAGACAAGCTCTGGACATCGGTTTTTCCTTCTCCTGTCAGTACCAGATCAGCATCAAGCAACTGCTCTTCAAAATTCATCGCTTCAAGCACCACATCGATTCCCCGTCTCAACTCTCCTAAAAAGAATGCCTGGAAAGCCCCTCCTGCACCGCCGGCAGCACCTGCTCCTTTTTTATGGTGCAGCGCTGTACCGGTAAAGCGCTCAACGATATCCGCGAAATTCGTTAAGATTGCGTCGAGCGTCTGCACCATTTCAGACGTTGCCCCTTTTTGCGGCCCAAAGACGGCTGATGCACCTTTAGGTCCGATCAAAGGATTTTCGACATCACTGGCAATCAAAAAACGGCTTTCCATGATGCGTTGATCAAATCCATGTGGGTCAATCTTCGATAAACCATTCAGCGCCACAGTTCCAGGACCCAATTCCACGCCATTGACATCTATAAACTTCATGCCCAATGCCTGAAGCATGCCGATTCCTGCATCATTGGTTGCGCTGCCGCCAAGGCCGATGATGAACTTCCGGTAGCCGGCATCCAGTGCGTGAGCAATCAGTTCACCGGTACCATAGGTTGAAGCAAGCAACGGGTTTCGTTCCTCCACGGCCAGAAGAGTCAGTCCAGATGCCTCTGCCAACTCCACCACGCAGGTTTCCTGGTCTCCGAGTACGCCATACTGCGCTGTAATTTTCCGTCCAAGTGGGTCTTCCACCACTGTTTCAATCGTTTTTCCACCAGTTGAAGCGACCAGTGTAGCCAAGGTGCCTTCTCCGCCATCAGCTGCCGGCAATAAAACCACCTCTGCTTCTGGAGATGCCTCCTGAACCCCTTCAGCCATTGCTCTGGCTGCTTCTATCGCTGTCATGCTCCCTTTAAATGAATCAGGTGCTATCAAAATCTTCACTGGATCTGCCTCCTATGCAACGCTCTATATTGTAGATTATAGAACTAATCCCTCTAAAATTCACTCCACAGCAAAAAGCGACTATCGCAAAATCTGCGACAGCCGCCTTACCTCTTAACAGAAGCTGATAGCCAATCCGTCACAAGGCGAGAAACCCTGCAAGTAACTCTTCCATCTCCGAATGATGAATGGTCCGAAAGTCAATGCATACCCGTTCTTCCTGGATTCGCGCTACAATTGCCGGCTTTGCCTGCCTTAATTGGGCTGCTAATTGTTCAGCACTTAAAGACCTGTGTTTAATCGCTGCAATATAGGTAGGGATTTCCACTCCCGGCATGGTGCCCCCTCCTACTTGGGAGGTGCTTTCCTGAAGCTCACCGACATAATTACGGGAATCCGAGCACAAACTGCTTATAAACGACTGTGCTTGAATCTTAATGTCTTCAGCCGGACGGATGATATCCCGGACAGTGGGCAGTTCAATAATTTTCTCCGGGCCCGACAAATAACTTTTCAAGGTTTCTTCCAGTGCTGCCAGCGTCATTTTATCCACCCGCAAAACACGCGCCAATTGATGCTTCTTCAATTGATCGATCAGTTGTTTCCTGCCGGCGATCAATCCGGCCTGCGGACCGCCGAGCAGCTTATCGCCACTGAACGAAACAAGGTCCACACCGCTCTGGATCACTTCACGGACAAGCGGCTCCTCGCCAATGCCATGTTTTTTAAAATCATAAAGCGCGCCGCTCCCCAAATCTTCATAAAAAATGAGATTCGGATGTTTTCCCGCCAGTTCAGTCAATTCGGATGTCCCCACTGTTTCCGTAAAGCCGATCATTTTGAAATTGCTGGTATGCACTTTCATGATCATAACGGTTTCTTCACCCACTGCATTTTCGTAATCGAATAGATGCGTCTTATTGGTCGTCCCCACTTCAACAAGCTCTGCCCCGCTTTCTTCCATGATGGAGGACACTCGGAAAGAGCCGCCGATTTCAACCAATTGACCGCGGGAAACGATGACTTCCCGCTTTTTCGCCAAGGCACTTAAAATCAGAAATACAGCTGCCGCATTATTGTTCACCACCATTGCCGCCTCTGCGCCTGTTGCTTCCAGCAATAAATCTTCGATGATGTCGTGGCGCGATCCGCGGCTTCCTTCCATTAAACGATATTCAAGATTGGAGTAATTCGCTGCCGTTTTTGCTACATGGGCAATTGCCGCATCACTTAAGCGGGACCGCCCCAAATTCGTATGCAGCACTGTTCCCGTGCCATTGATCACCCGTGACAACCGATCTGCCTGCCACATGCTTACGCGGGTTTCAACTGACTTGAAAAGCTGGCCTGTAAAATCAGGAGCAAGCCCTTCGACCTCTGATTCTTCTGCCAGCAGACTTTGCCGCAGCCTGCCGACTTCCCGCTGCAGAAAGTCAGTCAGCTGCGCATCGTTCAATCCGAATTCTTTTTTCATGTCTTCAAAGCGCGGATCTTTCTGCAATTCATGGATTGCCGGCAGCTGCCGCAAATACTGTTTCATAGCTTTTCCTCCATCCAGTAACGCTGATCTTCTGACCGCCTTGTAAATTTCAGTTCATCCAGCAACTCGAGAAACGGAATCATGTATTTCCTCGACAAATTAAGGATCTCTTTCGCCTGCTTCAAATCAAAGGAAGCTCCTGTATTCGTTCGCAGCTGGTTTAAAGCTTGTTCAAAAGCCGTACGGTGGATAAGTGTATCTTCCCTCAAGCGATAAGCCTGGCCGCTTTCAAGCAAATAAGCTGTCAGTTCTGCAATTTCCGGTTTTGGCAATGGACTGCCTGCAAAATACGCTTCCCATTTGTCAGCCTGGAAGCCATCCTTTTCCAGGGAGCCGATTACCTGCTCCATTCGCGCACGCCATTTTTTCGGAAGATGCGGGTCGAAAAGAGTAAGTGCCACAAACTGGCCGGATCGCTGCAGTTCATTTTGCTCCATCAATAAATCCAGACTGAACTCAAGCAAGGGTTTCGGATAAGCGGCACCAATTGTTTGGATCAGTTCAGCTTTGCCTATGCCTTTTCGCATCGGAAAGTCTTCGTGAAACTGCCGCAGCCTTGCCAGTAACTCGTCTTTTATTTTAATGAAAGTTTTGGTCAAGCTATAGCCTTGGCGCGGTATCTCCAGCCAGACACCAGAAGCCAAGCCTTCCGCCAAAGTCTCATTCAAGATGCCGTCATCCAGGGAAGTCTGCTGCATGAGCTGCTGCTGGTCGAGCAGAAGGAATTTGCTGAGCGCATCAGCCACTAGATCCTCTGGTGTTCCCTCCTGATGATGCCGGAGCATAGCGATGGTCTCCTGGCCGAACCTGTACTTGCCCCCGTTCGGCTGAATGACCCAGCCCCCGCCAATCGTCTCCATCGGACTGGGGCGCCGCAAAATAAACCGGTCCTCCCTGCGTACCACAATCTTTTCATCCAAGCGGATTTGGCATAACACTTCGTCCTGTGTGCTCGCCAGCTCATTGCGGTCGAAAAAGACAATTTTGCCCATCACTTCAGACGTACCGATATGAAGCCTGACAGCCGTCCGCTGTTTAAGAGGCGCAAACTTCCGGCCAATCACCTGCAAAGCAACATCAATGGTATCCGTCACTAGAAAATGCTCCGAATCCACCAGCACATCCCCCCGCTTTACAGCTGTCCGTTCAATGCCGCCAAGGTTGATGGCCGTCCGCTGCCCGGCTCTTGCCTGCTCGCGTTCCTCATGGTGCACTTGAATTTGCCTCGCTTTCACTGGAATCCCGGCCGGCAACACCATCAGCTGAGCCGCTTTCCGGACAACACCCTCGTAAACGGTGCCTCTGACCACCGTCCCTTGTCCCTGGACCGTAAACACCTGGTCGATCGGCAAACGGAATGAACCATAGGCGTCACGGAATTCAGTTGATTTCAATTCCTTCAAAATCAATTGCTTCAATTCATCGATTCCTGTACCCGAAAGACTATCAAGTGCAATATAGGGCGCCTCATGAAACACGGTTCCCGCTAACCTTTCCTTAATATCATCCGTCACCAATTCAAGCATTACTTCATCGACCCGGTCCATTTTCGATATGGCTACGATGCAGCGTTCCACACCTAAAAACTGCAGGATCTCCAGATGCTCTTCAGTCTGCGGCATGATGCCTTCGTCCGCCGCCACCACCAGAACCACCAAATCGATTCCCGCAACACCTGCAATCATCTGGCGAATAAACCGTTCATGTCCCGGCACATCGACAATCGATACAAAGACGTCATCTTCCAGCTGCAACGGCGCATACCCCAATTCAATGGAAATGCCCCGTTCCTTCTCTTCTTTCAATCGATCCGTGTCGACATTCGTCAAAGCTTTCGTCAAACTGGTTTTGCCATGATCAATATGGCCGGCCATGCCGATTGTAAAATATCGTTCTTCCATCTTTTTCACACGCCTTCTCTAATCGCTTCTCCCTTTACTTTAGTCTTCAGCAAAGGCTGTTTCAAGCCTGAACTCCGCTCTTCACCGTTTTACCCGAGCGCTGTTCTTGCGCAGATCTTTTTTTCGGTATAAACTTGTACAGGTCGGCCGACAATATCCTGGGGTTGAATGGGTGACTGGTGTCCTCCTGGGTCTTCAAAACCCTGAGGGGCCTGCGTGCCAGGCTCGGTGGGTTCGATTCCCACACAATCCCGCCAATTACATACAGAAAAGCGGAAGCGCCTGTCCAGACCCGACAGGCTTAAGACGAATCGGTTGTGTGGCGTTTCTTTGCCACACTGCCGGTTTGGCTTAAGACCCCGAGGGACTAGGCGCTGAAGCTGGACAATAGAAATGCTGAGGCACCCGTGTAGATTCGACGGGCATAAGACGCGCTGGCGAAGCGGCATGTTTTCAGCCGCACAGCCAGAGTGGCTTATGCCCAAGAATCTGGGTGCCGAAGCTGGACATACAGAAAAGCTGAAGCGCCTGTCGAGCCCCGACAGGCTTAAGTCGAATCGGTTGTGTGGCGTTTCTTTGCCACACTGCCGGTTTGGCTTAAGACCCCGAGGGACTGGGCGCTGAAGCTAGACAACAGAAATGCTGAAGCGCCCGTACAGTAGAACCACAAAAAACAAGGTTAAAAAGATTGCCCTGCCGGCAATCTTTTTTTAATGAAACGAAAGACGACTTAAGTGACAAACTTACTTTGTTTTAGGATAATTCAATGGAGCGGAAGTGTTCAAACGCCAAATTGTTGGATTAAAGGATGAAGAAGATGAAAATTGTTTTAGCTTCACCGAATTACCCACAACTGCGTGGAAATACCATAACGGTTCAACGCATAGCAGACAAACTCGAAATACTGGGTGTGGAGACGGAAATCATTTCGACAACAGACGAGAACGCCATCCATACATTCCCTGCTGCTGATATCGTTCATGGATTCCATGCCTATAATTTCTATAAATTTCTGCAAAAGTTGGATCGCCAGCCGCCTCATTACATGGTGACCATCACAGGAACCGATTTGAACCAAGACCTATTTAATCCGGATAAACGGGAGGATGTTCTGGCTTCCTTAAACGGAGCAAAAGCCATCCATGTATTTGATGAGAAAGCCAGAGCACTCCTGGTAAAGGAAGTTTCCGGGATTGCCGGCAAAATCTTCATCATGCCCCAGGGAAATCAGGCTTCTCTTTCGGGAGTTTCACTTTTCAAGAAAGAACCCGATAGCTTTTTATTTTTCCTGCCTGCCGGTATCCGGAAAGTGAAGAATATACCCGCAGCAATTTCGATGCTCCATGACCTTCGCCAGCATTATCCGCAGCTTCGACTTTGGCTTGTCGGACCTGTGCTTGAAGAAAAGGAAGGCCAAGTTGTACTTGAACTTGTCGAACGCCACAAAGAGTGGATCCGTTACCTTGGACAAGTACCACATGAAGACATGGGTTCTGTTTATCGGGAGACGGATGTTGTATTGAATACCTCGCTGTCGGAAGGTCAGCCGGCCACCATTTTAGAGGCGATGGGCTATGCTCTTCCAGTGCTGGCTTCAGACATTCCCGGCAACAGCAGCATCATTTCCAATGGGGAAACAGGGTTTTTATACAAAACCCGAAACGAATTCCTTGATTATGCTGAAAAGCTCATGAATAATAACAAAATAAGGGAAAGTATTGGCCAAGCCGCTAAAGCTTATGTGAGACAGCATCATTCAAGCGAACGCGAAGCCGAGACTTTGCTGAAAGTTTATCAAGGGATTGTAAACTAAAAAAAATTACCCTGTATAATAGAATAGGAATTTGAAAAGGAGAGATTGACATGGTTGAAAAAGAAACAGTGAGATTAACTTCTTTATCTACAAAAGGCGGTTGAGGCTGCAAAATTGGTCCTGAGGACCTGGCGCAGGTTCTGCGTCACTTACCGAAAAATGTAGATGATCCAAACTTGCTGGTCGGTCTGGAAACAGCTGACGATGCAGGAGTTTATAAAATTAATGATGAAACCGCATTGGTCCAAACTTTGGATTTCTTTACTCCAATTGTAGACGATGCTTATATGTTCGGCCAAATTGGTGCGGCCAATGCTTTGAGTGATGTTTATGCCATGGGCGGCAAGCCTTTGACTGTCATGAACATCGTCGCGTTTCCGATCAACACCTTGGATAAAAGCATCTTAGCCGACATCCTGGCCGGTGCTTCCGATAAGGTCAAAGAATCTGGCGCCACCTTGGTGGGCGGCCATTCGATTGACGATCAGGAGCCTAAATTCGGACTTTCCGTCACAGGTACCATCCACCCCGACCGCATCCGCTCCAATGCAGGTGCAAAGCCGGGTGATCGCCTCATTTTGACCAAACCTATTGGCGTCGGTATTTTGACCACTGCCATCAAACAAGGGATTCTGGAAAAAGAAGACCTGGATGAAGTGATGAATGTCATGGCCACCTTAAACAAAACTGCGGCAGAAGTGATGGAAAAATACACCGTCAATGCCTGTACAGATGTTACTGGCTTTGGGCTGCTCGGACACACGATGGAAATCGCCAAAGGCGGCAAGGTCGGCGTTACAGTGTATAACCAAGATGTCCCTGTCCTTTCACGTGCCAAAGAGCTTGCGGAACAAAACGTCATTCCTGGCGGCACACGCAAAAACCGCCAATGGCTTGCAGATGACATCGATTACGCAGAGAACATCAGCGAAATCGATCAATTGATTCTATGCGACGCAGTCACTTCAGGCGGCCTGCTGATTTCAGTACCGGAAGCGGAAGCAGACGCATTGCAGCGTGATCTGCAGAAAAACAATGTCCAATCCGCCATCATCGGGAATGTGACAAGTGAAAATGCTGGTCGGATTCACGTAAAATAAGAACTGCTGTTTAAAGAAGAAAAGCTTAAAAGTAGCAATAGTTAAGCTTTGGACAAGGACTCTATGGGGGTCCTTGTTTTATTACGCTCAGCTACATACCAAAACATGAAGAGGTGCTTGTATTGAAAAAATGGATTTTAACGATTTCTGTACTTTTGCTGGCATTATTCCTGTCAGCATGTGGAGACGATTCAACTGATACTGAAAGTTCAACAGGGTCCACCAACGAAGAGCCCTTTACAATCGGCGTAATCCCTGCCCAGACAGAGGGCGAAATGCAAACGGCCATGGATAAACTGCAAACCATCCTGAGCGAAGAATTGGACCGCGAAGTCGAAATTGAAGTTTACCCAGACTATAATGGTGTCGTAGAATCAATGAATTACGACCAGATCGATATGGCTTACCTTGGGCCTTTAACGTACGTCATTGCAGAAGCAAACAGCAATGCCAAGGCAATCATCACTCAGTTGGTGGACGGCGAGCCATTCTACAATGCGTATGTCATCACCCACACCGACAATCCTGCTACTTCACTAGATGAATTATTGGAGAATCCGGGTGAAGTCCAGTTCGCTTTCGGTGACCCGAATTCCACTTCCGGTTCATTGATTCCTTCAATTGAATTGCAGGACCGCGGAGTATACGAGTCTGAACAGGAAAATCAATTTGAGACTGTTCGCTTTACCGGTTCGCATGATGCAACTGCGCTTGCTGTTCAAAACAAGCAAGTCGATGCGGGTGCCATTGACAGCGCTATTTACAATCAGCTGCTGGAATCAGGCAAAATTGATGGAGAACAACTAAAGATCATCTGGAAATCAGAGCCTTTGTTCCAGTATCCATGGGCCGTTCTTGAAAGCACAGATGACGAAACTGTCGCAAAACTTCGCGAAGCATTTTTAGCAATAGAAGATCCTGAAATCCTTGATGCATTTGGCGCTACCGGTTTTACTGAAGCTACTAATGCCGATTACGAAAGCATCAAACAAGCCGCTATAAAGCAAGGTATCATTGAAGAATAGAGTTGATCAGCTTGTGGTTTAAAAAAAGTAATTTCATCACAGTAATAATCGTCCTTGTGCTGGTTTATTTCAGTATGCGGATTACGGAATTCGACTTGTCCAAGTTCAGGGATTTCCGCAACATGATCGATTTTCTGTCTCAATGGTGGCCGATGGACTTTTCCAAGCTTCCAGGTATGGTGGAAGATACACTCGAGACTTTAGCAATGGCTTTTCTTGGCAGTGTTTTTGGTTTATTGATCGCATTGCCGATCAGTTTCATTGCGGCGCGCAATACGGCGCCATCCAAGTCCCTCTTCCATTTCACCCGTGTGGCACTCAGTTTTGTGCGTTCGATCCCTGAAATCGTATTTGGTCTGATTCTATTGACGACCCTGGGACTTGGACCTTTTCCAGCAGTTATCGCCATCATGTTCCATAATGTTGGTGTCTTTGGAAAACTGGTCTCTGAATTGATTGAAGCTGCCGACCCCGGCCCTCAGGAAGCTATGCGGGCAGTGGGCGCGAAGAAATGGCTGGCTAATCTGTTCAGCATTCTTCCGCAAATCTGGCCGAACGTCCTGTCCCAATTTTTCTATCGTTTTGAAGTCGCCATCCGTACATCGCTTATCCTGGGCTTTATAGGCGGCGGTGGAATCGGCCAACGCCTGTTCAATGACTTTAAAACTTTCCAATACTCTTCCGTTTCGCTGGACGTCCTGATTATTATGATCATGGTGATCGCCATCGACTTTTTAGCCAGCACCATTCGAAATCGCGTCATTTAAAGGAGTGGCTATATGATACAAGTGAAAGACCTGTCTGTACATTATCCGGATACAAAAGTAGAAGCACTGACTGATATCAGCCTCTCACTTGAAAAAGGCGATTTCGTCTGTGTACTGGGTAAAAGCGGTGCAGGAAAATCGACGTTCATCCGCTGTCTCAATGGATTGCAAAAACCGACCGGCGGAAAAATTTACTTTGACGGTGAGGATATCTCTATCCATACTGAAGAAAACCTGCGAAAAGTACGTCGTGAAACCGGGATGATCTTCCAGCATTTCAGCCTGATTCCGCGTTTGAGCGTCATGCAGAATGTGCTGACCGGCATGTTCGGCTACCGTTCTTCTTTTAAAAATTTGATCGGCTGGTTCACTGCAGACGAGTTGGCCTTGGCTAAGCGTGTCATTGCAGATGTCGGCCTTACGGAAATGGCTTACCGGAAAGTGGAACAGCTGAGCGGCGGCCAAAAACAGCGTGTCGGCATTGCCCGTGCGCTTGCCCAACAGCCCAAAGTCCTGCTTGGGGATGAACCGGTCGCCAGCCTCGATCCCGGCACTTCCAACCATATCTTTACTTTACTGACGGAAATGCATGAACGTTTGGACTTGCTGACAATCATCAATGTTCACGATATTGAGTTGGCAAAGCGCTATGCTACTCGCATTCTGGCCTTGAAAGACGGAAAGCTTATTTTTGATGGTCCACCTGAAAAATTCTCCGATGCAGAATACCGTCAAACCTATACAGCTGATCCGCAACCCGCTTTTTTCGATCCTGGCATTTAGCAGCGAAAGGAGATGATTCGCATGATTAAAAGTCCATGAGCAGTTGATCAATCCAGGGTCGTGTACGACTCTACTCACCCGCAAATCATTACGTCCAATCGACTGCACAGCAACAAATCCGTCGTTCTCAGTTTTGATGACGGCCCAAGCAAAGTACTGCCGCAAATTCTGGATATCCTGAAACAGGAAAATGTGCAAGCCATGTTCTTTTGGCAATCGCGTCTGCTCTACCCGGCTAGACCGTGGCAGCGCGTGCTCGATGAAGGCCATATCATCGGAACACATTCCATGAAACATCGCAATCTGGTGCAACTTTCCTACGAAGAGCAGTACCGGGATATCCGAAACAGCGTTGCACATATCGAAAAGACTACCGGCACACCGGTTGTTCATTTCCGTCCTCCTTATGGGCGCTTCAACAGCAACACTTTAAAGGCAGCGCAGGCGCTGGGCTTAAGGACTGTTATGTGGCGCATTGCTTCAATGGACTGGGAACTGAAAGACGACCCCGGCCAAATCATTCGGTATGCTACAGAAAACCTGGAGGACGGTGCCATCATTCTGCTGCATGAATTAGAGCAGACTGTTGCCGTACTGCCTGAACTGATTAAAGCCATTAAAGAACAAGGCTATAGTTTTTCTCTGTTGCCTTCTGAAAATAAATAAAAAATCAGCACCGGTAAAAAACTGGTGCTGATTTTTTATTAACAATGCTTGTAGGCAATCAACTTTTTTTCGTCTTCTATTTATTTACTGATCCAACCGACTTTATAACTTAAACGACTTAAGCCAATCGCTACATACTTTCTACTGACCAATATGCTTCGAAAATTGTACATATTCAAACGATTACGTTAGTTCAACTTGATAGACAGCCATCGTTTTCCCCTAAAGTAAATACATCTATCTCACTCACGCTGTTCCTTCTTTTCGAGTATTCGCACTCCACTCTCTCCACCTACCAGGACGATATCCGTCATCTTGATGAATAAGCCCGTTTCAACCACTCCTAAAATCAGTTTTAAATTTTGATGAAGTGCAGTTGGATCAAATATTTCATCGAATTGGCAGTCCACAATATAATTGCCGTTATTAGTGACAAAGATTTCATCGTTTTCTCTTCTGAGCTTCGGCTGACATTGCAAGCCGGCTATTTTTTCTGCAGTATTTTCCCAACCAAATGGAACGATTTCAACTGGCAATGGAAATACTCCAAGTTGATTAACCAATTTACTGTCATCCACAACGATGATCAATTTTTCAGCTGCATCATTCACCAATTTTTCCCGAAGCAATGACCCTCCTCCTCCTTTAGTTAAATTAAAGGAAGGATCCACCTCATCTGCTCCATCAATAGCCAAATTCAGGCGACGAGCTTTTGAAAGCGTAGTTAAGGGAATGCCGAATTCTTTCGCCCATTCTTCAGTTCTTAAAGAGGAGGATACCCCTTTGACAGTCATACCTTCCTTTACGCGTTCCCCCAGTTTCTTCAACATCCAATAAACGGTGGAGCCAGATCCCAACCCCAATACCATGCCGTCTTTAATGTATTCAACCGCTTTTTCTCCGACTTCTTTTTTCTTTTCATCTATCATGCCTGCCATGATTTCCACCCCTCTTTTGAATTTGCTATTGATCCATTTCAGACTAATTTGTATGGAAAGAACCTTCTTCATCAGTTTTTCTGTAAGTATCGGCACCAAAGTAATCTCTTTGTATCTGCCATAGAACTGCTGGTATATTAGCTGCTCGATAATTATCGAAATACGGATCCAATAACAGATTCTTCAGCTGGAGATTTCGTTCGTAATTGGCCTAAATTGGAAAAAAGGAGAGAATGCTCTCTCTCCTTTTTATGCTTATTTCTGCTGGTCAAGAATATCTTGACGCACAGGAGTAAAAACATCCAAGATGACACATTCCTCAATCACCTTTACTTGATGTTTTATATTAGACGGAATATATTGGGTATCCCCTTTGCGCAGGATTTTTTTCTTACCGTCTACTCCAAACTCTACAATGCCTTTTTCGATATAACTGATCTGCTCTTGCGGGTGCTGATCCACGTCTCCTCTAAAACCTTCTGCCAAGTGGACTCTTACAAGCATAAGTGAACCGGTGCTCGATAATACTTCTCTTGAAACCATAAAATCGTCCTTTCTTTATTGAGTGTATTTTATAAGAATAGACCCGGGTTAATCATTTTCGGTATAAAAAATGCAATATCCGGGAAGAAAGCCACGAATAGCAGTACCACTATAACAATCAAGATGTAAGGCAATACCGCCACTAAAGATCGTTCTATGCTCAAACCACCAATTTTTGCAGCCAGCAACAGACATAACCCATAGGGTGGGGTGATTAAACCGATCGCTAAAGTCATAACGACGATTAACCCTAAATGGACTGGATCCATTTCGAATAAGGTAGCTGTCGGTAAAATGATGGGAACAAACAAAATCATCGCTGGGATGGCATCCATGAAGGTGCCGATAAACAGGAAAAAAGCGATGATGATCAAAATGAACAGCCATTTAGTTCCTACATTATCGACAAAGAATTGCTGAGCTACAACTGATAATTGGTAATAGCTCATTAATTCACCAAGAGCACTTGCTGCCGCTAAGGCAAATAGCGATAACGAACTCAACGCCAAAGTGTCTTTCAAGATTCCCGGTAAATCAGCTACCTTTAAGGTTTTATAATAAAACATACTGATTACCAATGTATAAAGAGAGGCTACTGCTGCAGCTTCTGTTGCAGTAAAGAAACCTGTAATAATACCGCCGATAATGATTACCGGCGTCAACAAGGCTGGCAGTGTTTCGAAAACCAGTTTTAAGAATGTTCCCATAGAAGCTCTTTCAGATCGTGGATAGCCTCTTTTCAGAGCCATGATGTAAATGAACGTCATCATTCCAACACCAATCAAGATACCCGGGACAATACCGCCCAAGAACAATGCACCAATTGAAGCATTTGTTAATCCCGCAAAGATGATCATCGGAATACTCGGAGGGATGATGACGCCGATTGTAGAAGAGGCTGCTGTAACCGCCACTGCAGTTTCTGTGTCATAGCCCTGCTTTTTCATATTCGGAATCAGTATTTTTCCGACTCCTGCTGTATCGGCTTGTGCTGCACCAGAGACCCCAGCAAAAATCATGGATACCAGAATATTGGAATGAGCCAATCCACCTCTTATATGACCAACTACAGAAAGAGATAAATCAATCAGTTTTTGTGAAATTTTCCCGTGATTCATTAAATTTGCGGCTAAGATAAATAACGGTACAGCCAACAGCACAAAAGAATCGATGCCGTTCAGCATTCTTATCGGCACGGTTACTTCAGGAAGGGTTTCAATACTCAAGACACCGATAAATGAAACAATTCCAATAACAAAAGCGATGGGGACACCGATGAACATAAGGACCAGAAAGATCAGAACAAGTAAAATGCCAATCATGCATCAGCCCCCCTTTTCAGATTTCTGAGGTCTTTAAAGCCGTTGAAGAGATGGCCAAGCGTATAAACGGCCATGGTGAAGCCCATAATCGGCAATGAAATCCAAACATAGCCCATTTTCATTTCCGGCAGGGCGACCCAATTATAATCCCAAAAAGTTTGTGCCGCTTCAATCCCGAAATATAAAATAGCCAGCGCAAAAAGTAAAATGATTGTGTCAATCACCAATACCAATACCGTCCTTTTTCTGCCTTTCAACTTAATTGTTAAAAAATCAAAGCTGAAATGTTCTCGTTGGTTGACCATGACGGCTGCTCCCATAAAGATAGACCAAATAAATGAATAGTTCGCCACTTCTTCAGTCCATATAATGGCAACACCCATGTGTCTGGAAACAATTTGAATGATGATAGCAATAAAAAATATCGATAAGGTAATTACCCCAAACGTCATTTGCGCCTTCTCTAAGACCTTTATCATGGAACCATCCTTTCATAAAAAATTAAAAGGGAGAATAGACAAGCTGTTTCTCCCTTTTAACAATCATAGAATTATTTTTGCTCTACAATCTTTTGATACATTTCTTCTGCCCCGATGTCTTTGGCTGCCTGTTCCTGAAGCGGCTTCGCTAATTCAGCAAATGGTGCTGTATCAATTTCTCCGATTTCGGCACCATCAGTGATTGCGATTTCTTTGTATTCATCTTCTTGTGCAAGCAAAGCTTCCCGTTCAGCTTGAACAGACTCTTCAACTGCTTTTGTAATAATTTCTTGCTGTTCAGGCGTATAAGAATCAAATTCATTTCCGTTTACCAATAAAAATCTTGTTGTGTAATCATGCGCTGTTTCTGTCACGTATTTCCCATTGTCCGTTTTATGGTGGTTTTGCTGAACGAAATAAGGATACGAGTTTTCTGATGAATCAACTACGTTTTGTTGCAGAGCCTGATACAATTCGCCCCAAGCCACAGAAGTAGGTACTGCTCCTGCTTGTTTCCAGTAATCAGAAACCACACCAGAAGTCTGAGTTCTGATTGTCATTCCGTTTAATTCATCCATGGATTCAAGCGGTTTTTTGCCATAGAAATGTCTTACACCGGCAGACCAATATCCTACGATTTTAAAATCATTGTTCGATTTTTCATTGACGATAGTCGCCATTTCTTCTCCAACTTCACCATCAACCACTTGTTCCCAATGCTCGTAGCTGTCAAATAGATAAGGAAGAGCGAATAGATCGACCTCTTTAATACCTGTTTGAGTCATAAATCCTGGAGATACCAAAACAACATCTGCTGCCCCTAATTTCAGTTTTTCCACTAATTCGGATTCTTCTGTCCCGATTGTCCCGGCATGTACTTCCACTTCAATATTTCCATCAGATTCGCTTTCCACCACTTCTTTGAATTTTAATAACCCGACCTGATATGGATTATCCGGTGATGTTTGGTTATGCGCTGCAATCAGTTTAATTTTCTCTGGTGCCCCACCGTCTCCACCTGCTGATTCTTCACTTCCGCATCCTGTTAATGCTGCTGCTAAAACCAATGGTAAAACTAAAAACTTTTTCATCTTCTTGTTCATATCTTTTCCCCCTTATTTTGAAGTACTTAAATCTCCCATGTCCTGTTACATAGCCATAGATTACCTGTTATTCAAAGTTTGTATGCCGTCTGGTCATTTCCTCATGCATATCTTTATTTCTATTTCCCTCTAATGTTCCGATTATAATGGCATCCAGTACAAGATGGACAGATTGATCAAATTGATTTCCGAGTGGTTGGATTGTTGCAGGCTCTTCCGGCCGACGATGTTTAGTGGCGGCTGGAATATTCAATACGCAGTCACAAATCGCTGCGATTTTGGATTCTTTGTTGGTTGTCACCAGGGAAACCTTTGCTCCTGACTCTTTAGCCTTTGCAGCAAATTGAAGGATAGCTTCTGTCGATCCCGATCCCGAAATAGCGACCAGCAAATCTCCCTCTTCAATACTTGGAGTGATCGTCTCGCCAACTACAAAAACCTGGAACCCACCGTGCATCAGCCGCATTGCGAAGGCTTTGCCCATCAACCCTGATCGTCCTTCTCCATAAACGAAAATCCGCTTTGCCTCTTTTAGCTGAGTCGAAAGTTGAACCGCTTCTTCTTCTTCGACATTCGATAAAACCATTGAAATTTCATCAGCTACTTTTTGTATGATTGGTTTCAAAATGCTCTGCCGCCTCCTTCATCTCTTTTGCTTCCTGTGCTGGATTTGCAGCCTTTGTAATGGCACTGCCGATAATTACAGCAGTAAGCTTTTTATCCAATAAAGAAGGGAGTGATTCTTTATTAATTCCTCCTGCTATTGCTATTTCCATTCCCGTTAATCCTTGCGCCAGCTTTAACAGGTCTCCACTCATTTCCTTTTCGAGCTGCATATCCTTTCCATGATGCAAACCGACAAGCTCGACTCCCATACTTTGCAATTCCTTAAGGCGGTCCGAATCAGTCACTCCCAATAAATCGATCATGACGCGCTTATTTAATTCTTTAGCTACTCCCAAGGCATCCGAAATTGTCTTGTTAGCTGAAAAAGCCATAACCGTTGTAATATCCGCTCCTGCCTCAAAAGCTTGGAGTGCTTCGTGTTTACCGGCATCGCATGTTTTCATGTCTGCCACCAAAATCTTATCTGGATAGGCTTCTTTAATCTCTCGGACAATTGCCATGCCATATTGCTTAATAACACCTGTCCCTACTTCAATCCAGTCAATATAAGGAGCTGTTTCATGCAGAATCGCAAAGGATTCTTCTCTCGTCAAACGATCTAGAGCCAACTGGAATTTCATCTAATCATCCTTTCTTCAAAATAGGTTATATCTCAACAGGAGTTTCTGATGACTAATTTAGGCTCAAAACGATGAATTTTATCCTGATCAACTTTATCTTCTTTTTGAATTTTTTCCATTAAGAGTTCTGCAGCTTTTTTTCCGATTTCAGCTGCGGGCTGCTCTACGATGGTCAATGCTGGTTCAAAAAAAGAGGCAAACGAAACGTCATCAATTCCAATTACCGCTATATCTTTTGGGATTTGCAAATTTTGGTTTTTTAAATACTTTAGAATTTCAATCAAGGTTAGATCGTTTCCAGCTAAAATTGCTTGAGGTGGATCGTCAAGCGCCAATAATTCTTTGACACCTTGTTGAACCTGCTTGATTTCTAATGCCTTAATATAATCTTCTTCTATAGTTAATCCATTGCTTTTCAAGGTTTTTCGATATCCTACAATCCTCTCAATTCGAGGGATTACAGCATCAATTTCATTCGTGATAATACTGATTCTCTGATAACCCATATCGATAAAATGTTGGACTGCTAATCTCGAAGCCATCTCATTGTTCACCATGACTGAAGGAATGGAAACATTGGGTAATATGCGATCCACAAAGACCACCGGATAATTGCTTTGGACCATATCATTATAAATATCTTCATTATGGCCGGTAGGGATAATGACCATGCCATCAACTTGCTTGGCACGCAGCATGTCAATGTATTTTCTTTCTTTGATGCAATCGTTATCCGCATTACAGACAATTAGATGAAAATCTGTCTGATTACAAATATCTTCAATCGATCTGATTACTTGTGCCGAAAAAGTGTGCAAGCTATTAGCTACAATAACTCCAATTGTCGTTGTAGTTTTTTGCTTTAAGCTTCTTGCTAAAATATTCGGCCGGTAATCCAATTCTTTAATCGAGTTTTCAACTCTTTGTTTCGTTTCCTCACTCATATGCCCATACCGGCCATTTAAAAAGTGAGAAACTGTGCTTTTTGAAACTTGTGCATGTTGAGCAACTGTCGCCATAGTAATTGATTTCATTTGAATCTTCTCCAAACTTGTTTAAGAAAGGTATACCGGTTTACTAAACCGATGTACCTTAGTATAAAGAAGATGTAAGCGCTTTACAATAGATTTAATAAAATAATCTGATTTTTTTATAATCATTCTTTTCTGAGGGATTTTTTTAAAACTTTTAAAAAAAGATATGACAATGATTCCAAACCATAATGAAGGCTTAGATAATAGAATTATCTAAGCCTTCATTATGGTTTAATCTAGTTTAAAAATAATAGCTTCCATTCACTCTGATATACCATCCCCATCAGGCGGTGGCCATGCGCTAATCAAACGGCGTGCATAGACAACTTGTCCCGCATGATAGCTGTTGTGATTGATCAGCACCATCAGCAAATCTGCTGCTGTTCTTTTTCTGCCGCCTAGACCTTCTTCCAAAGAATCTTTTGATGCTTGCTGCGTCGCTTGCCCCAAGCCTTTTAAAAACTGAGTCACTGTCTCTGTATATTGTTGTTCGTTTGAAGGGTATGGAGAACCTGGCCAAGACTCTGACAAGTCCTGAGGGCTTTCCGGTGTCTCTTCACGAAGCTCCGCCAAAATGAATTCCTGCCAGTAATTCATGTGAAACAAAAGTTCCCATACGGAATGCGGGCTCCCCTCCGGCTTTTCTCCAGCCATTTCCCAACTTAGGCCATTAAACAGCAGATCTGTCTGATAGTGAGCATACTTTCCCTGAAGTCCATTCTGTAAATAACGATTGATCATCATCGATTCCTCCTCACCTTATTAATTATTTAATTCACCAAAGATCATTAAAACCCTTTTCTACCCTTCTCTATTTCTTTTATTTTTCCAGTTTTGGAAACTGAAATTCAGATATCTTCTTTACTCGCTGGTCTCGTGTAAAGTGACACTTTCAATATAATGGATATAACGCCTCAGCTCTTTCGACTGCTCTCTCGTGACGTCTCCTGCTACATACATCTTGTAAATTTCAGATCGTCCCATATCCATCACAATGACCCGCAATTCCTCTTTCTGTAATTCGTATTTTTCATCATACAAGGATTCCGGCTTTTTCAGTCGGCTAACCATCTGCTTATAATCTGAAACGACGGCTTCCACAATTTCTTTCGGCTCGTATTTCTTTGCATAGTTTTCGAGCCCCAGCAATGCTGACTGCAGAGCTTCCAACTGGATTTCACGCCCTTCCTGAAATTCAATCAGACGTGTTTCCTCTTCTTTTAGGTTTTGCCCTCTGAAACGTCTCCATGCCCTGATCATTTTTCCTTGCAGATAAAGCATGGTAGAACGTGTATTGTTGGCGAGCACTTCTTCACGCCGGTCCAGAGATTTCTCGAATGCCTCGTATATTTCTTGCTTCATTTCTTTTTTGCGATAAAGCTCCTGGATGTATTTGCGTTCAAGCCTTAACGCCTTTAACCGGACCTCCCGCATTTTTCGCTGATATTTTTTATTCGCCTGGGCGGTTGTGTCTTCTTCCGGTTGAATTTGTTGGAAACGTAATTTATACTCTTCCATCAATTCATAAGCGGCGGCTTCATTCTCTTCCGTAATTTCGGATTTGATTTTTTTAATTGAGGCCAGCAGTATCCGCCTCCGTGCTTCCTCCAAGTCCATCTTCAACGTATCTTCACCATCCGCCAATTGTCCTTTACTGAGCATCGGCAGGAAGATCGTCGCCACAATCAATGTGAAGAGAATCGTTCCGGCTGCCAGAAAAAGAATAAGTGACCGGTTCGGAAAAGCTTCTCCATTGTCCATAAGAAATGGCAGCGACAGCACCCCTACCATCGTTACTGTTCCGCGTACTCCCGTCAAACTGACGTACAAAGTCAATTTCAGGCTTGGCTTGGCTGCATCCTCCATTTTGCCGAAGCGGAATTCATACACAGAGAACAGATATGCCCAAACAAACCGGATTCCCAGAATCATGATGCCAATAGCGGCAACATAGGAGAAAATTAGCCACAGGCTGGTGTTGGGATTTTCCAAAACTCCGCTCATCGAAGTCGGGATATTCAGACCCAGCAATAAGAAGACGATCCCATTCAATATAAAGATGATGATTGTCCAAAGATTTTCTGTTACAACCTGCTCTTCCGCAATTAAAGTCTCTGTCTGCTCCCGTACCAGCGCGTGGACGATTCCGGCGACCACTACAGCAATAACTCCGGAGGCGTGCAGAATGTCTTCTGTAACAATGAAAATCAAAAATGGTGTCATGATCTGCAATAAGGTGTGGAAGGTAACATCATTTATTCCCTGCTTTCGCAAGACCAGACGAATCCCGATGATCAATAAGCCCAAAGTCAGCCCCAGCAGTCCACCCGCCACGAATTTATATGAAAAATCCAATACGGCTTCTGATAAGGAAAAGTAACCGGTAACCACAGCGGCCACAGCATAATTGAACGCCACAAGACCTGACGCATCATTAATCAGGGACTCTCCCCTTACCAGACTCAACACCTTCTGCGGAATCCGGATGCGCTGCGCGATGCCATTGACGGCCACAGGATCTGTCGGAGACAGGATCGCAGCTAAAGCAAATGCAGCCGCAAGAGGAATTTCATCTATCAGCCAATGGATAAAGTAGCCGCCCACAACAGTCGTCAACAGCACCAAAATGATGGCGTTCCCAAGAATCGGGCCTTTCATCCGCCACAGCTCTTCTCGTGGAAAGTGGCTTCCGTCATTGAATAGCAGCGGTGCGATGAACAGCAGCAAGAACCATTCCGTTTCGATATCAAAAGAAATGTCCTGATAAAGCAAAACCAAGACAATACCGAGTGCAATCTGGATTAAAGCAGTCGGGATAAAAGGGATGTAATGGCTCACAACATTGGATATCAATAGGCAAATCAATAAAAGAAAAATCGTAAGCAATAAGTCCATAGCTGTTCTCCATTCTGCTCCTGGCATGAATTATCTCCATCTGAGTAATTCATGTATACCCAAATTCATCTTCTGATTACGCTTTTTCTGATTTATTTCTCTAAAGATCCCGCCTTGGACATTCTATATTCCTCTCTTTTTTCTGCAAGAAAAAGAGGTTGGATTAGGAGATTCGGGTATACTCTTTTTAACTGATATCAGGAGGTCCCACCATGTTCTATCTCAGTCTGGCATTCATCATCGGATTCATGATTGTTCATATATTTACGAATTACATCAAATTTTTGGACCGGAAGCCTAAGAACCGCCTGATGTCATTTGTCTCGGGAGGTTCAATCGCTTACGTCTTTCTGCACCTGGTTCCAGAATTGACGCATTACCAGGAAGTGGCTGAAGAAGCTCAATTGGCTTCTTGGCTGGAAAACCTTGATTTCGTCACCTATTTAGTGACACTGGCCGGCATTGCATTTTTCTATGGGATCAGCCAACTAAACGATAAATCCCAAGAGAAAAATGAAAAGGAAAAAGACATCACCCGGCCAAGCAAGCCGGTTTTTGCACTCGAGATCGCTTCCTTCTCTTTATACAATATGCTCATTGGCTACTTGCTGATTGATTTGAGCGGTGAAAAGCTCGCCGATTACTTCATCTATTTTATTGTCTTTTCTTTTCATTTTATCGCCAACAATCGCGTACTGCACTTGACCCACGAAGATTTATATACCAACATCGGCCGTTGGGTATTGGCCGCTGCAGTACTGATGGGCTGGTTGCTTTATAATTTCACTGAAACTACCGAGCTGAGTATCGCCTTCTTTTCCGCCTTCCTCACAGGAGGCGTCATCCTGAATATTTTAAATGATGAACTGCCGGTTGAAAAAAACAGCAGCTACCCTTCTTTCCTTGCGGGCCTTTTTGTCATTACTGTCCTGCTGCAGCTAATTTTGTAAAAAGCTGGCTCTTGCCCGTTACTGACTAATTGCTGTGATATCAGCTGCATGTTTATTTTATGTGTTAAAGTGGTACAAAAGATATATGTAATATTCTAAAAAGTCTGTTATTAATGAATAGTATAGTTAGTTCTAATAGAGAAATAGGTAAAGTGAGAAAAATCTCTGGATAGGGGGAATTCTGATGAAGATTATTGTAGCGGGTGGAGACGGATTTTGCGGTTGGCCAACTGCCTTGCATTTATCTCAAAAAGGACATGACGTGTCCATCGTCGACAGCATGGTCCGAAGGCATATTGACGAAGAATTGGGGTCAAACTCAATCACACCCATCGCTAGCCTTGAAGAACGGGTAGCTAAATGGCATGAACTGACAGCCAAAGAAATACGTACATATGAAGGCGATCTTCAGGATTTCGACTTCCTGAAAAGCGTCCTTGAAAAAGAACGGCCTGACGCGTTCGTCCATTTTGCAGAGCAGCGATCTGCTCCGTATTCCATGATCGACCGTGAGCATGCGGTCTATACACAGGTCAATAATGTGGTCGGAACATTAAATGTTCTTTATGGCATAAAGGATATTGTTCCGGATTGCCATTTGATTAAGCTCGGGACCATGGGCGAATATGGGACACCCAATATTCCAATCGAAGAAGGCTATTTGGATATTGAACATAAAGGCCGTAAAGATCGGCTCCCCTTTCCCAAGCAACCTGGTTCCTATTATCACCTTTCCAAAGTCCATGACAGCCACAACATTATGTTTGCCTGTAGGGTTTGGGGAATTCGCGCAACCGATTTAAACCAAGGGATCGTCTACGGACTGTCAACGAAAGAAACCGAGCTGGATCCGATTTTAGCCAATCGACTGGATTATGATTCCGTATTTGGAACTGCATTGAACCGATTTATCATCCAGTCTGCCATTGGACATGATTTAACCGTGTACGGCAAAGGCGGCCAGACACGCGGCTTCCTGAATATTGAAGACACGGTTCGCTGCATAGAAATTGCGGTTGAAAATCCAGCTGATTCAGGTGAGTTTCGTGTATTCAACCAGTTTACCGAAGAATTTTCAGTGATGGAATTGGCGCATATGGTCCAGAAAGCAGCGGCAGACGAGGGCTTGACTATCGGGCTTTCCCACTTGGAAAATCCCAGAGTCGAAAAAGAAGAGCATTTCTACGAGGCTGTAAACACGAATTTACTGGACCTGGGTTTAAAACCTCATTTTCTGACGGAGAATGTCATACGTGAAATTTTAAAAACCGTTATTAAGCATAAAGATCGTGTCATCAAAGAAAACGTCCTGCCAACCGTAACGTGGAAATAAGTAGCGGTTAATCCATTGAACTTTGACGTAGGGAGTTGTTTCTATGAAGATCATGATCGTCACTGAGACTTTTTTGCCTTCTACCGACGGCATCGTTACCAGACTGACAGCTTGTATCCGCTGGCTTCACCGGGACGGATATGAAGTTCGGATTGTTGCTCCAGACTTGGGTGTGAAGGAATTTGATGGAGCCATTGTCCAAGGTGTGCCTGCTTACGCTTTTCCTTTTTACCGATCAAAGAAATTCGCTTTTCCGAATCGCATTGTGAAGAAATATATGGCCGACTTCGAGCCAGATATCGTTCATGTCGTCAACCCCGCGGTTGTCGGCTATTCAGGCGTGAATTACGCTAAAAGCCTGGGCATCCCGCTGATTGCTTCTTACCACACGAATATCCCTCAATATATGTCTTATTACAAGCTTGGCAAGTTAAATTGGCTGATGTGGTGGTTCATGAAAAAAATGCATAACAAAGCAGATCTCAACTTATGCACCTCGCAGACTGTTTTAGAGGAATTGACAGAAAAAGGGTTCAAGCGGATGTTGGTATGGAAGCGCGGCGTTGATACAGAGCAATTCCACCCCAGACATTACACAGCTGATATGCGGACCCGCTTAAGTGGCGGACAAAAAGATAAAATCCTTCTTCTTTATGTGGGACGTTTGGCCGCTGAAAAGGAAATCGAGAAAATTCGGGAGATTTTAACGGAATCAAATCGATTTTGTTTGGCAATAGTGGGAGATGGCCCTCATCGAAAAGAACTCGAAAAACATTTCAAGGGTACACAGACAGTGTTTACCGGCTTTATACACGGAGAGAAATTGGCTTCTGCTTTTGCGTCAGCAGATGCCTTTGTCTTTCCTTCCACAACTGAAACGCTGGGCTTGGTCATCATGGAGGCCATGGCTTCGGGTTTGCCGGTGGTGGCGGCAGAAAGCGGTCCCACAAAAGAGCAGCTTACAGATCGAAGAAATGGTCTGCTTTACGATTCAAAAGATCCCACAAGCTTCAAAGACACTGTCCGCCAGCTTGAGGACTTCAGTTTCCGTCAACAACTCGCACAGCAGGCAGTCGCGGATGTATCGGAATTGGGGTGGGCGGCCGCGGCTGAACAAATTGGGGATTTATACAGCCAGATAGCCAAAGCAAAAACAGCGGAATCTTTTCAGGCGGCTGAATAAGAAAATCCGGAATTTCCGGAGAACAGAGGGATGCTATGGAGAACAGCGAAAAACGGCGGACTCCTGTTCAAACTCTGCAATTTACAGTGATTGGCATCTCCAATGCGGCCGTCGATATTGGGACGCTCAATTTATTGTTGCTGCTGCATCCGACTGATTATAGCGTTACATTGACTCTATTCAATACCATCGCCTATTGTCTGGCAGTGGCCAATAGTTATATATGGAATTCGATGATTACTTTTCGCCATACGGCTAGAGGCACCTCCAAACAGCGTTTCGGTTTTTTTCTGCAAGGTCTGTTCAGCCTGTTCATCAATAATGGTGTTTTCTTGGGGTTCAATTTGCTGTTTCAAATCTTTGGCATGCCTGCTTGGATCCGTCATAACCTGGCAAAAGGACTGGCAATGTTCGCTTCATTTTCAGCCAGTTTCCTCATGATCAAATACCTCGTATTCAAAGACGATCAACGCCGTAAGCAGCGGAAGTAGAATAATGAACTTCTTCATCAAAGCTTTTTTTGTTGGAGAGGTTTTTTCATGTCTTATACATCCAGTCATCAAACAGAATTCCTAAGGCTCATTAGTATATATAGGCATCCCTATCCTGCACCAAAGGGTTTAAACTTCTTTGCGATTCGGGTAATTGATATTATCTTCAAAAAGGTGGGATGGTTATGCGAATTTCCTGTATGGGCAGTCTGCTCATTTCAATCATTCTTTCAATTATCTTGACGATTCTGCTGAATCTGCTATTTTTTTAGAGACCATAACACACCCGCTATCGAATAATGATAACGGGTGTGTCTTCTTATCCTTTCCGGATCTCTTCCTTCAATTCTTTCAATCCATTTTGAAAAACGTGATCGCTTCCTGACAGTTCCTTCACTGTCGCACTCGGCAGATTTTCTTTATACTTTTCAAGATGCTTGAAAGGTACGATTTCATCATCGATGCTGTGGAAAAGAACGACTTCAGGTAAAAGTGAATTTCGGGACACAAAATCCTCTGCCAGCGTAAAGTCCTCCAACTGCCAATCCGGATCGATCCCCCAAAAAGGTGCCGCAATCGTAATGGCTTTGGCAAATGACTTTCCAAGCTCCTCTTCCGATAAAAACTTCAATAGAGCCGAGCCTCCTATGGAATGCCCCACCAATACCGCTCCATCATCCAAAGCAGCGATTTCTTTTTTTAAGACATCCTTCCACTGCGCGTACTGCGGATCTTCCGGATCAGGCATTTTTGGAGCAAGCACCTCATAAGCTGCCCCCAACTCATCTTGTAAATATTGAACCAACCCTGCGCTTCCCTGCTGTTCTCCTTGTGGGCCGGCACTGTGAATGAATAAAATTTGCTGCGCCATTGTAGCCGCCTCCTTTTAGTTCATCATGAATCCAAAAGCAACTTCTCGCTAAAGTTATTTTCATTTATTATTTCTCCGTTATTTCGTTTTTCAAACATACCTTTCTTGCTCTGATGCTGATAAACTACAGGTAACGAAAGACATCGTGACTTTATAGACAGGGGGTGAATTCTATGATGGACAACACCGAAATAGAGCATGAGTTTCCAAGAAGCATCGGAAAGCCGGCACAACGAGCGTTGCTGGCAGCCGGCTATCAGCAGCTTCAGGAGCTGACTTCAGCCACTGAACAGGAATTGCTCAACTTGCATGGTTTTGGGCCAAAGGCATTGGGCATTCTGCGTGAGACACTTGCTGAGCAAGGCATGCGTTTTAAATCTTAATCACCGCCAGTTCCCGCTTTTAGGATTTTAATAAGGGAGAGATTGCTTATGAGGAAACCTGGACGAATCATCTTGTTGATTGTCTTCTTTTTACTCTTAGCTGTTGGATTAATTACCTTATTCGTCAACGCCTTTACCGCAGGAAACGAGCATTCAGAAAATGTGGTCTTTGAGGAAGAAATACGGGATATCCTTATTTCTGCTGAAAACGTGGATGTGAAGATACTCCCTTCTGAAAACGAAAGCACCACCATCAAATTGTCCGAAAGCAACGATGATTTCAATTTATCAACTAGGCTCGAAGGCACAGAACTCACAGTTGAAGTCAGCGAAACCTCCAGCTTTCTAAATTCAAGATTTCTGGATACCTCCGGATTGACTATCCATGTTCCACTGGTGAATTCCAGAACCCTGGATATTCAAAACGGCAATGGAAATATCATAATCTCAGATATCGAGCCCTACGAATTCTCAGCCTATACCGCAAACGGGAAGATTGAAATACAGGATGTTTCTGCCAAATACTTCACTGCTGACACAGGAAATGGCGATATCAGCGTGAGAGAAAGCGATGCCCAAATGGTGAAATTGAGCTCCGCGAATGGAAATATCCATTTGAAGAATGTCCATGCCTTTACTGATCTGATGGCAATTTCCTCGAACGGCAATATTGACATGCAGGTTAGTGACTTGGCTTATTCCCTCGAATTTAAGGCAAGCAACGGGGACATTACCATCCAAACCGAAAATAAGCCGATGCAAGGTTCTATTGAAGCCACAGCATCAAATGGAACTATCGATATTTTTGGAGATGATTCTGAAAGAATAACATTCGACGGGACGTTTCCTCGTTTAATAGTAGACGCTGTAAACGGTGATATCCTTGTGGAATAAATCTGCATTACACGAATGAAAACTTTACATTTCTGTTTTGGATACCATTCACTCGCTTCAGTGGGGCTTTGTTGTGTTTGATCCCCGAAAGGCCTTTCGTAAAATCAGTGATGATTTCGCGAAAGGTTTTCTATTAAGTTGATAATTTCCGATTCCCTTATTTGTCTGTTCGTTTTTCATGCATTTTTAATTTTGATCAATAACGCGAACTACAGCATCCCCCCTGAGTTTAACTTCCTATATTCTCTCTTTCTATACTTGAGGCATATGGCCTATAAAACTATTTGAAATGTCTTTTTATTCCCGATTCATTTATACTGGAAATACAATAGATTTTTCTCGATTCCAGATTGTGAAAATTCCAGAACTGATTGCTGCTGGGAGGAGAGAATAGTTATGTCACGCCAGTCTTATCGAAAAGAAAAAAATCAATTGATCTATACACAGCAGCATCTCGCTAACGAACGTACCTACCTGGCATGGATCCGTACCGTCATTTCAATAGTCGGCGTCGGTTTTTTAGCGACCAGTCTGCATTTCACTATGGGTGCCACACGCAATCCATTAGTTGACATCTTCACTATTGCACTCGGTATCTTTGCCTGCATATTCGGTTTAACCGTTATTTTCTCAGCAACTCAAAACTATAAAAAGAAACGCCAGCAAATCATCAATGAAACTTTTACGCCTTCGAATATGCATATCACATTGATTTCTTCTATGCTGGCCATCATGATCATCATGGTCATTATTTACTTTTTCATGATTATGTAAGCTGTCTCTGCCCCCTATAGATTTGCAGCAAAGGAGCGCACATTATGGATCCATTGGATATACTTGAGAACTTACATAACGTTAAACCCGCTTTTCAACCAATTATCAGCGCCGTCAAACATACCGTCATCGGCTACGAAGTTTTAGGCCGCTTCCAGTTTGAAGGCGCATGGATCAGTTTGGGGGATTTTTTTCATGATGATGATGTGCCGGATGAATACAAAGTTGAAGTCGACCAGCACCTCTTAAAACTGGCAATCAGCCAAATGCTCGACTCCGGCAATGATGGTCTGCTGTTCATTAACCGAAATGCCCGGCAATTGCTGATCAACAGTGGTGAAGACTTTCTGGAGACTTTGCTCGTATATGCGGAACAGGGCTTCTCCATGAACCGGATTGTGCTCGAAATTACTGAACATGATTTTGACGAGGATTTCGATGTGCTGGAACATTTGCTGATTTACTATAAGACCTATGGCATTCAGATTGCCGTCGATCATGTGGGGGCAAAAAGCTCCAATATCGATCGAATCCGCCAACTCAGACCTCATATCTTAAAAATCGATACCAGTTTTGTCCGGAATACCAATCCTGACGTGTTTCAGGACGTCATCCAAACTTTGTCCGGACTGGCCCGCCGTATCGGCGCCAAACTTTCCTATGAAAATATCGAAGATAATTACCAATTGTATTTTGCTTGGAAGCACGGCGGCCATTATTACCAAGGATATTATTTGGCAGAACCGGATTTCAGACTGCCGGTAAATGGCTGCATCCCGAGTGATGTGGGAGAAAAGATCAAGGCTTTTGTCCAACGGGAAAAATCGATGGTAGAAGAACGTTACGCTTTTACGGCCAGAAGAGAAGAGAAAGTGAAGAGATTAATTTCGAAATGGCATGGCCCGGAAACAGCAGACCATTTTATCGAAGCTGTGGCTGAGTCTTTCACTGAAGAAAGTTTCCGCTTATATATTTGCGACAGCGATGGCCGACAAGTGTCATCCAATTTTAGAAAACATGGCAGCCAATGGGAAATAGAACCGAATCAAATCGGTTCACATTGGGCATTCCGACCTTTTTTCCTTGAAAATACGATACTTATGAAAACATGGAATAAAGGGATTTTATCAGATATCTATTCAGATATTGAAACCGGTGAACTGATTCGTACATTCAGCTATCCCTTATCAGAGGACTGCTATCTGTTTATCGATATCAGTAATGAGTTTATTTCTGAGAGAGATTATCTTCTGTTTCAGTAGTCGATAAATCGTATATTGCTCTGCTGGAGTCAAGACTATATGAAAAATGCCTTAACCGGTTAATACATTTGAAGAAAGAAGGAGAAAAGAAATGGCACAGTCCCTGCAAAACTCTTTGGAACTGCAAATTTTTTTCGATACACACAGCATTGAGTTTGAAGACAGTCTTTTAAATGAGGCAGTCAACGTTAAAGACAAAATCGATGAAATTTTATCGGTCGGCAATATTGACCTTGTGACGAATGCCCATAAATTGGTTATTTTCATTATCGATGGCCAGGAAAGGGAATTGGAGCTATTCGCCCAACAGGAAGGAATCGCTTGGGCGACCCATTCCATCGAACTTTCATTCAAACTGGAATGGGTGCAAGCTATTCGCCGTACATTCTGGAATTTCATCGAACAATTCAATCATGCCGTTCCACCAGAAAAAGCCATGGACTTTTTCCGTATGGAGAAAGAAGTAAATACACGAGTGGATTCGTTTTTAAACGCGTTTTTCCTCAGCTATTCTACATATAAGGATTCCTTGCTTAAGGCACACCGTCAATTGGTTGAAAACCTTTCAGTTCCGATCATTCCCATCAATAGTTCCGTCTGCATTTTGCCATTGATTGGTGCCGTCGATACAAAGCGGGCTTCCATTATCGAAGAAAAAGTACTGGTAGAAATCGGTGCCGCGCATATTCAGACGCTGATCATCGACTTATCAGGAATCGCCCATATGGAAACCGAAGTCATCCACCATCTGATGAAGATTATGGATGGCACAGCCTTAATGGGCTGCAGTACGGTCATTACGGGCCTGCGTGCAGAAGTTGTCCGCAAAATGATTCACTCACATTTGAAATTCGACGAAAAAACAAAAACATTCGGCACGCTGCAGCAAGCTTTAAAAGAATACTTAATTGTTTAAGCAGCAAAAAACCTCTCCAGACAAACTGGAGAGGTTTTTATTAAGCTGGATTTTTCATGAAGTTATCATCTTTTCTGAAATTCCCCATGACTTCCATTGTTTCGCTGATGCTGACGAACGCATTCGGATCGATGTTCTTGATCAAAGGCCGTACAAATGCCAGTTCGTGGCGGCTGATTACGCTATACAGAACTTTCACTTTTGCTGCAGAGTACGCACCTTCACCGTCCACGACAGTGATGCCTCGGTATAGTTTATCAAGTAATTCATTTTTAACTGCATCGCCTTGGTTCGTTACCACCATCAAGCTCAGCTTAATGTGGCGCGTATGGACCCGGTCAATCACCAGACCGGTAATATAGATGGAAGCCATCGTATACATCGCCAGTTCCCAAGAGAATACAAATCCAGCTACAAAGACCACCGCACTGTTAAGTACAAAAACAAGGGCTCCAAGCGGAATATCCCGCTTCATCGACATCAAGAGACCAATAACATCAAAGCCACCGGTCGAACTGTAGAAACGGATGATGATCCCCATCGCCACTCCGGAAATTACTCCGCCGAACACCGAAGAAAGCAACGCATCTTCTGTCAGTTTAACGACGGGAATGTATAGCATTGAGACGGATGTCACGACAACTGAAAACAGGCTATTGACAATGAAGGTCTTACCCAGCTTCATCCAGCCGATTATGAGGATTGGAATGTTCAAGACAATCATCCAGATCCCTGCATTCAAAGGTGTCACCAATCCCAGCATCATCGCAATACCGGTAACTCCGCCCGCCAAAACTTCATGGGGCAATAAAAACATATTAAACGCAACTCCAAGAACAATTGAAGCAATAAAAATAATCAATAATCTCGTCCATTTATTCATAACCAAACTCCATTCTTAAGACAAACCTTAGTCACTCTATTTTGTTCGAACCACAAAAAAAGGCCGTGCGGCTGCACGTCACCTTAAGAGCAATTATCATAATGTAATCTTTTACTTTTCAATAAAAACTACGGGAAAGCGAATAAATTGTTCTTTTTATAGTTAACCAATGTTTCATATTATAGTGGCTGAGGGGCAGGAAAAGCAAGTGTTTCTTCTTTTGTTCACGTACTGTCCGCAAATAGAAAAGAGATCCGGAATAATCATATTCCGAATCCCTCTATTTTCATTCCTTTTCCAATCGCCGAATCGCTGTTTCCAGCTCTTCTTTTTCTTCTCCTTTAATCTCCGGATATTGCGGATTCAGCCGCTGCAGCGTTTTGACCATGACTTCCGAAACGATGTAACGCGAATACCATTCATCGTCAGCAGGCAGTGCATACCAAGGGGCATATTCTGTCGAAGTATTGTTTAATATGTCTTCAAAAATTTCCTGATACCCGTCCCAATGCTGTCTTTCTTTGACATCATTAAATGAAAACTCCCAGTTTTTCTCGGGATTTTTCATGCGCTCAAGCAATCGGCGGCGCTGTTCATCAAAAGACATATTGAAAAAGAACTTCACGACCGGAAACCCGTTTTCCACCAGATACCGTTCATAATCACTGATTTGTCGATAACGGACGTCCCAAATATTTTCATCGATCAATTCGTCTGGAAGCGGTGTTCCTCCAAGGAGATCATGGACTCTGGGAGCAATCACTTCCTCATAATAGGACCGATTCAAAATTCCAATTTGCCCTCTGGCAGGCATGCCTTCCCTGAATCGCCATAAGTAGTCATGGGCAAGTTCCGTTTCAGATGGCTTCTTAAATGATGTCACCTTGAGTCCCTGTGCCGTTAAATTCGAAAAGATATATGTAATCGTTTCATCTTTTCCAGCTGCGTCCATCGCCTGTAATACGACGATGATTCCTTTTTCTTCTTGGGCATGCAGTTTCATATGAAGTTCCTTCAGCTTGTTGACACTTTCTGGAATCAGTTTTTCTTTCAGTTCCTGTTCATTGTATTTATCTTTAACACTCGCAGGATAATTGGAGAGTTTTATCTTTTCATCTTTTTTGACTAAGTAATCATCAATATTCATAATTCTCCTCCTTTAACTCCTTCAACAAGTTGGATTGATTGGCCTACTTCATCCATACCCGTTAACGGAATAGAGTTAACCGCAAAAAAACCGTAATCCTCATTTCAGGTCACGGTTTTTCTATAACTTCGCTATTCCATTTCGCCTTCAACTGAAACCTGCCATTCGATTCCTAAGCGATCGGTCACACTGCCGTACAAAGGGCTCCAGAAAGTTTTCTGCAACTCCATACCGACCTTGCCTCCTTCTGACAGCTTGTTGAAAATGCTTCGCGCCTCCTCGATCTCATCGAATAATAGAGTTACAGATACATTATTGCCTTTTTGGAAATTTGGCATCCCCATTCCCGGTGGAACGTCAGAAATCATCAAAGTGTCACCGTTTTTCAAATCGATTTGTGCGTTCATCACCATATCCTTTACTTTTTCAGGCATGTCCTCCGCATCCGGCGCTTCTCCATAGGTCATAACGCCAACCAATTCTCCACCCAGTACGTCTGTATAAAAATGTGCCGCTTCCTGACCATCCCCATCAAAATTCAAATAAGGAAACAATTTAGTGATCATCATTGCCCCTTCTCTCCGAAAATTTGTTTTATTTTTCTTGCTGCAGTTCCTTCAAATACTCCTCCAGGCGATCGTAGGTTTGGGTCATACCTTCAACAGCACCCATTTCGATTACACTCTCCAGCTCTTTTTCTGAATCGAACTTCGTAGCAGAAACAACTTTACATCCAGTGCCTTCCGCAAAAAAATCAGTCGTAATCAGCATGGTCGGCAGCCCTTCGACTTCATTTTCCTGTTCATCGGAAAATGTATCCACGTAAACGAGGCGGTTTGGCGGCTCAATTTCACGATAAACTGCTTTCCCCCAAGCTTCCTGGCCTTCCGGCGAGCGCATGCAGTAATGCCAGATGCCTCCAGGTTCCACTTCCATTTTGTAGACAGTCGTGTCCCAACCAGTTGGACCCCACCAGCGCGCAATATGATCCGGTTCGGTAAACATGGAAAATATCCGCTCTCTCGATGCTTCAAAAGACCTTTCCAAGATCAGTTCCAATCCCTCGACTTTTGAAGAAACCTTGTTTGCAGACATGCTAAATCCTCCTTATCTTATAGTTGAAACAATCAGCCCAGTTGCCTGAGAAACAAATACAGTTTTCCCCTCCCTCCTTTTTTGTATAAGCCCATACAGTACATGATCAATTTAAGTACTCTATGTCCATTTAATCTTTACGGCTAAAATTTGATGATGATCCGTGATGATTCGCCTTTCGCCAAAATATCGAATCCTTTATTGACCTCATCCAATGTGATGAAGTCCGTGATCAATTTATCGACAGGCAAGCGGTCTTCCTGGAATAGATTCATGTAACGCGGTATGTCACGGCTTGGCACACAACTGCCCAGATAAGATCCTTTAATGGTCCGTTCTTCAGCAGTCAGCGATAAATAGGGAAACGAAAACTGATGTTCCGGATGCGGCAGCCCTGTCGTGACCGTAGTTCCTCCGCGCTTGGTGACGGCATAAGCGACCTCCATCGCCGGTACGACACCAGCGGTTTCAAAAGCATAGTCCAAACCGCCTCCTGTCGCTTTCCGCACTTGTTCAACGACATCAGGATCTTTGGAATTAAATACATCGGTTGCCCCTAGTTCCTTCGCCTGTTTCAGCTTGGTTTCATTGATGTCCACTGCAACGATCCGGCTGGCGCCTGCTGCAATTGCGCCAAGCAAAGCGCTGAGACCAACTCCGCCGAGACCCACTACAGCGACTGTGCTGCCGAGTTTGATGCCGGCTGTATTGACTACCGCGCCGACTCCCGTGATGACCGCACAGCCGAACAGTGCCGCTTTTTCAAATGGAATGTCTTTGCTTACTTTGACGACTGAATTTCTTGAGACCACGGCATATTCCGAAAAAGCCGATACGCCAACATGATGATGCACGGTTTCCGTTTTCGTGCTGAGACGATTGCCTCCCCCCAGCAAGGTGCCAGCCGTATTGGAAGCCGCACCAGGTTCACATAAAGCAGGGCGCCCTTCCCGGCACGGACCGCATTGGCCGCAGCTCGGAACGAATACACAGGCGATGTGATCCCCTGGTTCCAAGTCGGTCACACCTTCCCCCACTTCAACGATTACGCCCGCTGCCTCGTGGCCTAAAGCCATCGGCAACGGCCGTGGACGGCTGCCGTTCATCACCGATAAATCGGAATGGCATAAACTCGCCGCTTTTATCTGGATCAGTACTTCCCCTTTTTCCGGCGAATCCAATTCCAATGTTTCAATTTGTATAGGCCGGCTTTCCTCGTAGGGAGTTGAAGCTCCAATTTCCCGTAATACCGCAGATCTCACTTGCATATTCCCACCCTCTCCTCAATCAAATTTTCAGGACTCAGTATAGTTTGATGCCGATGAATTTCACGTCCGTCATTTCTTCGATGGCATATTTGACGCCTTCTTTTCCGGTGCCGCTGTTTTTCACACCACCGTATGGAATATGGTCATAGCGGCGGACCGACACCTCATTGATCCAGACGCCTCCTGTATCAAGTGCATCCGCCATCCGCATCGCGCGGTTGATATCAGCCGTGAAAACAGCCGCCTGCAGACCGAAATCCGAATCATTAGCGTGATGCACTGCTTCTTCTTCCGTACTGAACGACATGACACTGACAATCGGCGCAAACACTTCTGCACAGACCACTTTCATATCAGGTGTGACATCACTGACAATGGTCGGCTCCATCAACGTCCCTTGGCGTTTTCCGCCTGCCGATAAGGTCGCGCCTTGTTCGACAGCTTCTGTGACCCATGATTCAGCCCTTTCAGCTGCTTCCTGCGTAATCATTGGCCCCATATCGGTTGATTCATCCAATGGATCGCCTGTTTGAAGCGCTTTCACTTTCTTCGTTAGCTTCTCGAGAAAAGCCTGATAAACGGACTCCTGCACATAAATCCGCTGGGCGGAAACGCAGGCTTGTCCGGCATATGTGAAGCCGCCTATTACAATGGCATTGACGGCTACGTCCAGATCCGCATCTTCAAAGACGATATTCGGAGCATTCGAACCCAGCTCCAAGGTAACTTTTTTCCGTTTGGCCATTTCGTGTATTTTCCAGCCGACGGCACTGCTGCCGGTGAATGTCACCCGTTTGACTTTCGGGTGGGTCACCAAGGTTTCCGCCAGCTCCTGCCCCGGGCCCATGACAATGTTGATTATCCCTTTTGGCAATCCCGCTTTTTCAAACAGCCGGTAGAGAAGAACCGGGGACAGCGGTGTTTTCTCTGCAGGCTTTAAGACCACCGTATTGCCGGCTGCAATCGCCGGGGCGATTTTATGGAGCACCAGGTTCAATGGGAAGTTGAAAGGCGTAATGGCTGCCACTACGCCCAAAGAAACGCGCTTTGACATGCCGATTTGATTTTCTCCGCCAATTGCACTGTCCAATGGAATCATTTCTCCATAAATCGATTTGGCGCCTTCTGAAGCAAAGCGCAGCACCTGCACCGCACGCGCCACTTCTACACGGCTTTCCTTGATGGGTTTGCCTGCTTCCAAAGACAGTAGATGGGCAAACTCTTCAGCATCGATTTCCAGCAGGTCAGCCGTTTTCCGTAAAATCTCCGCACGTCTATGCGCCGGCATCCTTTTCATGGTTTTGGTATAAACACGATGGGCACTGGCAACTGCATCAGCCGCATCTTCAGCAGTCGCACACGAAATCTTCCCGATTACTTCATTGTTATAAGGATTAATCACTTCAATTTCATCCCGGCCATCTTTAGGCAATTCCTTGCCATCAATAATGGAACCGAAATGGTATTTCCCGATTTCAATCATTACAGGTTCTCCTCCTTCTTCAGTTACAAAAGCCCGGTTCTTGTTCGAAATTTCGGCTTTACCTCAAGGACTCGTTACTTAATATAGTATGCCCTTTTCAAAAATTGTCAATATTCTGTCAATAAAAGATAGGGGTATCCTTAACTTTTTTCGTGCTCTCTAAGCTAACTTCCAAGTAACGCATAAAAAAAGAATTTCTTCACGGATACCGAGAAGAAATTCTTTTGGTTGTATTGCAATTTAATTATCCTGCTTGGAAATCGGTGAAATTTCCTCGTCTGTCATCAGGAATCCGTGGCAGTTCATCAGCACTTCCCTAAGTTCAGTTGAAAGACGGGCTGCATCATAGGCACATACCGAAAGTACTTTGATATGAGGCATCAACTGTTCGATCCCGCATTCATATTCTTTGATGTCTTTGATGATTTCCACTTCGTCCCGCCATTCAATATGTCCCCATGTGCGGAAGCTCTGTTCCTCTTCCATGAATGGACTGATCAAATCAGAGAAATAGGCCAGGATTGTCGGCGGATGGAAATTTCCGTTCCGCCAGTAAAACGTGAAATTATTGATGTAATGAATGTTCTTCAGCTGTTCTTGGGTAACAAGTTCTTCTACACGCTTTAAGATCTTTGGATAAAGGCGCTCGCTCTCAACGAAGAGGATTTGATCCCCTTTCTCGATGCCTTCAATAATATAAGAGACTGCATTACCGATATAACGCTCGAGCTCCTCTACATAATAAAAAACATGGGCCCCTTCAGAAGTCTGTAAAATATCTTGAATAGCTGTAATCTCTTTTTCCAAATGGTCGTTCCCCTTTTATCCGGCAAGTTAAAAATAGTCAAATCGTCTTTTTCACTCTATCTATTATACACAACAAATAGGCTAAAGGATAATACAAAGCCCCTTTCCCCGCCAAGCAGACAAAATGGCGCTTTATCTCATAACACTGCCTCCTGAAACCTTAAGCGATTCCCCAACAATGTTCCCGGCAGCTTCCGTCAGTAGAAAAGCAATGGTATTCGCCACTTCAGAAGCCGTAGACAAACGTCCTGAAGGAATTTCTTTTTCTGCATTTGCAAGCTCTTCTTCAAAACTGGTTTGGTTTCTCTGCGCTTTTCTGCGCAAGCTGGTTCTTGCCATTTCGGTGTCTACATAGCCCGGGCAGACAGCATTGACACGTATGCCGTGTTCAATTGCCTCAACCGCCATCGATTGGGTCCAACCGACAACAGCAAACTTGCTGGCCGAGTAAGCCGTGTTGCCGTAGGTTCCACGCAACCCTGACAAAGAAGCCAGATTGACGATGTCTCCTTCTTTTTTCTCCAGCATTTTGCGGTATAATTCCTGCGTCAACAGGAAGGCCGACGTAAAATTCAAGTTCATCATCTCTTCGATGAACGGTTCATCTAGCTCCTCGACCAGCTTCCCTCCTGAAATACCGGCTGAATTCACCAACCCGTTAATAAAGCCCAATTTATTTTCAGCCCGCTTAATAAGACGCGTTCGATCTTCGGATTTCGTCAGATCGGCTTCCTGCATACAGAGTCTATCTTCTGGCATCTGTTCAAGCAGATCTACTTTCAATTTCTCCAACTTTTCTTTATTGCGTCCGGTGATGGTAATCCGTGCACCCATCCCAGCAAGTAACTTTGCTGTCTCTATACCGATGCCGCCAGTGGCTCCAGTAATCAATACATGCTTATGAGCTAATGCTTCAGTTGAAAAAATAGTCATGCCGCAGCCTCCTTTAGAGTATGCTTCCTCTTTCCCCCTTGCTTTTACACACTAAACATTTTCTGAATCTGACTGCCTAAGCAATAAGCTGCGCTTAAGATCGGGATAGAGCAGGCATGCAAATCGATGCATTTCCTGTATATAATACAAGTAGTCAGTTAATCATCAACAAGGAGTGTCCAGTTATGGAAAAAATTATTCGTCAGCTAACTCTGGAAGACCTTCATCATTTGGAAGAAATGGACACCGGCATAGAGGATGACTACATTCTTCGGGTATATAAGCGGATTTCCTCCGGCTCCAGCCGTTTATACGGCCTTTTCATGGATGGCCGACTGGCAAGCATCGGAGGATATACGATTTTTGCCAAGCAATACATTATGCTCGGCAGAATGCGCAGCGATCTTCGTTATCGCGGAAAAAATTTGTCGACGCAATTGATGGCCCATATTATGGAACAAGCCTTTGAGCTTTCCACCATTCAATGGATTGGTGCAAATACACAGCAAAAGAATCTATCTGCTCGGCGCGTTATGGATAAACTGGGACTTGCAGAAGTATCCAAACTTTACAGTGCTATTTCATCTGATATTTCTTCGCTTGGAGCTGGCAGCCCCGTCTGGCAGGAAATCATGGAGATTCCTTACAAGCAGGCATGGATCGACCGTTTGTATATCCAAACTGGAGCTGTCTTTCCTTACGAATGTTATTACACATTCCCAGCTTCTGAGGCATTGTTCGATGATGCCGAGCTCGCACAGTGGTCTTTCTTTGAAAATCCACGTAAGGACCGGGTGCTGATCGCCAAAAAAGACTATAAACGGGAATATTACCTGCATGCGATTTATCCATGGGACGACATCATGGAGCAGCCGGGTTTCTGGGAAACCATCTCAATGGCGCAAAATCAATTGAGCAAAAAAGTAAATAACCAAGCCCTGCTTTGGATCGACTTAAGCCCTGACCAAGTCAACACATTACCAGGCCGGCACCCTTTTGAGCTGCCCTCTCCCTGGCTGTTGTATGGTATTGACCGCCATAATCGAAAGCAGCTCCCTGCCTTCTCTGGTTAATTCCAAAACCAAAAAGCGAGCCCCTCTTTTGAAATGCACAAGAGGAGGCTCGCTTTTCATTTTATCCATAATGCGTATAGAATTTAAACGCCTTCCGTCAATTCATTTTCACGATCGATTCTCAGCTGCTTCACTTTCAATTGCTCCATTTCATCTTCTGTCAAAAATTGAATCTTGTAGCCAACCAATGCCATGATGATTCCGATGATCGGAACTGCGTAATTGAGCACCGCATAAGGAGCGTATGCAAACGGATGGACTGCTAAAGTTGCCAGTATGAAGACACCGCAGGTATTCCATGGAATGAAAGGGGAAGTCAGAGTTCCTCCATCTTCAAGCGCACGTGACAGGTTTTTGGAATGCAAGCCTTTCTCCTGATAGGCCGTGGCGTACATTCTTCCTGGAAGCAGGATGGATATGTATTGCTCTGAAGCTGTAGCGTTTGTGAAGAACGCCGAGACGATTGTAGCGGCAATCAAGCTGCCGGCTGATTTCGCCACTTTCAAAATTTGTTTGACGATGGCTTTCAGCATGCCGGTATGTTCCAGTACGCCTCCGAACACCATCGCAAAAATAGTCAGCGAGACCGTGAACATCATGGAAGCGATGCCACCCCGGTTAAACAATTCATCGACCATTTCATTATTGGAGACAATTGCAAAACCATCATGGAGCGTATTGACTGCATCCCCTACATTGCCGCCTTGAACAAAAATCTGGCAGATAAAGCCGAGGAACACCCCGATTACCAGGGCGGGCAAAGCCGGCACTTTCATTGCCACCAATACAACGATGGCAGCAGGTACAAGCAACAGCCAAGGCGAAATAACAAAATTACTATCTAATGCGGCTAAAATGCTTTGGATATTCCCTTCATCAATTGCCGATCCGCCAAATTGACGGCCAAGGAAAAAGTAGACAATCAAAGCAATGACCAGGCCTGGAACAGTTGTATATAACATATGTCTGATGTGTTCAAATAGATTTGTGTCGGTAACACCTGCCGCGAGGTTGGTAGTATCGGATAACGGAGACATCTTATCACCAAAATAAGAACCAGATATCACCGCACCTGCTACCATTGCAGCAGGGATTCCCATACTCATGCCGATTCCCATGCCCGCTACCCCGATTGTTCCCATCGTCGACCAGGAACTGCCGATTGCGAGTGCAACGATTCCGCAAATGAGGCAGATTGTCATCAAAAATAGTGACGGCGTAATGATCTGCAGGCCATAGTAAATCATGGTCGCTATAATGCCGCCGCCAATCCATGAAGCAATAATCATGCCGACCACAATGATGATCAGAACAGCGGGAAGAGCCAAGCGGATTCCTTTATAGGCCCCTTCTTCGATTGTTTCCCATTTATAGCCGAGTCGCCAGGCGATAAACCCAGCCACTATAGCACCTAAAGCCAGTGGTACGTGCGGGCTGCCTTCAAATACGATAATCGTGATCGCCATTGAGGCAATCATCGTAACCAGTGGAATCAGTGCCAATAAAAAAGGTATTTCGATCTCTCGTTGTTTTGTTTTCATCCTATGTAACCCCTTACTTTTATGTATTACTTATATATTACAGCAAAATTTAAAATAATCTATCTATATAAGTTGAACTAATGATCTATAATTGGAAACTTTTCAATTACGGATATTCCACAAACCAACTCCTAAAAACCCGGTGCTCCTGCATCGCTGCGCTAGCTTCGTCGCAAAGATACGATCCGAATTCCTTTCGGCCGTATCTTTCCTACGGGCTTGCGCCGAACTAACTCGGGCTAAACGCCCGAGTGGATTTCGACACTTCGCTTGCCCGCGGGAGTCTCCGCTGGTTTGCTCCATATCCTGTTGATCAGTTAGTGAAGATGATTAGAAGAAAGAGCGCAAGGCGGCGAAGGGCAGAGATATGCTCCTGCATCGCTGCGCTAGCTTCGTCCGCGGAAAGCATCCGCCTGGAGCGCTTTCTTCGTTTCTCCACTCTTATTGAGAATAAAACAGCAGACAATAAAAATAGCCGCCTCTGACAAAGGGGCAGCCGCTCTGCTATCTTATTGGCTTTCTTCAGGACTTCTCATCCAACGCGCGATAAATTTCAGCTTCGAAAAACTTGCGGCGGTGATCAGCTGATTTTCTTCTGGACAATTCCCCATTATCAAACACTCGGCTGCATAGATAAAATGGAGCTTCCGTGTTTTCCACGACTTGCCATTTGCCATGAAGTGCCTGTTGACTGCCAAAATCCACAAGGAAATTTTGACCCACAGGCAATACCGGGTATTTGCATTCCACTTTGGCTGATGTCGTTTTGCCTGGGGTCTTATTGAACTTTTCCACACTCAACACTCCTTTATAGGGTTATCTCCCTTTGGAATTCCGGATCTTTTACTGCCAGCCTCTTTTCTCCCTTAAATACCCAACCCCCGAACAAATTCAAACTCCTGATCTCACAACCCAAATTGACACAATACAGACATGACCGCAGGTTTCCTGTTGTCCAATAAGTGGTATTTAAAAGAACAACTACGTTTTGCACCAAGAAAAAATGGTTCACTGACAAGTGCTTCATTTATATTGATCCGCAAAGCGCCATGACTTGTTTGGAGGTGCGCCATGAAGTTTCTGGAGTATTGGGTCTACCTGTTATTATCGATTTTCAAAATATTTCTGTTCAGCATGTATGCTGGCACTGAATTTCAGGCCAGTTTCTTTATCCTTAACCTTGCTTCCATCGTCGTCTTGTCGAGCTGGACCTTATTGCTGAGTTATAAGAAACGCCGATGGATTTTATTGTCCTTGCTGTTTTTGCATAGTACCCTGCTTATTTCAGATCTTTGGTATTACCGCTACTTTAATGACTTACTGTCCATAGCTCTGCTTTCAGACATTACCCAGATGAGTGACGTGGGTGGTGGATTCATGACCTTGATCGAAGCGAAAGACTTTTTCTTTTTCGCAGATCTGCTGATTTTTTCCCTCATCCTCTTTGCCACTCGTAAGAATCTCGAGTCGATAAACCAAAAGGAAAAAAGAATTATGGCCGGATCAGGTTTTGTCCTTGGTCTGGCATTGGTTATCATTCCCATCGCAACCAGCTATGCAAATGAAGAACAGTGGCTGGTCGATGAGCCGATTTCAAATATGCGTGAATACTACCAGCTTGGATTTTGGGGCTATCACGGCTTGGATTTTATCCAGGGTGTAGGTGCTCTCTTTAAAAACGACAGCCTGACAGCAGAAGAAGAATCACGGATCCTGGAGTTGAATCCTGAAACGCCATCAGCTGTTTCCGACTCGGAAAAGCCCAATATCATTGTCGTTCAATTAGAGTCTTTCCAAACCTCTGTCATTGGCCAGCAGGTCAATGGGCAGGAGCTAACCCCCCATTTAAATGCATTGAAAGTAGAGTCGATTTTTTTCCCGTCGTTCTATCATCAAACACATGAAGGCCGGACCTCTGATGCCGAGTTTATCACACTGACTTCCCTGCATCCTTTGAAATCCGGTTCAGTATATACACAATATGCCGAAAATGAATTTGAAGCCTTGCCGGAACTGCTGAAAAACGTTGGCTACGACACGGCAGCCATGCATGCTTTCGAAAAGGATTTCTGGAATCGCGATGATTTCTACAAAAATATAGGCTTTAATCATTTCTTCAGTGAAACAGATTTCCCGGACAATCAGGACATTGGCATGGCTTTGAATGATGAAGATTTCTTCACCACTTCCATTGAGCTCACTGAGCAGCTGAAAGAGCCTTATTTCGCTTTTCTGGTTGCACTTTCAAGCCATACGCCTTATGAAATCCCCGAAGAGCTGGAGCAGCTGGATTTGACTGGTTATGAAGATCCTCTGTTGAAAGGCTATTACGAAAACATTCATTATGTGGATGGGGCTGTCGGCGTAATGATTGAAGAGCTGAAACAGAAGGATATGTGGGATGATTCCCTTATCATCTTTTATGGCGACCATGATAGCGGATTGACACAGCCTGACAGCGAAATGGCACAGGAATTGGGTGCTGAAACCGAAGTCGAGTTAGTTGAACTCGATCAGCAGGTACCACTTTTCATTAAAGAACCGAAGATGGAAGAAGGCAGCATCGTCAACAATCCGGGAGGCCAAATTGATATCGCTCCGACCATTCTCGATCTGTTGGACATCAACCCACCCTATATGCTTGGTCAATCCCTGCTCGATGAAGACAGCAACCTGACCGTTTTCCGTAATGGGGCTTTCCGTTACGAGGAGTTTTATTTCCAACCTGATTTGACTGCTCCCGGTGGAAGCGGGACTTGTTATGATACCGCTTCAGGCGCAGAAGTTGAACTCGACCAATGCAGCGAACGTATTGAAAAGGCTGCCGATCAGCTCCGCATATCAGATGCGATCATCCAGAAAAATGCGCTGCAGCAAATCAATAAAAACAAAAAGTGACAAAAAACCATCTCCGCGTAAAAACGGAGATGGTTTTTTGCGGAAAACCGAGGTGCTTCAATGTCTTTTCTCAGATTCCCACTATATGATGGAGTTATTAAGAGTTGAGCACACTTTTTAAGGAAAGGATGATGGCCATGAGAGCGCTGACAAAAAATATACTGCTCCTCGTCCTTCTCGTCGCTTTGAGTGCCTGTTCCGGCAATTCACAGGAAAACGGCGCTGCAGCCGGACAGCTGAACGCTGGTGAACCTGCTCCTGCCTTTGAGTTGATGGACCTGGAAGGCAATGAGCAGAATCTTGCGGATTATGCCGGCCAAAAAGTCTATGTGAAGTTTTGGGCTTCCTGGTGTTCAATATGCTTGTCAGGAATGGAAGAGTTGAATACATTAGCTGGTGAAGAAACGGACTTTGCAGTTTTGACCATTGTGTCCCCCGGTTCCAATGCTGAAAAAAACACCGAATCATTCACAAAATGGTTCGAAGGGTTTCCGAATGCTGAAAACATATCCGTACTATTGGATGAAGGCGGCACTTTCTTCGAAGAATACGGCATCATCGGCTATCCGACTTCCGTCTATATCGGGACAGATGGAACACTCGTAAAAAGTCAGACTGGCCATTTCAGCAATGCCGAAATCAAAGAAAGTTTCGAAACGATAAAATAACAAAACGTGTTTCCCTTCGCCTTTTGGCGCAAGAAAACACTTTTTTTATAAGGATTCATTTCAGGCAATCAAACCCATTACAATAAATAAAATCCTATTCCCATAATGAGGTAGGCTGCGAGCAAGGTCAGACCCTCAAACCAGTTCGACTCGCCGTCATTCATAACATTGATTGCCAGGAACACAGCCGTAATCATCGCCACCAGTTCAGAAATCGTGAAGACCAGCGGCATCTGCTGCGGCATGAAAAGCGAAATCAGCACCAGGATGGGCGCAACGAACATAGCGATCTGCAGAGTCGACCCGATGGCGATTTCAACTGCTACATCCATCTTGTTTTTCATCGCCATGATAAGTGCCGAAGCATGCTCAGCGGCATTCCCCACGATTGCAACGATAATGACTCCGATGAACAATTCTGACCAGCCGAACTGCTCCCCGACTTCTTCAAAGGTATGGACCAGATTTTCAGAGACATATGCCACGATTAATGTGGCAAGAAGCAGAATGATGAGCGCTTTCTTCTTCGGCCATTCCGGCTCCTCATGTTCGGTATCCTGCACTGCGTCTGCATGGCTATAGACGCCCCGATGTGTAACCAGCTTGAAGAACAGTCCTGCCAAATACAAAAGAATCAGGATAATCGAGATGCCGACACTCAATTGGATGGTCTCCGTTTCATTCATGGTCATCGAAAAGATTTCTGGAATCACAAACGCCACGACAACCGCAAAAATCAACAAGCCTGAATTATGGGTGGCGTCATGGACATTGAACATTTGCCGCTTGAATTTGATGCCGCCGAGGAAAAACGACAATCCTCCAACCAGAAGCAAATTCCCCAATACCGAACCGGTCAAGGAAGCCAATACCACCCCAATCAGCCCTGCCTGCAGAGCAAAGATGGAGATGATCAATTCCACCGCGTTCCCGAAGGTGGCATTGAGCAGCCCACCGATGCGCGGACCGCTGACAATTGCCAGACTTTCTGTCGCTCTCCCCATAAAACTGGATAATGCGATTACACTTACTGAACAAATGAAGAACATAGCAATGCTCGGCCAATCCATAAAAGAACCGATTACCGTCAAAGGCACACCGACTGCCACTAAAATGCCAAATACCCGATTCATAAAACCCCTTCTTTTCATTTTGATAATAATGAATACCCAGTTTTTTGAATTTCTTAACATGACAAAAAAACACCCAACCATTTGTTGGCTGGGCGTGTTTCAGGTCAATTTTTCAGAAAATCTTCTTTCATGAAAGAAGGGTTCGGATAGCTGTAGAAGCCTTCACCGGTTTCTCTCCCACGCTTCCCTTTATCCAGGTATTCCGATTTCAGCATATGGGCCAATTCCACGAACTGTGAATTGCCGGTGGCTGCCGCTTTCGCCTGGACAATATTGTGGGCTGTATTGATGCCGACCACATCCAGAATAGCAAATGGGCCAAGCGGTGCACCTGTTGCGATCATCCAGGTCTTGTCGACTGTCTCAACGTCCGCGACCTCTTTAACCAGCAGCAGTTCAGCCGCTTCCAGGAAAGGCACCAACAGTGAATTTAAGATATAGCCCGGCTGCTCCTTATGTAGAGGCAATGGCACCATACCGATCGCTTCGGCAAATTTAATCATGTCCTCAAAAACATTGTCAGCTGTTCCTGGATGCTTCATAATTTCAGCGGTATTGTTGATACGGATTGTATTGGCAAAATGCAGGGCCAGGAATTTTTCCGGACGTCCTGTCGCTTCTGCAAACTGGCTTGGCAGCAGCGTCGATGAATTAGTCGCAAAGACTGTTTTTTCAGGAGCCGCTTTGCCCAAGTCCGTATAGAAAGCCGTTTTAAGTTCCGCTACTTCAGGAATCGCTTCAATCACCAAATCTGCATCGGCAACTGCTTCGGCCAGATTGGTATGGAAGGACAGACGGCTATACGCAGCATCCACTTCCGATTCGCTCAGGCCAAAGTCATTGTGGTAGTTTTTCTTCAATTTGGCCAACCGTTTTTTCGAGCTCTCAATCGCTTCATCGTTGATATCATATATCGTTACATCAAATCCTTTATATGCTGTCTGGTAGGCAATCTGGCTTCCTAATACCCCACTGCCTGCAACCGTAATTTTCTTGTAATCCATCATCATTCTCCTTTATATCCGATTAGTTTCATGCTTTGACAATAGCTTCCGCTAAAACTCAGTCAAGGAACTGTGCGCCTTACTTATTGAAAAAAGGTATTCTTGTCCGCACTGTTCTATACAACGGCCCAAGTAACTTCCGGAGTGCACGGACTGGCGGCACGGGACTTCTGCTATGCCATTGAATCCATTCCAATGCAATCAGGCTTAAAATCAGCCAGATGGAGCCTGCAATATAACCGGCAAGAACGTCGCTTGGAAAATGGGCTCCCAAGTAGATCCGGCTGCTGCCGATCAAAAAGATGAGGATGCTCAGAACAGTGAAAGTCAGCCCTTGAACCCATGCCCGCTGATGCGTCCGGATAACAAGATAAATCACAAAACCATAGAAAATCAATGAGCCCATCGAATGGCCGCTCGGAAAACTGTAGCCGATTGCATCAATTTCAGCATTGATGCTCGGACGTTCCCTTAAGTACAGATGCTTCAGCAGCAACGTTAAGAGCGAACCTCCTCCCACTGCAATAATGAAAAAAAGAATTCCCCATTTGTCTTTCATTTTAACTCCTAATACTGCCAGAACAATAATCGATAAGCCTGTTAAAAACCAGACTGAACCCATCTCGGTGAATATGAACATCACCGTATCCATCGTCTCTCCAGCTCCTGCTTCAAGCAAGCTGATGATGAAGCGGTCAAACAGACCGAATTCCTTTTCCATCACTTCTTCTGCCAATTCTGCAAACAACACAATAAAAAGTGCCGCAATGCCCAGCCCGCCTAGCAATAGCAAAAATGCCAGACCAGCCATTTTTTCATTTTTCTCCATCTCTCTCGCTCCCACCTATTGCAGATAATATCTCTTTACCCTTCCTTTTCAAAGATTATGTAAAAAAACCAATTATGTGGATCCTATAATTTGTTAGACCCGCGGCATCGTGGTATTTTTACTAGAAGAAAAGTAAATAACTCAGGAGCTGATTTTTTGGACCAACTAACTGGAAAGATAGCCATCATTACTGGAGCCAACAGTGGAATCGGCCTGGAAGCTGCTAAAGTGTTCGCCGACCGCGGTGCACAGATCATCATGGCCGTACGCGATACAGCAAAAGGCGAGGCAGCCCGTGAGTTAATACTCAATACTAATAATGATGCCTCGATAAATGTGATGAAACTGGATTTGTCGGATCTTTCAAGCGTTCAGGCATTCGCCGATAGCTATAAGAACCAGTACGATTCACTCGACCTGCTGATCAACAATGCCGGTGTCATGACCCCGCCTTATTCAAAAACCAAGGATGGATTTGAACTGCAGTTCGGCAGCAATCACCTCGGCCATTTTGCATTGACCGGCCATCTGCTGCCCCTGCTGAAAAAAACACGCGGTTCACGTGTCGTGTCCCTCAGCAGCCTGGCCCATAAAGGAGCAACCATCGATTTTGATAACCTGGATGGCACAAAAGGCTACAAGCCGATGAAGTTCTATAGCCAAAGCAAACTGGCCAACCTGCTGTTTGCCCAGGAATTGGACAAGCGTTTTAAGCAGTACGGACTTCAGTCACTGAGCCTTGCCTGCCACCCTGGGATTTCCGCGACCAATCTCTTTAAGTTCGGTAAACGGGATGCTCCCAGGTTACTTAAGACAGTGATGCACAATTTCCTGCAGCCACCTGATATGGGTGCTTTGCCGACCATCTATGCGGCAACAGATCCGCAATTGACAGGCGGCGAATACATCGGCCCGGACGGCAAAGGCCAGCGCAAAGGCTATCCGACTCTAGACACGCCTCATGCTTCTGCGGGTGATGAAGAAGTATCCAGAAAGCTTTGGGAAGTATCAGAACAATTGACCGGCGTAAAATTTGATTTCACCAACGCCCCAGCCCAATAAGAAAGCCGCTTTCATGTTCATCCATGAAAGCGGCTTTTCCTATTCACCACAGTACCGTTACTCCGGCAACACACTTGAATAATGCTTGTCGAGAAACTCCTCAACTACTGTACGATGGCTTCCAACCATCTTTTCCGGCAGATCGTCTGGAGAAAAGAACTTGAAGCTCAACGATTCTTTTTTATCGACGGTCAGTTCACCGCTGTATTCTGTGGAATAATAAGCGAGCGTCACCACATAAAATTCATCACCGTTTTCGGCCACCACAAAATGTTTGGGTCCAGAGTAGACATTGATCAGGTTAAGTTCCTCGATCGCCAACCCTGTCTCTTCCATGACTTCGCGTTTTGCTGTATCTTCTGTAGATTCCCCAAGCTCCATCAATCCGCCCGGAAGTCCCCACAAATCCTTTGGGAATTTCCGCTCTTCAAGCAGCAAGCGGCCATCTTCACCGACAATCACCACTACCGCCCCGACAAGTATAAGCGGGCGATGGCCGACAATTGTCCTCAGCTCTTCTATATAACCCATTTTTCCATCCCCCCTTATCTTTTAACGTTTATTGTAAAGTAAAGCTTTAACCGCGCATCCTCTTCCGGAATCCCCATACTGCAATCCCGAAGATAACCGCTGTATAGGCGATTACCCATCCCATCGGTGTGAAAACCGCGCTGTAGTCTCCCGCAAAAGCGGCTCTTGAAGCGTCCACAGCATGAGCAAACGGCAGCAGATAAGCAACTGTCTCAAAAATGCCGCCAATCATATCGAGTTCGAACCAGGTTCCGCTCAGCCAAGTGGTGATATTGACGAAAATCGCAAACATAGCCCCCACTTGCCGGTCCGTGAAAAAGGTTCCGAAGAACAGGCCGAATGCGATATAGAGAAGTGAGATGATCGCCAGTACGCCGAATGCCGGAATTGCATCATATGTAATCGGCAGGCCGAGCAGCAATGCCATTCCATAACACGCAGCCATCTGGATGAACGCCACCGGCAGCAGCGGCAGCGCGTAGCCGATCAGATAATCGATTGCAGTCATCGGAGAAGAAAAAATCCTCATCAAAAAGGAACTGCTTTTATCACGGCCAATCAGCATGCCAGTAAACAGCGTAATGAACGAAAAACTGAACACGATGATTGCAGGAGCAAGCTTCCGCAGCGTAAAGAGATCAAAAGGCATATTCTCAGCCATCATCGAAAACAGCCACAGCATCAACAGCGGCAGAATCATGCCGAATAACAATGTCATCGGATCCCGTAAAATCTCTTTACGGTTGCGCTGTGCGAATGTCAGAGCCCTCATCCGGTCCCCTCCTCTGCCGTCAGCTGAAGAAAGACATCCTGGAGTTTGGCTTGTCCGGTCTGGTTCCGTAATTCTTCCAACGTACCGAGAGCACGCAACCTACCTTTATGCATAATGCCGATGCGGTCTGCCAGCGCCTCCACTTCCTCCAAATAATGCGTCGTCAGAATTATGGTGATCTGTCCTTTCAAATCCAGCAGAATCTGCCACAAATCCAATCGTGCACGGACATCCAGCCCGACTGTCGGCTCGTCCAGAAAAATGATTTCCGGCTCTGAAATCATTGCCATCGCAATGCTTAAGCGGCGCTCCAATCCGCCTGACAACGTCCTTCCTTTGCTTTTGGCCCGATCCTTCAGACCAAACTTATCCATCAGCTGTTCCGCTTTCTGTTCTGCTTCCTTTTTATCGCTGCCATAGATCCTGGCAATGAACTCGAGGTTTTCTTTAACGGAAAGGTTGCGCGCCACTGCCGTTTCCTGCGGCGAGATATTCAACTTCTTTTTCACCGCCTGAGGATTTTCGGCAATGCTGTCGCCCAGCATGATGGCATCTCCACTCGTTGGCTCCATCAGACAACTAAGTAATTTGATGGTAGTAGTTTTTCCCGCTCCGTTTTCACCCAAGAGCGCAAAAAACTCCCCTTGTCCGATTGTCAGCGATAGATGATCTACGGCAACCCGATCCTTGAATGTTTTGGTCAATTCTTTAATCGCTATTTCCATGAATCCTCCAACGCCTCCTTTTCTCCATTCTAACGCCATTTGCCGCTGATGGATAATAAAGCAACAAGCCATCCCGGACATATTTTAAAGTGAATAAAAAATTTTAAAAACTGTCGAAATTTTGTGGTATTTTTTTGTTATTAGTAATATAATTTAATCATAAATAATGAGCTGAAATTTCATGCGGCCGCATAAAAAAGTTCATTTATAGCTTTGTTGGATTTGTCTGTGCTGTTTTTGAAATTGCTGGGACGTACACAAATCTATCAATCAAAAGGAGAAAAAGAAGATGAAGAAGCTGTTTATGATCTTATTTGCTGCTGTACTCGTATTCGGTTTTGCCTCCAGCTCATTGGCCGGCGGCAAAGACGACAGCCATGTAACGAAAACGGTTACGTTTGAAAAAGGCGTCACGACCATCATAACGACAACAGTTGATGTGAGCCATGATAAAGAGGTAGAGGTAAAAAAATCCACCAATACTTCAACAGTCAAGAAATCCAAGAAAGATGTTTTTGAAAAAGTCGATGTGGTAGTGACCAAAGAAAAACATCCAAAAAATCATAAATTGTATCGGGATGTCAAAACCGAAACCACTTATAAGGTCATTAAAGTCACCACATGGGACGAAGTGACAAAAACGACAAAAATCAAAACAATCACCACTCCTGTCAAAATCATCAAAACCACTGTCAATACACTCAAACACAGAGGAGCGCCCGGCAGCAATGGCAAAGTGATCAGTGATGAGACCAAGGTGCATACTGAGAAAAAATACGGCAAGCCGGAAGTGAAAGTGACGACTAAAAAACAGGTTTCCAAAGAAAATGTCAAAACTTCCACAACTAAAAAAGTCATTGACGTCAAAGTGACTTACGGCGAGTGGAAAAAACACCATTAAAATAGAAAGCGGACTTTCCATCAAGCAATTGATGAAAAGTCCGCTTTTCATCTGTCAAAATTCCAATCGAGCCAAAGAAACGATAAAATAATCCTTAGAGATTCCAGACAGACTGGCATAATGGAAATGAAGGGAGTGATTTTTTGCTTACAGGAAAAAAAGCCATCATCACGGGCGGCAACAGCGGCATCGGCTTTGAAACAGCAAAGGGTTTGCTGCAGATGGACACAAACATCATCCTGGCTGTGCGCAATATGGAAAAAGGCGAAGCGGCACGTGCCGCATTGCTCAACCTCTGTCCCTCGTCTCAGATTAGCATCATACAACTGGATTTGGCGGATCTTGAGAGTATTAGAGCCTTCGCGGAAAGATTCAAAAATTCCTATGATAAGCTCGACATCCTCATTAATAATGCCGGCCTCATGGCACCGCCCTATTCTAAAACGAAAGATGGTTTTGAATTGCAGTTCGGCAGTAATCATCTTGGCCATTTTGCATTGACCGGCCTGCTTCTGCCTGTATTGGCAAATACGCCGAATTCACGGGTCGTGACCATCAGCAGCCGGGCACATAGCCGCGGTTCCATCGACTTCACTAATCTCGATGGGTCAAAGGGTTATCAGGCGAAGAAATTCTATAATCAAAGCAAGCTTGCCAATCTCTTCTTTGCGTTGGAACTGGACAAGCGGTTGAAAGAGCATGGCCTTGAGACTATCAGCATCGCCTGTCATCCCGGCGTTTCTGCCACCAATATATTCAAACTGGGCAAGTGGGAAATTCCGGCCGCATTTAAACGCATTGCCAACCTTTTCCTTCAGCCGCCCGATATGGGTGCGTTGTCGACATTATACGCTGCGACCGAACCGGATTTGACAGGCGGCGAATATATCGGGCCTCTCGGCCAGTTCCAGCGAAGAGGCTTTCCGGCACTTGGCACTCCACACGCCAATGCGATAGACCAGAATATCTCCCGACAGCTTTGGGAAGTGTCGGAAAGCTTGACGGCTGTCATTTACCCCTTCGAATCTCCTTTACAGCAAAGATCCAACTAATACCAACGGTTTGTTTACGGATAATTGCCTGTGAATCCCGCTGAACAAAAAAGATTCACATCAAGACATATTGTTTATTCCTAAGGGAATACTTAAGGGACAAGTATGAATTTCACACGTTACATCACTTTTCATCAATGGAGGAATTTTTAGCATGAGTAAAAAAAGCGTTAATGTTGGCGGAATAGAACTCAAGTGGGATTTGGAAACAGGGGAAGCTCTTTTTGAAGGTGGAGATGTTGTCCTTTTTTGGACGACCGCCATGGAAACCTTCTTTGACACGATCAAAGATATTTCAGGTATAGAAGCGACGCAACTTGTGTTGGAAACCACCGGATTTCGCCAAGGGGTTATCGTAGGTGAAGGCTTCAAAGACATGAAGCAGATTGATACATCAAATGTTGTTGAGTGGATCTCCAATACATACGCTCCTGCCGGATGGGGAAAAGTTGAAATCATCAAAATGGATGCAGAAAAAAACACCTTTACGCTGCATATACAGAATGACTGGGAATATAAAATGAACCTGCTGAAAAACAAGGACACAGAAGGCATCTTCGTCCCTTCACATTATGCAGGGGTATTGACGGGTTTGTTCGGCATCAATTTCTGGTATAAAATCATCCAGTATCAAAAAGACGATACTCCTTACAGCATCGTCGAGTATTTCCCTTCCGACGTGACGGTCCAGCAAAATATCCATGAACTGTCCCGAAAGCAGGAAGGCGACCAAATCCGTAAGTTGGAAGCTTTGGTCGATGAACACACAAAATCTCTGCAGAGTTTAGTAAAGGAACTTTCCTCACCAATCATCCCGGTACTCGAAGGCATTATCGTGGTACCGATGATCGGAAGCTATGATGAACAGCGGACAGAGGATTTGATTTTTAAAACCTTGAGCGAATTGCCAAAACATAAAGCCAATTACCTGCTGATTGATCTGACCGGGTTGAACCAGCACATTACCGAACATACCGCTTCCTTGATCGATAAGCTGGGCGCTTCCGCCAGGCTTCTTGGAACAGAAGTCATCCTTGTCGGCATTTCACCTGAACTAGCAATCATCATTGCGCAATCCCAAAATAGTCTGAAGACTTTTGAATCCTTGCAGAGCCTGCAGCACGGAATCTATTATGCGCTCGGCCGAAGCGGGCGGAAGATTGTCTGAAACATCGGCTCGGGTTCCAGCTAAATAGCGCTTCTTCTGAGAGACATTTCCTCCAAAAAAGAATATACTAATTCCTGTCTGTTTTATTAGCATGGATAGGATAGCCATTGTTTCGCTCAATGGTTAATGGAGGAGATCACTTGAACGCAAAAGCTTTTTCACTCGCGTTATTTTCTGTTTTAATATGGGGGTCTTCCTTCGCAGCCATTCGGGTCGGGCTGCAGGGCGGCTATGATGCGGGGCAAAACGTACTGGTCCGCTTCCTGATAGCTTCGGCTTTGTTCCTGATATATGCACTTTGGCCGGGAACGAAATTCCGCATGCCCCGTAAAGGCGACATTCCCCGGATCCTGATACTGGGATGGATCGGCATCAGTGTCTACCATATCTTCGTCACCTTTGGAATGGAGACAATTTCTGCTGGTACAGCCGGTATGCTCGTCGGTTCCGGTCCGATCTTTACAGCGCTGATCGCTGCATTTTTCTTGAAGGAACGCATGACCGGCCTTGGCTGGATGGGTCTTGGCATCGGTTTTATCGGCATTCTCTTTATCGCCTTCGGATCGGCAGGTGCTTCGTTGACACTGACAAACGGTGCTTTGCTGGTGTTGGTCGCTGCATTCGCTTCAGCTCTTTTCTTTGTTTTCCAAAAGCCGCTGTTGACACATTACTCTGCAATCGAACTGACCGCCTACTTTACATGGGCCGGTACTTTGCCGTTCCTCATCTTTTCTCCTGGTCTGGTCAGCGCGATGCAGTCTGCGACCTTGGAAGCTCATTTGGCGACACTGTATGTTGGTGTATTTCCGGCCGCAATTGCCTATGTGACATGGGCAACCGCCTTGTCGCTAGCCAATGCCAGCTCTGTCTCGAGCTTGATTTACCTGGAGCCGGCAGTGGCAATTGTCGTTGCCTGGATGTGGCTGCATGAACTGCCGACTCCCTTGTCGCTCATCGGCGGTGTCATCGCCATCGCCGGAGTGATGATCGTCAATGTAATGGGCAGAAAACATCGTGTGCTTTCCGGAAAAGCTGCAGAATCTTCTTTATAAATATGAAAAAAGCGTCACCTGGAATTACTTCAGGTGACGCTTTTTTTGAGAGAAAAGTTCTGCAATTTCCTGATTATTCCTCTACCTTGAACCAGCCCGGTGCATTGGTCACCATATTCCACAGGTTCTCTGGAATATCCAACTGTTCTTTTTTGCTCAAGTGGATCGCCTGGAAGATTTCTTCGTCCCGGCTCTGTTTAACTTTCGCCAGCCAATCCGGATCCATGATCAATGCATGTCCGAGTGATACCAGCGGCGTGATTTCCAACGCCTCTTTCACTTGCTTAAGCGTCTGGAGTCCGCCGACTCCGATGACCGGCACACGGTCGCCGATATGCTGCTGAATCATTTCCACGCGCGACCGATTGTCTTCTTCACGGATCGATCCACCGAAAAATCTGCCCACAGATGCATGGATATAATCGATGCCCTGATCAGCGATGGCACTCAGGAACTCTAATGTATCATCCATCGTGATGCCGGGTTCCTCACGTTCTTCCGGGCTGATGCGGTAGCCGACCACAAATGGTTTATCGGCATGTTCAGCAACCGCTTCCTGTATGGATCGGATGACCGCAAGCGGGAACGTCATGCGCGCTGTGACGTCGCCTCCCCATTTATCAGTGCGGACATTGGAATGCGGCGAGAAGAATTGCTGGACCAGATAAGTATTGGCACCGTGGATTTCGACGCCATCAAAACCTGCCTGAATCGCACGTCTCGTCGCTTCTCCGAATGCCGCAATCGTTGCTTCGATTTCTTCTTCTGTCATTTCACGTGGAGTTGCTGCATTGGGGCGCGGTGCCGGCACAGTACTCGGTGCAACCGGCTGCCCGCCTTTCAGCAGCTCTTCATTCGACATGCGGCCTGCATGGTAGAGCTGCAGAATCGCTTTGGCGCCGCCTTCTTGAATGGATGAGGCCAAACGGGTCAGGCTGCCGATCCGTTCATCGCTGTCAGCACCTAAAGGATCAGAAAATCCGACACCAAGCGGTTCGACATGTGCACAGGCTGTAATGACAGCACCCAGTCCGCTTTCGGCACGGCGCTTGTAATAAGTCAATTCATCGTCTGTAACATCGCCATTCGGGTCTGAAGACGAAGTCGTCATCGGGGCCATCAGAACCCGATTTTTCAAAGTCAGGCCAGATGTGAATGTGAACGGTTCAAATATATTTTGTGTTGTAAGGGTCATATAAATTCCTCCTTGACTATCTCTTTACCCATCAGAAGGCGCCGGCAAGCCTGACGCTCCCATCACTATCATCGTAACCGATAAATAAACAAAAGGGAGACGCATCTGCTTGGCAGCAATAAAAGTTCAGCCTTTTGGCTGATAAGTAAAAGCCGTCCGGCGACTGACTGTCTGGCCGGACGGCTGTTTGAATGTCATTCATTTAACGATGCTGTAATAAACGCGCGAGGTGAGACGATAGATCAGCCAGTAAATGGCCGCAAATGCGATGACCACACCGACGAATGACAACAGCCAGGTAGTTTCGTTTGTCACACCGAAAATCAGCAGCAGCTTCCGGACAATCGGATATGCGAAAATAACATGGATTGTGGCGATGCCAATCGGCAAGAAGAACATCCAGACAATCTGGGAACGTGTGGATTCCTGGATCATTTCCTTGTCCAATCCGACCTTTTGCATGATCTGGAATTTCTCCCGATCGTCAAATCCTTCAGATACCTGTTTGAAATACGTAATCAGTACGGTGCCGATGGTAAATAAGAGCCCCAGGAATATCCCAAGGAACAGGAACCCACCGTTCATGCTATACCATTCTTCACGTTGGAGGATGCGGGATTCATAAAGGTTTTGGCTGCCACTCCCAAGGCCATATTCTTCATTTAACTGTTCTGCAAACACTTTTTTCTGATCCTCTGTACCTTTGGTATTCCAACCGAGTACTGCATCAATAGTCAAGTAATTCCTTTCCGGAAACTGCTCGTTAAAGTTTGCATGGATATCCGCAAGGTGTGAGATGTCTGGCACTACAATGGCCATCGATTCGATTAAATCCATGTCCTCACTAAATTCATTTTCGATTTCAGCGAGCCGGTACGTCTTCTCACCAATCGTCAGCTCACTTTCCTCATAAGCTTTTGAATGGTAATACAATGCCTGATCATCTGCCAAAGAATAGGAGTTGCCGGTCATCTGATTGAAATCCTCCAGTGGCAGTATATTCAGTTGAATGACTTCATCCGGTTCGGACAGCTTTTCATCAAGAATCATTTCGCTTCCGTTTAAAGCACCGAATAAAACTTCATAACGGTAGCTCTTGATTTCCGTCGTTTCCAGATTCATTGATTTCTCTTTTTTCCTAATCTCATCCTGAAGCTCAAAAAAACGTTCATTCATTTCATCAATATCGTCGACTTTACCAAAAAGGGTCATATTATTTTCATAAGGGTAGCGGTTCTCCAAAGCTTCCTCTGCCCCGATAAAAATTGTCAACGTCGTTGAAACTGAAATGATGACCATGGTCGCCAGGATGCAGATATTTGCAAGCCCCACTGCATTCTGCTTCATGCGGTACAGCATTCCCGAGATGGAGATGAAAGCGCCTGGACGGTAGTAGATTTGCTTGTTCCGCTTTAAGGATTTCAGGATGAAAATCGATCCTGAGATGAATAATAGATAGGTGCCGATGATGACCAGCAGCACTGCCAGAAAAAATTTCGTCATGGCTTCAAGCGGATCCGGAATCGTCACGGATATCCCATAGCCCCAGGCCAGAAAACCAAGTGACAAGATAAACAGGATGATTGAACCCTTCGGTTCCTTTTCGCCTTCCTGCTTGCCTTTCAGCAATTTGATCGGATTGGCAAAAGTGAATTGGCTGACATTATAAAGAAACGTCATGCCGAAAATCAGCAGGAATAACCCCGTTGTCGCCAAAACGATAGAGCCTGACGTCGAATACGCAATCTCCACAGGCAACCTGACCAAATAATTCAGCAGCATAAAGAACAGCCTTCCGAAAATCAGCCCTCCAACCAGCCCTGCCGCAATGCTCAAAAAACTTGTAAAAAGTGTTTCAAAAAACAGGAGCTTCGCTATATGCTTTTTCTCCAGCCCTAAAATGCCATACAGGCCGATTTCCTTTTTTCTGCGTTTAATCAGGAAACTGTTTGTATAAAGAATGAAGATAATCGAAAAGATTCCGATCACCACCGTACCGATCATAAACAGCGGGGACAAGGAACTTGAACGTTCCTGTACGAATTCATTGGTCAAAAGTGAGGCCATCAAGTAAAACATCATGATGATGGTGCTCGAAGACAATAGATACGGAATGTATAATTGTCTGTTCGATTTGATGTTGCGCAGCGCCAGCGAAGAGAAAAAACGGTTATTCATCCTGCTCACCCCGGCTGGACAAGACCTTCAGGGACTTCGAAATGCGATCCATGAACTGATCGGCGGGCGCATCGCCCCGGTAGATTTCATGGTAAACCGCTCCATCGCGGATAAACAGGATACGGTTTGAAAAACTTGCCGCACGGGCACTATGGGTCACCATTAAAATGGTCTGTCCGGTTTCGTTGATGCCTGTCAGGGTTTCCATCAAGTTCTGTGAAGCTTTTGAATCCAGCGCGCCCGTCGGTTCATCAGCCAAAATGATTTTGGGCTGAGTGATCAAGGCGCGTGCTACAGCAACCCGCTGCTTCTGTCCCCCTGATACTTCATAAGGGAATTTATCGATGTGGGCTTCAATCCCAAGATTCTTCACAATTGGCAGCAGCCGTGCTTCCATTTCTGCAACCGGAGTTTTCGACAGCACCAGCGGCAGCAGGATATTGTCACGTATCGAAAAGTTATCCAAAAGATTGAAATCCTGAAAAACAAAACCCAGGGTGTTTCTGCGGAATGCTGAAATCTCCTTATCCTTGATTTTCGATAGCGGTTTGCCATCCAGGAAAACTTCTCCCGATGTCGCATCGTCCAAAGTGGAAATGATGTTCAGCAGCGTGGTCTTGCCTGACCCGGATTCCCCCATGATGGAAACGAATTCGCCTGCCTCTATTGAAAAATTGACGGTTGTCAGTGCTTCTGTCTGCTGATTTGAGAATTTTGCTGTATATACTTTCTTCAAGTTCCTGATTTCTAATAAGGTCATTGCCAACCCCTCCTTGCTTTTAATCATACGGCAGGATCGAGCGGGCTGCCTGTACCTATCCTTACAAACAGAAAGGCAATCTTACGGTTTCGTAAGATTGCTTGGGAAAGGTCGCTTTTCGTGATGATCAGCTCAAAACCTATTTAATCAAAGACCTGTAACTCTTCACGCGACATGTCGATGGCGACGCGGGTTCCTTCGCCGGGCTTTGAGTCGATCGCCAATCGGTGGCCGAGGCGCTGGCAGATCTTTTTGCTGAGAAACAAACCCAGTCCTGTGGATTTCTCGTGAAGGCGGCCGTTCATACCGGAATAGCCTTTGTTGAATATCTTCGGCAGGTCTTCTGAATGGATGCCCATGCCAGTGTCTTCGATGATCAATGTTTCTGCCCTGTTCGGATCCCGGTAAATGGAGATTGAGCCTTCCGGTGTGTACTTCAAGCTGTTCGACAAAATCTGCTCGAGCAAATTCTGCAGCCATTGGCTATCAGACAGCACGTTCATTCCGAGTGGCTGGTAATCGAGCCGAATACCTTTGTAGATGAACAGAATGGAATATTTCTTGATCGCTTTTTTGACGACCTCATCCAGATCGACAAGGGATAATTCCATCGCCGCACCGGGTTCTTCCAGCTTGATGTAATTGAGCGCCATATGTGTGTAATCCTCGAGCCTCACCAGTTCCTGCGAAATCTGCTTTGCTTCTTTTGCCCGCGAACTTTGCGTCAGGAGGCTGATGGCGGAAATCGGCGTCTTGATCTGATGAAGCCACAATGTGAAATAATCCAGCTGATCGGTCTGCCGTTCAGCATGCAGGTTTTCGGATTCACGCAGCTGTCCAAGCAAAGACTCCATCTTTTCTATGTAGAGCCGGTCTAAGGAATCGGAACTCGCTTGAATCTCTTCGAGGCTTGAGGCATTCACCAGCTCCAGGTTACTGATCAGTTTATAGCGTTTAGCATACCTGAAATAATCGACAATCAAATACAGCAGCAGCAGAAATGCCGCCACCTGCAGACTATAGAAAAATAAACTCAGCGGAAGTCTGCCCAGGGCATAGACCACTCCAAAAATGACACTCATTCCTATGAATAGAAACAGCTGCGGCCGGACCGACACCAAAAAGCTCTTGAGCAAAGCGCCTCTTGCACTTTTACGCATGGGCTGCCTCCTTATTGAGTGCATAGCCGATATTCTTCTTGGTCAGGATAAAATCCACAAGCCCTGCCTTCACCAGTTTTTTCCGCAACCGCGCCACATTGACGGCCAATGTATTGTCATCGATGAATGACTCGTCTTCCCACAGTTTGACCATGATTTCTTCCCTCGTCACATAGTCTCCTTTTTGCAGGAACAAGAGCTCCATGATCTTCAGCTCTGTTCGTGTCAAGTCCACTTCCTGTCCCCCGGTAAACAGCTTCGATTCACCTGGCTTCAGGAGGGTCTGGTTAAAACTCAGAAAATTATCCGATTCCTTGAAATCGTAGGTCCGTCTGAGAAGCGCCTGCGTTTTGGCGACCGCTACCGTCAAATCGAAAGGCTTGGAAATAAAATCGTCAGCCCCCATTTGGATGGCCATGACGATGTCCATATTTTCATTGCGTGAAGAAATGAAAATGATCGGCACCTGTGACACTTTCCGGATTTCCTGGCACCAGTAATAGCCGTTGAAAGACGGCAGCTGGATATCCAGCAACACCAACTGGGGAGCGCGGGCTTTGAACTCTTCCAGCACACGGCTGAAATCATCGACCAGAACAGCTTCGTAATTCCATTTTTCCAGCTCTTCTTTCAGTATACCGGCGATCGTCAAGTCATCTTCCACAATCATAATTTTGAACATCTTATCATTCCAATCTTTTAATCTGCATTGAATAATCGATTCCGTCTTTTTTATACCCGATATAAGTTGAACTAATAATTTATAACGAAATGATTCTGCTATGGATATTCCACAAACCAGCTCCGCTTTCCTACGGGCTTGCGCCGAACTAACTCGGGCTATACGCCCGAGTGGATTTCGGCACGTCGCTATCCCGCGGGAGTCTCCGCTGGTTTGCTCCATATCCTATTGATCAATTTTCCGAAGACGATTAGAAGAAAGGGGGGAAGGCGGCGACTCCTGCGGAAGAACGGAGTGATGAGACCCCGCAGGAGCTTGCGACGAGGAGGCTCAGCGCTTCGTCCGCGGAAAGCGTCTGCCTGGAGCGCTTTCTTCGTTTCTTCACTCTTATTAAATTAAAAAAGCAAATTCTTAAGTTTAACTAATAGAAATTGGTGAGTTCAATCACTAATAGGTGATTAGTTTCATGTAGTTAGAAATTCTCTATACTACTCCGTCTATACCTCTCTTCTCAGTTTAGCGAAGTTTCTTCCAGTCCACCATCAAAAACAAACCACCCTGGATTGTGGATGCAGTCTCACAACGGAAGGTGGTTTGCTCAGTAGGGCTATTGTTTGGTTTTCATGTATTCGTGAAAGCCTTTTTTGAAGAAGCCATACCACTCGTCAATTTCCTCCTGAGGTGCGGCATTCAGCGCTTCCAACACTTTTTTTCCGAACTCCAAAAATGCAGAACCATTGGCTGTGATGATTTGCCCACTCCGTACGACTTGTTGGTGGAGGTAACCGGCTTCGTTGCTGTACTGATCACCTGCTGTTTCCTTCAAATCTTCAAGATGGTTGCTGGTATGCGGTATTTCATTTAACAGACCATTTCTTCCTAGGAATACCGTCGCGTCACAAATCGCTCCGATTACAGCTTCTTTTTCGATGGCTTTGCCGACCAGCTCCATGATCCGTTTGCCGTCTTCTTTTCGCCAGGAATTTCCACCAATCAGGATCAGTCCAGCGTACTCATCAGGTACATCATCCACGCCATAATCGGGCAGCACCGTAAAGCCGCCGATCGATTTGATCGGGTCCTTCGTCAACGACACCGTCTTGACATCGAACCTTTGCCCCTGCCCTTCCGGTTCTTCGTTCAGCGCAGCCGCCAAGGAAGCTGCTTCCCAATCCGCAAACTCATCCAAAAGCACGAACAAAACCTTTTGGTTACTCATCGTCCTTTCTCCTCCCGTTTGAATACTCATTTTTCTGTTAACTGGATTATATCACAAGCAAATCACTCGAACAGCTGTGACATGATTGCCCGAAAGAGAGGGTATAATAAGAGTACATCCTAATGAAAAAAGGAGAATCCGATCATGCATAAAAAAGAATTAACCCATACCGGTTGGCAGTTGGATAACAGCTATTCACGCCTCCCAGATATTTTCCACAGCACCATCACGGTCAATCCGGTGCGTTCACCTAAATTGGTTGTATTAAATGAAGCATTGGCGGAAACACTCGGACTGGCCCCTGCCGAATTGACGAAAGAAGACGGCGTTGCCATTCTTGCCGGCAACCAGGTTCCAACAGGCAGCTTACCGCTTGCCCAGGCTTATGCCGGACATCAATTCGGCAATTTTACAATGTTGGGCGACGGCCGCGCTTTATTGCTGGGCGAACAACTGACGCCTAATGGCAAGCGGTTTGATATCCAATTGAAGGGTTCTGGCAGAACGCCCTATTCCCGCGGCGGCGATGGCCGTGCAGCGCTTCGGCCTATGCTCCGCGAATACCTGATCAGTGAAGCGATGCACGGTCTCGGCATCCCGACTACCCGCAGCCTTGCCGTTGTCGAAACGGGTGAGATGGTCCGCCGCGAAACTGCGCTTCCGGGTGCTGTCATGACCCGCGTCGCCGACAGCCACCTGCGCGTCGGCACGTTCCAGTACGCTGCACGCTTTGGAACGAAAGAAGAGTTGAAAGCCTTGGCTGACTATGCATTGGAACGCCATTTCCCCTATGTCCAGAACAATTCAAATCCTTATCTGGCACTGTTTCAGGAAGTCACTAAGCGGCAGGCCACACTGCTTGCCAAATGGCAGCTTGCCGGTTTTATTCATGGCGTCATGAATACCGATAATATGGCCATAAGCGGAGAAACGATTGACTACGGCCCTTGTGCATTCATGGACAATTTTGATCCGAAGACGGTCTTCAGTTCAATTGATGCTCAGGGACGCTACGCTTACGGCAATCAACCGATGATTGCCGGATGGAATCTGGCCCGTTTTGCAGAAAGTTTGTTGCCTTTATTGCACGAGACTCTGGAAGAAGCCGTCAGCATCGCTCAAGACGAACTCACCAATTATATTGAGCAATTCCAGAGCCACTGGCTTGCGGGCATGCGCGGAAAACTCGGACTCTTCAATGAAGAAGCGGAAGACTCTACGCTAGTGGAAGAGCTGCTCAACTTGATGCATGCACACGATGCCGATTACACCAACACATTCCGTGCTTTGACATTCGACAAGCTCCAGGGCGGCGAACTGTTCGAGGCACAGGAATTTAAGGAATGGCACCGCTCCTGGCAAGCACGGCTGGATCGCCAGGAAGAATCGCCGGAAGAAAGCCATCAATTGATGCGCCGCAGTAATCCGGCACTCATCCCCCGCAACCATCGGGTAGAGGAAGCTTTGGCAGCGGCTGAATTCCAGGATGATTACAGCGTGTTGCACCGGTTGCTTGCGGTTCTCGCCGACCCCTATGCCCACTCTCCAGAACAAGAGGCATACGCTGAACCACCCGAGCCGACAAGCGGCCCTTACCAGACTTTTTGCGGGACATGATTTGTCCATATAAAGGCATCTCAATCAGTAAAAAATTTCTTTTTGTAGTTTCGTCTTTATATTGTTACAATATTCAGTGAACGAGGTTCTTTGCATTAAATTTTTAAAAAACGAAGTGATTACTTACCAAAAAATTTATCTAAGGAGCTGGGACGATGAATCAGGAACAATTGGAATTTGTAAAAAACGGAAAAGGCTTTATTGCTGCGCTTGACCAAAGTGGCGGAAGCACACCGAAAGCATTGGCGCTTTATGGCGTATCGGAAGACCAATATTCGACTGAAGAGGAAATGTATGACTTGATCCACGAAATGCGGACACGCGTCATGACGGCACCTTCCTTCAATTCCGATTCGATAATCGGCGCAATTCTTTTCGAACAGACGATGGACCGCAAAGTGGAAGGCCAGTATACCCCTGATTACTTATGGCAGCAAAAAGGCGTCGTGCCATTTCTGAAAGTCGATAAAGGGCTTGCCGATGAAGAAAATGGCGTTCAGGTCATGAAGCTGATTTCAGATTTGGATGACGTGCTGAAGCGCGCCAATGAACGAAATGTCTTCGGAACAAAAATGCGTTCGGTGATTAAGGAAGCCAATCCTGAAGGCATCAAGAAAGTGGTCGAGCAGCAATTTGAAATCGGCAAACAGATTCTCGCAGCCGGCTTGGTTCCAATTCTTGAGCCTGAAGTTGATATCAACAGCAAAGACAAAGAACAATCTGAAGAAATCCTCAAAGAAGAAATGCTGAAGCACCTGGATCAGTTGAGTGACGATCAGAACGTCATGATCAAAATCACTATTCCAACAGTCGATAATTACTACAAAGAATTGATCGACCATCCCCGTGTCCTTCGGGTAGTCGCACTTTCCGGCGGATACAAACGAGACGACGCCAACCAGAAATTGGCGGCCAATGAAGGGCTCATCGCCAGCTTCTCCCGTGCACTATCCGAAGGCGTCAGCGCCGGCCAGTCGGATGAGGAGTTCAACGCCATGCTGGAAAATTCCATCAAAGGCATTTACGAAGCTTCCATCACGTAAAAAATATGCCCCGCTGCCTTAATTGGCGGCGGGGCATATTTTTTTAAAGGAACTTAATAGCGGCTCTCCGGAATTTTCCGGAACCACTCGAACTCACTGATGTGCAGCTCGCGCAATTGGTATTTCATGATTTTTCCGGAGGCATTCCGCGGCAATGATTCGGCTATCATATATTTACGTGGAACCTTATATCCCGGAAGTTGTTCAAGGAAGTAATCCATCAATTGGTCTTCGTTGATGGTTTCTCCTTCTTTCGGTACGATGATGACACCGACAATTTCGCCCCATTCCTCTTCCGGCAAGCCGACAGTCGCAGCTTCCGCAACTTGAGGGTGGCTATTGATCACCTGCTCCACCTCGATCGAATAGATGTTTTCTCCAGCCGAGATGATGCGGTCCGCTTTTCGGTCCACCAGCGAGATAAACCCGTCTTCATCGATAGTCGCCAAATCCCCCGTCAGCAGCCATCCGTTCTGAAAAGCTTCTTCAGTTTCCTCTGGCTTATTGTAATATTCCTTCATGACTGTTGCACCTTTTAGAACAAACTCGCCGATTGTGCCAGGTTCGACATCCAGAAATTCATCGTCCACTACCCGCACCTCGGTGAAATACATCGGTTTGCCTCCTGACCCCACCTTGTTTTCATGCTGTTCGGGCAATAGGAAGACACCACCCGGTCCACCTTCAGTCAATAGGCACAGATTATAGAATTGCTGATGTCCGAAAAAGTCCATCGCTTTCTTAACGAGGTCGGGGTCGATCGGATCTGCACCGTACATGCATTTGGCAACGGAAGACAAGCCCGTTTCATCCGCATCCAGAACTTGCAGCAAACCGCTGTACATATCCGGCAAGCCAAAGAAAACAGTGATTTTGAATTCATTGATGAGCTCAATGGCTTTTTCAGGATGGAAGTCATGCATGATGATATTGGATGTTCCAAGCAGGATGCCCGTCACCAAAAATAAATTCAATTGAGCTGAGTGGAAAAGTGGCACCGCATGAAGAAGACGGTCCCGGGCGCCAAGTTCGACCCCAAAAACAAATGAAGCACTGACATTCGCCAGACGCTGATGATCGAATAATGCACCCTTCGGTTTTCCTGTAGTACCTGAAGTGTAAAGGATTTCAGCGTCATCAGTGCTCAACAGCTCAATCGCAGGCTCCAACGCATTATCACTCAGTACGCTTTCCCAGCTGATATAGTCGGCATTGTCAGGCGCAGGCTGGACAATGACCTGTTGAAGAGAAGCAGCCTGCTCCTTTCCTTCTGTAATTACGTGCTCAAACTCCGCATCGCAAAAGATGAACCGGCTTTCGGATTGGCCGAAAATATAGCCGCTTTCATCGGGACTCAGCCTATAGTTGACCGGTACAGCAACGCCTCCAGCCTTCAATACTGCCAAAAAAGCCAGAACGTAATAATCGGAGTTTTTCATGAACAAGGAAACTTTATCTCCTTTTTGCAGCCCCGTATCGATCAGTCCATTCGCCAGACGATTCACTTCTTCGTTCAGCTCCTGATAAGAATACGTTCGCCCTTCACAGGTGATGGCCATCTTATCCGGAAAACGTTTAGCGTTTTGTGTGAGTGATGCCGTGATGTTCATTTTATCTCCTCCTTCTTGATCAATGGGTCTAACCTGCCAGTCCTCCACTTCTCCCGTCTTAGAAATTCCCGATGTTTCGGATTCCGTTAGAAATTTCCATATTTCCTTAAATAGTATATTTAACTTTACCGTATTCAGAAAATATAGTCAATTCAAGCTTTCCATGACCGCTTCCTAAGAAAAGCCGGAAGATCAAAAAACGCGCTCTATTGCCAGGGCAATGAGCGCGTAACGAAAAAACTATTTTATTGAAAGGAATAGCCGCTGTGGGATGGAACAGCTGCTGAGTAAAGTTTCACTTTACTGCTGATCGAGGCTATTTTTGGCCTGGGGAATATTCACTCCAGCCACCTGTCCAAGCAATTCTACGCCTTTAACGATTTCTTCTTCATTGGCATAGCTGAACGACAACCGAAGATACTCGAGCCCTTCCTCCTGATTCAGGAAAAAGTATTTGCCCGGGACGAAGGAAACCCCTGCAGCTAATGCTTCCGGAAGCAATTCCGAAGTATCGACACCCGGAATTTTGATCCATACAAAATATCCGCCTTTCGGAACGAACCAGGAAACCGCAGGAGGCAAAAATTCTTCTAAAGCCGCCAGCATGCTAGCACACTTCGACTCGTAGGCATCCGTCAAAAATTTCAGGTGTCCATCAAAATCGGTGGCTTCCAGGAACGAAGCCATCGTCGCCTGATCGAATGGATGGTTGAGGTCTTTTTTGAACCAGTTCAAAGGATCGATGATTTGGCTATCCGCGACAACCCAGCCAATCCGCATGCCTGGAGCCACCACTTTTGATAATGAACCCACGTAGAGTACACGGTTATTGGTGTCCATGGCCTTCAGCAGCTGTGGGCCTTCATGAAAGCCCAGCTCTCCATACGCGTCATCTTCCAGAATGATGAAATCGTATTGTTCCGCAAGCTCCAGCACATGCTGTCTGCGTTCCGGCGACAGCGTCGTGCCTGTCGGATTCTGGTAAGTCGGTATCGTATACAGCAGTCTTGGCAATGGCTGCCCTTTTTCTTTGCGGTCTGCCAACATTTCTGCAAGCTGCTCTGTCTGTAGCCCATTTTCATCAATTGGGACCGTCATGTAATGCTCTGTGTAGTTCTGGAAAATTTCCAGGGCTTCCATATAGGTCGGCGATTCGACTGCCACGACAGCTTCGTCATCCAATAGAACACGCGCAATCAAATCAATGGCCTGGCAGGCACCGGAAGTCACGAGAAGCTCTTCATCCGCTGTTTCAACGCCGCGTTGTCCCATGCGTTCCCGAAGGAATTCCTTCAGCTGCGGAACCCGTGGACTGCCCAGGTAATGGAGCGGCAAGTCTTGCTCCTCATCAAGCAAGCGGGCCACCGCTAATTTGATTTCTTCAGTAGGAACTAAAGCGGGTGCGGGATACCCAGAACTGAGGCGCAGGCAGCCCGGCGGCAATGCCGAGAGCCACTGGCCGGGCGGGTCATTTTTAAAAGCCATTTCAATATCTTTTGAAAAATGGAAGTCTGTTTTCACGTAGGTCGTTCCCCTTTCGTCTGGCTGATGGAATAATGTGAAATCTCTTATTTCTTATTCTACAGGGTGCGGCCTGCAATGTGTAGGCTGTCATAAAAATACCTGCCGTATTCCCCTGTTTTCATACGAGCCCTGTAACTTTTTCGGCGCTTTAACGTTCTTATGCTAAAGTGATTCACTTATTTCTTAGCATACGAGGAGGCATATCCATGAAAAATAAATTTTGGCTGGGAGCCTTTTTGATTCTGATAACCGCACTACTTTTGGCAGCTTGCGGCAGCGGACAGGGAAATGAAAATTCTTCTGACAACCCAACGACCGAAGAACCCGATACAAATGATGAAACGACTGGAGGCAGTACAGAAGGTGAAATGGAACCCACTATCGAACAACTCCAAGAGGATACCTATCGCTACAGTTTAGTGAACCAGACAGACGAAGCGCATACATTTGAATTCACCAGCAGCCAGCGCTACGACTTTTCACTGGCTAATGAAAACGGTGAAGAAGTTTTCCTTTTTTCATCCGTCAGCAGCTACTTGCAGGCATTGGGTGAAGAAACCGTCGATCAGGGGGATGAACTGAGTTATGAGTTTGAAATTCCGCCGCTTGAACTGGAACCGGGCACCTATGAACTGACCGCCTGGCTGACACCTCGGCAAGGCGAGACTTATGAAGTGACGACCGAGCACGTTGTGGAATAAGGCGGAACCTCTATTCCAAGCAGCTTTCCTTCTTCCTCTACTGCCAGCAGAACGATTAAAGATGAAGACATGAAAAAGACCATCAAGTGGATGGTCTTTTTTTTTTCAACTTCCGAAAGCTCGGTGACACCTACTTTTCACTTAGCCAGCATCACATCAACAGTAATGATGGTCACCTTTACTTTCACTTCAGCTCAGACGATCAAATCGTTTTCCGCTTTTATATCGATGGCGTCCTGCAGCAGCCGTTGAAGAACAGCCGCAAAAACGGCCACCACCATTGAAGCAAAAATAACAACGATGCCGATCAGGATGCCCGGCGCATCGTCAGCTTTTGTCAACAGGTACAAAAAGGGCAGCTCCAAAACATAGATGACGCTGATGGTGATCGCACAATATTTGATGGTTTTTAAAGCTTTGACCGACAGCTTCGAGAATGCCTCGTTCCGGTCAATATAACTCAATAGTTTTAACGTCTGATACAAGGCGATAAAGAAGGGAATCATAGCCAAATACATGCCGATCAATAATGGATACTGCAACTTTTCCAGCTCAGGCAGTGCCCAATAGGGGGAATTAGGATCGAACCTGGACAAGCCATATATGCATACAGCCAGCACCGGCAATCCCATAAGAATAATGACGGTCTTGAGAAAAAGGGTGGATCCTCGGCTCATGAAAAACACCTCGCTTATTTGTTATTGCATTCATAATAACTTATTATTTATCGTATTACAATAAATAAATGTTGTTTACTACTATTTAATTGTTGTTAGTTGCCATCAAATTTTTAAAAACCAAAAAAATTCCCACCATTCTTGTCAGATTGGCGGGAATGCTCTTTGCTTATTTTATTCATCAAAGAAACTTACTGCTAGTGCTCATGGTTTTTTAGCTTTGCTGGTTTCAACCGGTACCTCTACGCGGACTGCATCGTAGATCGAGTTGGCCAACAAACGGTAAGAGTGTTCGGTATGGGCACGGAAAGCCAAATCATTGGCAAACAGCGTGTACGTCGTCTCGCCGCTATCTGCTGTAAATGCCATCGTTTGGCCGCGAGCTTTTTCGTGTTCCGGCCACCAGCCGGCAATATAGAAATCATCGCTGTCCTGGAAGCTGGCCAATACTGCTGCACTTTCCGGAACACTGGAAATCCAAGAACCGGTCGTTACATATAAGTTTTCCTGCTGCTCATAACCCGCAGTCAACAGATTTTCAGCAACTGTGGCTTTTACGAGGCCTTCATGTCTGGCGCCTGTGTTGCTGAACGCAAACCCTGGAAGCAATCCACTATCACTGACTGCCTTCAATGCCGGTGTACCGATGCCGACATAGGTTTTACCGCTCACTTGTTGAGCATCAAACGCGCTGGCATCACTGACGATGACATCCGCATTCTCTGGCTCCACCAACTCGAAGCCGAGCTGGCGCAAGGAGAAGTTCAATTGCGCAGAACCGGTTGCTGCAACACTTGGCTGCTCCAGAACTTCAACAGCGGCATTTTTATCGTTGCCGAAAGACTGCGCTTCAAAATAATAATCATCTGCATACGGACGCAAATCATTCGTAGCTACTACATAATCGCCTGCTTCTGCTCGTCCGATGCTCTCTGTCAGCACTTCCACTGTCTTGCCTTCAGCAAGCAAAGCATTAACGACACGAACTGCGTCATTGGTCGAGTTTTCAAGAATTTGTTTAGGCGGATTTCCTTGAATATCGCTTGTTGGAATGACTACTTCAGATACTTCCTTGGTCTTGCCGTCAAACAGTCCTTCCTCACGAACTTCCACAAGGTCGAACCCTCTCAAATCGGAAAAGTTGACGACGATCGGGTCGTACATTGCATCCCAATCGGATACATCGTCTCCTTCATATAGCATGGCATTTGCCAATCCGCGTTTCGCCTGATGCATCGGCACGATGAATGTTCCTTTCGGATACGTTATGCCGTCAATGGCTGTCGGCTTGGTCGTCTTCTCGACTTCCACACCATTGCGGATCAAATACTCCGCCATCTTATAAGCTTCCAATACATTTTTTTGCGTTTTGGAATCTGCCGGAATGACATAATAATCCGGGAAGAAGTTTTCATTGCCGTCACGGATCCGGCCGATGGACTCACCCGCTGCGTTGACCAGATGCTCATCGACAGCACGATTGTCTTCTCCGTTGACTCCACGTTTGAAAATCTCCAACTGTTCTTTATACAAATCATCTTTATTGTCATGCACATATTTTGCTGCACCCAATCCACTGCCCACTAAGGCATTGTAAGAATCCTGGCTGAGCGTCGGCACTTCGATTGTGTGGCTGAGCGCACCATGGAGCATGCCATACATCGCAGTGTAGGCCGGGGTCATATCATCCCAACCAGATTCGTAGCCTTCTTTGGCAATAAAATAAGAGGTCAGATCTGAATTGGCGATTCCCGCATTGCCTAAAGCATGTGCTTGTTCCATCATATTGCCGATCAACAAGTCATATTCGAAATTCGGGTTATGCGGCGGTGTAGCCGGTTCAATCAAGAACCCATCGACATAGCCATGAAAATCGATGAAAGATAAAGGGGTCCACTGTGACACCACTTCATTCACCTGCTGTGTCTCTAACTGCGTTTGGTAAGCATTATCCCGATTCAAGTCAAAGCCCTCACCATTTGCCCGTGTATTGGCCGCTCTGCCATCCGGGTTACTTGTGAACATGTACAGGAAAATCGCATCATCCAAAACATCGTCCACATTCAGGGTCTCGCTAATTTCCGTTGTACCTTCTGTATTATTGAAGATGATTTCTTCTTCGAGTGCAAACTTCTCCAGCAATTCAACTTGAACATCCACACCTTCCACTTCATCCGGGTGGATATTATTGAACCAGATTGGAACCTGGTAATCTTCCATCGATCCATCTTCAAGCTTTTCGATCAGGCTTGCCGGATCTTCCAAAGCTGTCGGCAGTGTTTCATGAAGATATGTATCCACTGCCTCTTCATCTCTCGCAAGAATGACGAAATGAATGTCGCGCCCTTGAGAGGTTTCCCCTACTTTTTGATACTCAAGATACCGGTCATTATCACCGTCTTCTTCAGCAGCTTCGAAAATTTCATCGATCGCTGGTTTCAATTCGTCGTAGACTTTGAATTCGTCATAGACATTCCACTCGACAGTTGCAGCCGCTTTAGCGCCGCTTTCTGAATCGATCATGGCCAATTCATAGTCACCGATGAACTGCTGATATTGCGTACGGATTGTACGGTTTGATAAATCTCCCGTCCCGTAAGGCAAACCGAACTCCAATGTTGCTGCGATTTCAGTGGTACCTTCCACGAGGGCAGGTCCTTCAATAACGGTAATGAAAGGAGCGCCGTCGTAATTAGTTCCTGAGGTCCAAGTCTGCCATTCGGACAATGGTTTGCCTCCAAATTGAAACTTCAGATTCTGCAGGTCCACACCTTCTCCTAAATCAGCGCTGAGTTCTACAGTACGCACTTCTGTCATTGAAAATACCGATTGGCTGAGTTCCAATTCCGTGGCCTGATCTGTCTCAACAGCGGCCATTGACGGCACAAACAACGACAACATCAAAACGGCTGCTGCCACACTCGAAATCATTTTTTTCATCCATTCACCCATCCCTTCCAATTTGATTTGGTTCTTACACCCACCAATATAACAGAATATTTCGCATTCCGAAAAGCTAAATCAATTGTTTTTCAAAGTCAGTACTTTCTTCCAGTTTTTCAATCCATTTCTTCTGTCAACTATAGTTTGATAGTCACCTGGTTAAAATCTGAAAATAGGACCATTCAGTCATTATACAAAAAAAGCACAAACTTTTGAGAAGAAACAAAAGTTCGTGCAGGGCCTCAATGATTGAAGTTTTTCTTTATTCACTTTCTAAAGAAGCAATATACTCTTTAACAACCTCATAGACATATTCCTGGTTCGCTACTGCCGTGTCTGCATTATAAGCGCCGTCGTTGGTTTTATTGTTCGACAGAATTCGGATTGCGAGGAAAGGTACGTCATAGGCTTTCGAAATCATCGCAACAGATGCCGATTCCATTTCTTCAACTGATGTGCCATAGTTTTCATGGAACCAGTTGATGCGGTCCACTTCGTTGTTCCACAAGTCAGCCGAACCGATTGTCCCTTCAACGATTTTCCCTTTGGTATAGCTGTCCTTCACTGCGTTCGCTGCAGCCAATAGATCAGCATCCCCTTCATAATAGCGGGCCTTTTCCGCATTCGGATCTTCTCCTGCACTTCCTTCAGAAGCCATGACGTCCATCGGCTTCCATTCAGTCGGTTCAATTCCTTCACCTGCTGCACGGTCTCCGGTCTTCATTGAGCCGATGTTGACCGTACGTTCTCCAAGAACGATATCAAACACATTCAGTTCCGGATCGTGCCCACCTGACGTTCCCTGATTGATGATGGCTGCCGGATTGTATTTTTCAATAGCGATTGCCGTAGAGGCAGCCGCGTTTTCCATGCCTTTGCCTGTTTTCGATACGATGACTGGATAGCCATCAACCGTACCGATATAAAATTCATACGTCGAACCTGATTCTTCCACCTTTACGTTTTCAAGGCGCTCCGCGAAGGTTTCAGCTTCGATTGGCATGGGTCCCTGAATCAGGATCGGTCGTTTGGTTTCTTCTTTGTCTTCTGTTGCTTCAGCTTCATCCGCTGAACTGCACCCAGCCAGCATCGTAAATAAGATCATGGCCATGATGGATAATAAAATATGTTTGCTGAACCTTTTCTTCGATTGACTCTTTTTCATGTGAATTTCCTCCTTGATGTCTGCTCAACAGCAATGCGGCCAAAGAAAAAGGCCCTAAAACGGTCCAAATCTCTAACTTTTGGACATTCGGGAGCCAAAGTTTAAATTGAATAAGGAGAGCTGATCCACACGCCACGCATTCAAAAAGTGATTGGCCGAAAACTCGGCTAACCAGATACTTCGGCTCGTAGTCCGGTTCTTTAAGGGGAACCTGGTAGAAACACTCGGACCGTATTACCGAGTTTATACGAGCGATATATTGTTTGTCTGTCACTTGGCAACTATAGCAAACACAATATAGCTGGTCAACAAAATAACGAACATTAAACCATAAGTAACATTTTAATGTTCGTTAAATCAGGATATAGTGATGGTTTTCACTCTTTAAGAAGCGTAATCCCCTTCTTTTTCCTCACTTTTTTCTTTGACCTTCTTTTCCAATTGTTCATATATATCTTTGCGGATGGCATCTTTCCGCTCTTTTTCCTGCCTGAAGTATTGAGTAAGGGTTTCATGTCTCGTAGTTGCCAATTTATTGTATTGGTCGGCCGCTTCCTCGTCTTTGAATTTCCCAAACTCCTTCAGCTCATATTGCAGGCTATGCATTTTATTGTTTTCAGCCAGGGATTTCCCGTAGATTTCATTATTGTACATCAATAAGTCTCCGGCAATATCGTTGCTTTGCTGGAGGATTTCCAAATATCGGTCATTTCCCCACGCCAGCCATTCCCAGTAAAGGCGACTATGTTCCTGTTTGAGGTACTCATTTAAATCGCTCTCCGAATAGACGGATTTATATTGTCCATTTCCCGCTTTTGCTACAGCTTCAAGCTGTGCCTGGCCTTCATTGTCAACATCAAAGCCGATGATGTTCACTTCCGCCTGAATAGCGGATCCAGTCAATGAAGCAGCAGCAGACACTGGATCACCGCCACAAGTTTCAATTCCATCACTGACTACATATACCACATTACGGACATTGTCACCTTTTTGTTCTTTGAGATCTTCCTCCGCAGCTTCAATCGCCCCTGCTAAAGGTGTCCAACCTGTCGGAGCGAACTGATCCAAGGATTTGCTGAATGCCTGCTCATCATAGACACCCAGATCATAGACCACTTCGTTGCTGTTACAGGACATATCCTTGTCCGCATTGGTGCCGGTCCCTTCATGTCCATAAACCCGAAGCATGACGTTGGATCCTTCCGGCAAGTCTGCTGCATATGTCTGCACTGCCTCTTTAGCCAGTTTCATCTTTTCACCACCCGATACCTGTCCTGCCATGCTTCCACTTGCATCGAGCAGAATTGCGACATTCACCGTTTCTTCCTGAGGCAATGTGATGCTGTCTTCCGTAGTAGAGGAATCCATGGTAATCACGGGATCAATGGCTTCAAATTTCTCTGCGGCTTCCTCAATGTCCACTGCCACCAGTGAGACTGCAAAGGAATAGGCCTCCTCTCCTGACATTCCTTCAGGTGCCGCTTCCAGTTCTGCTTGCAGCTCCTCCTTTTGCTGATCCGTCATTTGCTGGATATTGTATTTGCCCTTCTCTTTCACAATCTCTTCTACATTATGTACAGCCGCTTCCGCAATTTCGGTTTCTGCCACCGTTTCTTCTTCAGCTGTTTTCTCTTGCCCAGCAGCCGGCACCTTAGTTGCCTCACCTTCATTACCGGAACATCCCGTAAGTATTGCGGTGGATAAAAAGCCAGCCACCATCAATCCGTTGAACTTCTTCATAAAGCATTTCACTCCATTCGTCTTTCTTTAATCAGTTTACGGCTTTGTCCATAAAGAAGTTTCGTTTTCCAGAGTTATTTCCAATAAATAAAAAGCCATACCTTCCATCCAGTTCACTGGTGGGGTATGGCTCTTCGGCCTCATGGCGTCAGTCTGTTTCGCAAATATCTTTAAGATTTTTCAGGGTCTGTTCTGCCGAATTGTCCATCAGCTTTTTCACGATCAGCTTATTGGCGACTTTCCCCAGGACACTGCCCGGCAATTCATATTCCATTTCAAACTTGACCTCTGTTCCGGTTCCTTCAGTATGATAAGTCCAAGACTGCTTTGAATTGATGGCTCCACTGATGTGGCCGTTCCAAAAACGGCTATTGCCTGCACGTGATTTTTCCATCACTTCAAGTGATATGGGCAGGTTCATCCCCAGCAAGGTATATTTCATGTCCATGGTTGTCCCTACTTCACCGTCCCCTTTTAAATTCTCAAGTTCCGAAAGACCTGTATACCATTGGTGCCAATAAACAGGATTTGACGCATAGTTGAAAACTTCCTCAACCGACCGATCGATCACAATACTTTTTCGAATCGCCCACATGCTTTTTTCCTCCTCCGTATACTGATTTTCACCATTTAGGCCATATCCACTGTTTTTCAGTTAATGCACACAATTTCCCTTTTCTTTATGTAGGTTCATCTTATTATCCTTTTAGGACATTGTAAAAGAAAGGCACTTGTGCCGGTCGAAACCATTGCTTTCAAGAAATGATAGTGGGAAATCAGTTTTTTCGTGTTTACAAGAACCCCGTTTTTATTCACATCAAAAAACTCTCCAGCGCATCAACGGCCACTGAAGCCGCTGATGCGCTGGAGAGCAACTGTCATTCCTGGCGTTTCTTCACCGGAATCCAGATTTCACTATAGACATTCTGCAGATCCGACATATCCCCGTTGAAGGAAATTTCCGGTCCGTGGACCAATTCATAGTTTGAAGATGGCAGCCAGTCCGAAAAGATTTTTCCCCAGGTGTCCTGCAGCTTTTGCGGAAACGGACCTTCCAGACTGAAAATCGCCCATCTTCCCGCAGGCACTTCCACGATATCAAAGCCTTCGAAATCGCCTTCTAAGGTCGTAATCGATCCCACCAGATGATCCAGCTGGCCTTTTTCCTCCAAGCGCTCATCATCAAAGTTAAGCGATGCGTTAACGACAGTCTGGACATCCGTGTTGCGCCATTGTTGCAATTGCTCGCGCTGTTCGCCAGTAATGGACTGCGCCATCTTCATGATTTCCGGATTGTGCCCTTCGAAAACGATAGGCACGCGTTTTTTGATTCCCACCAATTTAAAGGCATCTTTTTCTGCAATGCGGTATTCCATATCCATCCCTCCTTGAATCGTCAATTGGAAAGTCAGGCGTGGAAATGCTTTGAAGCGGTCGCTGTTCTTCACTTCCGATGGACTCATGCCAGACCATTCACGGAACGCCCGGCTGAAGCCGTCTGCCGAGTCATAACCGTATTTGACGGCTACATCCAACACTCTTTGTTCCCGCTGCAGATCGATCGCGGCTTCCGACAATCTCCGGCTGCGGATGTAGCTGCTCAATCCCATGCCCGACAAATACGAAAACATTTTCCGGAAATGGAATTCCGACACGCCGGCAATTGCCGCTACTTTAGTGAAATCGATGTCTTCATCCAGATGGCCCTCTATATAGCGCAGCGCTTCATTCATATCCTTCAGCATATCCATGCATAACCCTCCTTTCCCTTTCAATTCTAAGCTGAATAAAACCGGCGCATCCGATTTTTCCTGTACGGAAATGGTCGTTTCATTGTTGTTCCCGCATAGTTTTCTCAGCCGGAAACTCATTGAAGACGTTACTATTTCCAGTAACTCATCTGTTTCGAGACGATCTTCATGAACTCATCAAAAGAAGACGAGTATCGGTTCCAATGATGGTACCACTTCCTAATGGTGTCCAATAGCCAGTACGGCATCGGCTTGCCATCGATGAGTGGATAATATTCCTCATAGGCTTTTTTCAAATGCTCCCACCTAAAATCATTGCCGGGTTTTATATACTCGGAAACATCCAGAAGCTTCGCCCGCCCGTTCTGCAATAAAATATTCTTCAAATGGATATCCCGTGGATTTAACCCGATTTGCCGGATATAATTCCTGGCCTCTTCTACATCCTCCATCACTCGTTTCGAAACATGAACTCCCTGCAGCAGACAATCGAACAGGGTTAGGCCTTCTTCGTACTTGATCACCAGCAATCGGTCCGTTAGACCATAACAGCTGGAGAAGTAGTAGGACGAATCGATCTGTGCATAAACCTTCGCCTCGGCTTCCAGCTTGTCCTTTTTGTTTTCTGCATATATCTTGAAAGCATATTTTGGCGCCTCCAAAAATTGAAACACTGCTGCATCAGTCCCGACTCCGATGCAGCGGAATCCCTCTGCAATCCCTTCTATGCTAACCGGTTCATTATCCGGATTGGCTACTATTTTGATTGCTGACAGCAATTCCGCAATCTCTTGCCATGATTTCTCCATAACAACTCTCCCTTATCCCCAAAATTGCGTAGCGATTCTTGGTCATTATTTGACGAATGTCTCCACGCTAAGATCCCATTTCGGCGAAAACATTGACAGACTCATGCACATGCTCTATTGTTAACTACGCGATGAGCTCGTTTGCGTAAGACGGACAAGCACTCCTTTTTGGAAACACGTTGTGGAGCGTGGCTTGATACGCCGCAAACTATCGAAAAACATCTTGCCCTCGGGCAAGGTGTTTTTTTCTTTTTAAGGATGAAGTTTGGGATGCCTGCCTTAAGTCTGGTATGCAGCCCAACTATAACTACATAATAGGCGAAAATCCATCATTTCATCTGACTTACAGATTTTATTCATATTAAGGGGAATAAAACAGGCGTAGTTCTTGCATTACATGCGCTGTGGAGGATTTGTTTGCGGAATCGACACCGTTGTTTGCGGAATACCGATGTTTGTTTGCGCAATATCCGGTTTGTTTGCGGAATAGTAGACTTTGTTTGCGCTACAGCAAATTCTCCGCTCATCCGCCGCTGTCCCCAACACAAAAGCCCCTGCCCTCAAGCAATTCGCTTGAGGGCAGGGGCTTTCAGCTTCACAATTCGTAAACGCGTGCTTCAAAAGGCTGCAATTGTTTTGGATCCGGCTGCTGATAATTGTTCAACAAGCAGCGTGCGGATTCTGGCTCGTCCCAATAGCAGGCGTATTCCGTCAAATTGGTGATGACCAATAAGGTCTTTTCTTCATTCGTACGGGTATAGGCATAAATCGATTCGTGGCCGACATCCTGTAGCTCGTAATTTCCGTAAACGAGGACCTCCTGTTGCTTGCGCAGCCAGATCATTTTCCGGTAAAACCAGAGAACGGAGTGCGGATCCCGCAGCTGCGCTGCCACATTGATCTCTTCGTAATTCGGATTGACGCGGAGCCACGGCTCGCCGTCTGAAAATCCGGCATTCGGGCTGGCATCCCATTGCATCGGCGTGCGGGAATGGTCACGGCTCTGCGCTTTGATGATGGTCATCACGGCGTCATGCTCCATGCCTTCCGAACGGTTGAAATGGTACAGGTTATGCGTTTGGATATCGTTGTAATGCGCCAGTTCTTCAAACGGCGCATTGGTCATGCCGATTTCCTGTCCCTGGTAGATGAACGGCGTGCCCTGCATGAAGAAATACATGCAGGCAATCGCCGTGGCACTTTCACGCCAGTACTGCTGGTCGTCGCCCCAGGAAGAGACAATGCGCGGCTTGTCGTGATTTTCCACGAACAATGCGTTCCAACCATGGCCTTCCACAGCTTTCTGCCATTTGGTCAGCACTTCTTTCAGCTTCGGCACGTCGATTCCCGTTGTCGAATCGGTATCCCAAAGGCCCATGCTTTCGAATTGGAACACCATATCGAATTTCCCGTCATCCTCGGAAATCCATTCCTTGATGTCACCTGCCTGGACGCCATTCGCTTCGCCGACCGTCATGATGTCGTGTTTCGCAAATGTCTGATCACGCAGTTCCGCAAGCAGCGGTTGGATGCCTTTGACATTCATCATCTTTTCCCATGCCGGCACATACAGATTCTGTTCCGGGTCCTCGATGTCACTCAACTCTTTTTTGATATGGCTGATGGCATCTACCCGGAATCCATCGATCCCTTTGTCGAGCCACCAATTGACCATGTCATACAAAGACTGCCGCACTTCCGGGTTCTCCCAGTTCAAGTCCGGCTGTTTTTTAGAAAATAAATGCAGATAATATTGTTTGGTTTCCTGATCGTATTCCCAGGCAGTTCCGCCGAAAATACTTTCCCAATTGGTCGGCTCATCGCTCCAGATATACCAATCACGTTTGTCGTTATCAAGTGAAGCGCGTGATTCCATGAACCACGGATGCTCATCGCTTGTATGATTAATGACCAAATCGATGATCAGCTTCATATCCCGCGCATGCACTTCTTCGAGCAAGCGGTCAAAATCCGCCATCGTTCCGAACTCTTCCATAATATCCTGATAGTCGCTTATGTCATAACCATTGTCATCATTGGGTGACTTATACATTGGACAAATCCAAATCACATCAATCCCAAGGTCTTTCAAATAATCCAACTTACTCGTCACGCCGTTGATATCGCCAACGCCGTCACTGTTCGAATCCTTAAAACTCCTCGGATACACCTGATATGCAACTGCTTCTTTCCACCATTTCTTGTTCATAACTGATCCCTCACAAAGACCTTGGCCCGTCTCCCTATCAATCAATCGGCCTTAACCCCTGATTTGTTCCGAAGATGTCCTAACGCCTATTTCAACTTTTATTCGTTTCCATTATCCAGCAACATTTTTTTAGAAAAACTAATTACAAGTTGATAGTGTAGCAGAATTCACAAAAAATTACCAAGGCACCAGACCGACTATTTTATGGATTGTTAGTTGGATACATCACCTTCCCCCTTGTGAATATCTTTTTATATAACCGCTATACCAAGAAAAAAACCTTATTTGTGAAGTTTTCTGACATTATTTTTTATGATACCGTTTTCATGTGGACACATGTCTAATTTATGACTTATTTCACGTTTACATCAATCGCGCTGGAAATCAGGAGCGATATTTAAATAATGTTGGCTGAGGAACTCTAAAATAAAATCATGCTGCTCACCGTTTTAAAAGAACAGATTCCGAGGTGGACGGCATGTACTTTTGAGTTGCCACGAATAATTTCTTTGCTGGTTCATATCATCATTAACTTTATGAAATTCGGGAATACATGATTATAGAAACGGAAAGGATGATCTACAATGAAGAATAAATTGGCAGCCGCGCTGCTCGCGATTTTCCTTGGTGACTTCGGTGCGCATAAATTTTACTTAGGCAAACCGGGCATGGGGATTCTGTATCTGCTGTTCTTTTGGACAGGCATCCCTGCAGTTATTGGTATAATTGAAGGAATCCTCTACTTGTTGCAGTCTGAAGAAGACTTTCAGAGAAAACACGGCAGAGGCTGATCCACTGGATTATTTCTACAGTTTATAAGGAGGCAATGAATTTTGCAGCTTGAACCGATTTCCGACCACCTGCAGAAAGACTTGAAGATTTTATTCGTCGGGTTCAATCCGAGCATCCGTTCTTCGGAAACCGGCTTTCATTACGCCAATCCGAACAACCGGTTCTGGAAAATTCTCCACCAAGCTGGATTGACGCCTCGAAAATACCGGCCTGAGGAAAACAGCGATTTGCTTGCGCTTGGATATGGACTGACGAATATCGTTGCGCGTCCGACCAAAGAAGCCGCGGAAATTTCCAAAGAGGAATATGCCGAAGGCGCAAAGCTGCTGGAACAGAAAATCAGACAGCTGAATCCGAAAGCCGTCTGTTTTGTCGGCAAAGGCGTCTACCAGCAATTCAGCAAACGAAAAACCGTTTCCTGGGGCGTCCAGAAAGAACCGGTCATCCCAGGCATTGCGGAATATGTCGCTCCGTCCTCGAGCGGATTGGTGCGCATGAAGCTGGATGACATTGTGAAGATCTACAGCGGATTGAATGAGTACAAATAGGAAATGCCAAGCTCTGTTGTTCAGAGCTTGGCATTTTTGTTTCATATTTTCTGCAGCAATCCCTGAATTTTTCGGACCGTGTTGACATTGCGGATGGTGACGCGCTGATAAAAGGCAGACTCAACGATTTTCACCATGCCGCTTTTGGTGACCACGTCTCTACTGACCGCCCAAAGAATCGCACCTGGCACGTAGATGACCTGGTCGATGTCCGGCTTGATGGCCAATCCGTCCAGCACTGTTTCTTCATCGACGTCCTGCCATAGAAACAATACATCGCTTTTCATCTGCTGATCGTTCGACCAGTTTTCCGGAATGGCCTCCACGATTTTCTGAAATTCGCCTTCATCATAGACCAGTACATTGATTTTCAGATTAAAGCGGCTATCGATCGCCCGTTCCAAAACCGGCGCCAATTGTTCTTTTCGGTTGCTCTCGTCAGCAAAAATGATATTTCCCGAATTGATATAAGTGGTGACTGAAGACATTCCAGCTTCTTCGAATGCCAGTTTCAATTTCTTCATGTCCACTTTGTTCTTACCGCCTACATTGATTCCCCGCAGCAATGCCACATACTTCATGAAAATCCTCTCCTTCGTTGACTGATGGATTTATTTCACAAAACCAGCATCCTTCACAATCTTTTCGAATGCACGCGCCGGAATCGATTCCTCCAGCTCTCGGATCATCTTCTCCAGTTCCATAGAAAACCAGTCGTAATCATCTTTTGACAGCACCAGCTTCAGCAGGCTCAGCACGGAAAACACGGTCGCACCGCTCAAACTTCCTTTTCCCATATCCAGCATCCCCTCCAACGTACCGAGCTCCACCGGATGCGGGAGATGAAAGCGATAGAGTACTTCTTCGTGCGCAGATTTATTGCGGTACGGGAATACAATGCGCAAAATGGCATCCAAGTCCACCGGCTTCAAATGGATCTCCCCGTACTCTTCGCTATACTCCTCTGCAAAGTCCCGGGCAATGCGCTCCCTCAGCTCTTCGTCGATGACCGTATAGAAATGCGTGATTTGGCCAAGCGACAGAAAATTGACCAGCACCCAAAGCGGTACGTTCTTATGCTTATCGTAAAATTCCCGGATAGCCGGGTACCTCACTTTGTCTCTTTTCTTATGGCTTTTGATCAGATTGCCAAGCGTCGAAATGATGCGGTCGCGCTCATGATGGTGGCGGCTGTCCGGACTATAGTTACCAGCTCCCAAAAAGCTTCCCGCTTCCCTGAACTTTTCGGAAAAGCGGTATGCCACTTTCGACTTGATATTTTTTTCGAATTTCAGCAATTCATTCAACAAAAGCAGCCGCAGCTTCCGGTCAAAGCTGTGCAACGCATAGATATGACCGAACTCCGTGCCCTCTTGATAGCGTTCAAGGCCATAGGGATTGAGCCGTTCATCATCCAGAAGGAATGGCTCCTTATAGCCATCGATTAAAGCATAATAATTCTCGCGTGACAAAATCCGTTTTGCTGCCGCTTTGTCAGGCACTTTCAACCCTCGATCCTCGAGTATCTCCAGTTGTTCCGCGTGGGAGGCAAAATCCTTCACATGTCTCATCCTTTACAAATTCTTCTTATCTTCAACTGTAAGCGAAACGGCTGTATTAATAAACTACTTGCGCACCAAAATAAAAAAGCCGTCCCCGGCATATACTCTTGCCGGGGACGGCAGGTTGAATCTCTTTAATTGGCAGGAGTGCTTTTATGCAGTCCAGACATCATCCGCAATCTTCACGACATGGCGGACTTTTTCCCATTGCTGTTCCGCTGTCAGCAGATTTCCTTCTTCCGTCGAAGAAAATCCGCATTGAGGACTCAGGCATAACTGTTCCAATGGCACATAGGCAGCGGCTTCGCCAATGCGTTTTTTGACTTGCTCCGGATCTTCCAACTCACCGAACTTCGAAGTGATCAATCCAAGGACAACCGTCAAATTCGTTCGGTTGACATGGCGCAATGGTTCAAAGCCGCCTGAACGTTCATCATCGAATTCCAAGAATAGACCATCGACATCCAGTCCGCCAAAAATCGTTTCAGACAAAGCTTCGTATCCTCCGCTTGAGGTATACGTGGATTTGAAATTACCGCGGCAGATGTGCATGGTGACAAGCAAGTCTGCTGGTTTACCGGCAATCGCTTCATTGATGGCGCGTGCACATTGTACAGCCATTTTATCCGGATCCTGGCCTTTGGCACGAAGAGATTCCCGTCCCTCTTCAGAAAAGAACGTCGCCCAAGAGGTGTCATCGATCTGCAGGTAACGGCAGCCTTCATCGTAAAGGGCCGTAATAATATCCTGATAGGCTTTAATCAGATCTGTAAACAACTCTTCGTCCGTATCGTACACGCCATCTTCAAATGACGCACGGAAAAGCAGCATATTCGGGCTTGGGATTGTAAACTTGGCTACCGCATCACCGGCAACACTTTGAAGAAACTTGAAATGCTCAACCATGTAATGGCCATTGAACTTGATCTTGCCGGTCACTTTGATGCCATGTGCTCTCGTTTCCACGCCTTTGAATTGAAGTCCTTTATCCGTCTCGTAGAACTCCACTCCATCAAAGCCGCCAAGAAAATCAAAATGCCACCATTTCCGGCGCAATTCCCCGTCTGTTACAGATTGCAACCCTGCTGACTTTTGCTGTTCAACAAGCTTGGTGATTTCCTCATCTTCAATCAGACGGAGCTCCTTGTCCGTAATCTCACCGTTTTCATGTTGAAGACGTGCTTTTTTCAATCGCTCCGGACGCAGGAAGCTGCCTACATGGTCCCCTCTGAAAGGAGTTAAAGCCGGATTTGTTTGCGTTATCGAGTTCGTCAATGTCATGTCCCTCTTTCCATAGCAGGTATAGGTCGTGATCAGTACTGCTCTTCGCAAAATAAAGCCTTATTCTTCGTTTCTTCCACATTAAAGATTTTTCAACTCGGCTCTGCTGGCCTGGTCGCAAAGAGATGGGCCAAATTCCTTTGGCCCATCTCTTTGAAAGCGTCTGTCTGGAGTGATTTCTTCAGACAGCTTTTAATCTATATCCGATGACCCAATCAGTTCAAGCCGTGGCTGACCATTGCGTCGGCGACTTTTTTGAAGCCGGCGATGTTGGCACCGATAATCAGGTTGCCCGGTGAACCGTATTGTGCGGCAGTTTCTGTGCAGGTCTTGTAAATGGTTTTCATGACTTGCAGAAGTTTTTCGTCCACTTCTTCTGCTGTCCAGGAATAGCGCATGCTGTTCTGGGACATTTCCATCGCAGAAACTGCAACGCCGCCTGCATTCGCTGCTTTCGCCGGAGCGAATAGCACCTTATTATGTGTCAGTACGCGGACCGCTTCTTCCGTGCAAGGCATATTTGCGCCTTCTCCTACAGCCTTCACCAAATTCTCGACCATGGCTTGTGCACTTTCTCTGTCGATTTCATTCTGCGTCGCGCAAGGCAGGGCGATATCACATGGAATTTTCCAGATTTCCGATTTTTCTTTGCCGTATTGCGCATTCGGATGGCTTTCAAGGTAATGGTAAATCCGTTTTCTATCGACTTCTTTCAGCTGTTTGACGGTTTCAACATCAATGCCGTCCGGATCGTAGATATAGCCTTCCGAATCGCTGCAGGCAACGACGGTTGCACCGAATTCAATGGCTTTTTCCATTGCATAGATCGATACGTTTCCGGAACCCGAAACAATGACTTTGCTGCCTTTGAATGAATGCCCTTGTTCTTTCAGCATTTCTTCAACAAAATAGACAGTTCCATACCCTGTTGCTTCCTTACGGATCAGGCTGCCGCCATTATCCGGATTTTTACCTGTGAAGACACCTGCTTCAGAAGCATTCCGGAGACGTTTGTATTGGCCGAACATATAACCGATTTCCCGTTTGCCGACGCCGATATCCCCTGCTGGAACATCGATATCCGGACCGATATGGCGGGTCAGCTCTGTCATGAAGCTTTGGCAGAAACGCATGATTTCACGGTCCGACTTCCCTTTCGGATCAAAGTCAGATCCGCCTTTTCCGCCGCCGATCGGCAACCCGGTCAAGGCATTCTTGAAAATTTGTTCGAAACCGAGGAATTTCACGACACTCGCTGTCAGGGACGGATGGAAACGCAGACCGCCTTTGAACGGCCCAAGCGTACTGTTGAACTGCACACGGTAACCTCGATTGACATGCACGTTGCCGGCATCGTCTTCCCAAGTCACACGAAACGCGATAAATCGTTCCGGCTCAGAAATGCGTTCCAAAATGCCTTGTTCCACGTATTCCGGATGCTGTTCAAATACTGGCTGCAAAGAATCGAAGACTTCCCAGGTCGCCTGCAAAAACTCTGCTTCTCCAGGATTCCGGTCTCTAACCTTTTTATGGATGGATTGTATATATTCATAAGACGATTGCTTCTTAATCGGATTTTCCTGGTGTACAGATGTCAATTGCGTTCAATCCCCTCTTGTAAACATGCATTATATTTGAATAATTATTCACATCTTTTAATATTTAACTCTCATTATACAAACTGGCGCAACACGGTGCAAACTAATATTTGCCACTTAGCACCCTTCAAATCTTCTAAAACCTGTTTTCCATAAAAAAGAAAACGCTATCATTGCCTTCTATTCAGTGTTTTCATTTTTTTGTGACAAATTAATTTCTTTAAAAAATAATAATGTGTTTTGCGAAGGATGCTCTTCTTTTCTGCGGCTATTCTTCTTATTTATTCTATTTGTATGATATTCCTTCTATAAAATAGTGCAACGTAGAATTCCCCATTTATCGTTATTATTCACTTATAGGGGGTATGGGGAAATAAACGCATTAGTCAGGAGGGTAGCTTGAGGTTGCATAGGCGGTGAAATCCAGGATAAGGAGTGAGTGCTTTGAAGAAATTATCATTGCTGGCCATAATGGTATTGATGCTCGGCTTAGCATTTCCTGTTGAAGGAGCTTCCGATTTACCTGAGTCTCATGGATTTTATGAGGAAATCACCTATTTGATGGATCGTGATGTGTTGCAGGGTTATCCTGATGGCACCATGCGTCCGGATGCAGGGGTGACACGCGCAGAAGCGGCGATTATGGTCGGCCGGCTGAAAGAGTTTGATGATACACCGCGCGATACCGGCTTTCCAGATGTTCCTGCCTCCCATAAAGCGAGCGGCTTTATTGCAGCAGCAGCAGAAGCACAGTTGATTGAAGGGTATCCAGATGGTACCTATCGCCCGGAAAATACGATAACACGAGCCGAGATGGCGTTTATTTTGTCGAGGCTGTTTATCGTTCCATTCCGGGCAGATGTCAGCTTTACGGACGTTTCACCAAAGATGCGGGTCTATGAACCGGTACAGAAAATACTGGCAGCGAACATCACCAATGGCTATCCCGATAAAACCTTCCGTCCGAATGCAACGGTGACCCGTGGCCAGTTTTCCGCATTTTTAGCACGCGGCCTTGAACCAGAATTTAAAAATGATGCTACCATTGCAGATTCCTTTTTAAGAGACAAAACGAAAACCTATGTCTATGATACGGAATTCGGCATCGAACGCCACACCTATAATTATGTACCTTCGCGAAACGGGTTGGAGATGGGCTTTATCTGGAGCATCTACAGAGAAGACGGATCCCTATTGACCGATTCAGTCGAGTTTGAAACACATGAACAGTATACCTTCGGGCTTCCCTACTCGGAATCCTATACCGAATTGGAATATCCGGTGGAAGTGGGCCAAGCCTGGTACACCGATACACTGTATGCCGCTCCGCGTGAAATCACCGGTACCGGCGTGACTGTCGAAACGGCGCATCAGACTTTCACGAATGCTGTGGAAGTGACCGTAGCTACCAATTCAGAATTTATGGAGGATGGCCATGTCTACTACATGGTCGAAGGATTCGGCGAAGTGAAATCCGTGAATCTCGACGGGACTGTAACAAAAGAATTGATTGATGTGGAATGAAATAAGTCATAGAAGAAGCCGGTTGCCTGGGCTACCGGCTATTTTTCATGGAAATCCCCAAAACTGCAATGAGATAAAGCGCTTTTAAAAAAGACACAGAATCGACACTTACATCTAAAAAGACGGACTTGTTATAGTTACAAACAGACTGAAAACGTACCGTATTTCGTATGAGTATAACCTCCACCAAAGGCGCGTCATCGTGTATGCAATAAAGGGATGGACATGATTACAAGGCCGTTTACATGCGGAAACCTAAAATGGTTCAATTGTTCAGGCATCCCGTGATCTTGTCTTTTATCATGCCAATCCCCGTCTGCCTACTTAAGTACTTCACGTATAAAAAGTCGAATAACAGCAAGTTGAAAGGAAGAAGAACATGCACCAAGAAAAAAGATTACCACACAACGGAAAAGAAGGTCTTCTTTATGGCGGACTCATTTCTACGCTGACTGTCCTCTTTATGACGTCGTTCAGCGTCATTTACTTTGCTGGAGAATTTAATGCAGACATTGCTTGGAGCATCGTCAAAATGCTGCCAATCATGTGGATCATCGTGATGATCATCGAACCCGTTATTTTCGGACGGATCGCTGAAGCCTTAACCGCCCGGCTCACCCACCCATCGGACAGCTTCAATTCGAAGATCCTTTTCCGCATCCTGTTCACCGTACTCGGTATGTCCGCGGCCATGACCTTGATCGGCGATGTCGTCGGCAACGGTCTCCACTCCGAACTGTTCAGCAATTGGATCGCGAATTGGCCACGCAACTTCGTCATTGTCTTGATCGCTGAAAGCCTGGTCATCCAGCCGATCGCCCGTTTTGTTATGGTCAAGCTTCATGAAGCACAAGACCGAAAAGCAGGAATTGTTCCTGAAACCGAACCTTCATTAAAAGCTGAAGTTCTTTAAAAGTCGAAAAAGCTCACAGACAAACATGTCTGTGAGCTTCTTTATATCAGGAAGTTTATTAATTGAACTCCACAGTATCGTTTATTTCTTTTTTATCTTTTTCCGTTTCGTTGTTCGTCAGCTTTTTGACGAAGGTCTTGACTGATTTCAAGGTATCCCCTGAATCCCAGTATTCTGCTGAATCCACATCGACTTTAATCAGCACCACATTCGGGTCATCATAGCTGGTATCCAGCATTTTATCGAAAACCGGATTCCAGTATTCCTTTTTCTTCGCTGTATCTTCAATGAATTCAGCCTTTCCGCTGATTGATACGTAGGATTTCCCTGCATATGCCAGATTGACGTTCGGGTTGCTGGCGATTTCCTGGTACTTTTCCGTATCTTTCATCGTCAGGAACCATAGCTCTCCATCAAATTCCACTTCCTGTGTCTGCATTGGACGTGAAATGATTTTATTGTCTGTGGAGATGGTTGTGAACATCGCTACTTTGATGTCCTTGATCAGGTCATTGACCGTTTTGATTGCTTCCTGGTTATTTGTTGTATTGTTTACCATAATATTTTTTCCTCCTATATAAGTTGGTTTAAGTAAGACGCCTATGGTTTTTAGAATTCCCTGATCCCATCTCTTTAAACGTCCTTTTCATCTTACAATCTGATTACCTTCCTTTCTCCTTCCCCCTCTTCAACCGCCATCCAAAAATTCATAAAAATACCCAATACCTTATAAGAATTACACAATCAGTTTTACCATATTATAAATTCCGGTCTATTTAATCCTAATAAAATCAGTATTTCATTAATGTTATTTGAAAATAATTTAAATTTACCTTGTAAAGTAATTATTCAATCATGTATAGTCTATACAAGAATGAATAACGGAGGCCATAAATGAATACTTTATTTCTGCTTCCCAATACTGATGAAGAAATTATCGATACATATGATGAAGATATTATTGTCACCACTAAAGAAGGACGCATCATCAAAGCCTCCACGCTAAGCGGCGAAACCTATGGCGTAGCGCCCGAAGAACTGCTTGGAAAATCTGTCTATGATTTGGAAGCAGCAGGAATCTTCTCTCCCGCCATCACCCCGCTGGTGCTGCGGAAAAAGAAGAAAGTGGTGCTGCGGCAGGATACACCTTCCGGAAGAAAAGTTCTGATCACCGGTATTCCTTTATTCAACGATCGTGGTGACGTTGAGTTTGTGGTCAGCTATTCCTATGACATGTCACAGCTGATGGTCATGAAGGAGTACTTGGAGAACCTGGAATCAGAGATGTCCAAGGTAAAGGGCGAGCTTGCCCATCTGCGCAGCCAGCAGCTTCATATCGAAGGCTGCGTTATGGAAAGTCCTACTTCCAGCCGGGCACTCCAGACAGCCATCAAAATTGCGCAACTGGAAGTTCCGGTCGTTATCCATGGTGAGCCGGGCACCGGGAAAACCGCTCTCGCGAAGTTCATTCATTCACAAAGTAGCCGGCGTAATGCTGCATTTATCGAAGTCAATTGCAGCGCAATCCCGGAATCGGTGTTTGATATCAGTTTTACAGGGTTGGATCGAGAAGGCTATATCGGACTGGCAGCCGGAGGCACCTTGGTGCTCAATGAAATTGATCAGCTTTCCCTTTCTTCTCAGGCAGCGCTGTTCAAACTCTTGCAGCAGCCCCACACTGCCCGTATCATCGCCATCAGTCACACTTCCATCGAGGAAGCTGTCACTGGCGGGCATTTCCGTGAAGACCTGTTCTATTCACTGCACCTGGCTTCAATTGAACTGAAACCGCTGAGAGAGCGGCCGGATGACCTGGACCAGGGCATCAGCCGTTTTCTGGAGGAACTGAATCATACGTACAACCAGCAAAAAGCAATTTCAGATGACCTGTACTTCCATCTGCTGCAGCTGTCCTGGAAAGGCAATTTCCGTGAGTTGCGCAATGTCTTAGAACGCAGTTTTATCGAAAGTGAGTCGCCTCTGATCAGACTCGATGATTTGCCCATCACTTATCAGCCAGACTCGGATGAACGCATCGGACTTGAGCTCGATGGCAAAACGCTTCCGCACATTCTGGAATCCGTCGAAAAGAAAGTCCTGCTGAACGCACAGAAGCGCTATCGGACAACTACCGAGATGGCCAATATCCTGGGCATCAGCCAACCATCCGTTGTCCGCAAACTAAAAAAATACACAAGTACACCACCTGGGGGGAAAATGACATGACCATGCTTCAAAGCGAAAAAAAGACGATCGAACCGGCTGATACCTGGAAATTCCTGATTCCTTCCATCATCGGCGCACTCTTATTCCTATGTCCGATATCTTATAACGGCGAAGTGACCATCGGTGTCGGCATTCTGGCCTCTTTCCTGCTGACGACATTCGGTGAAGTGATTCCGCCATTCATCGTCATCCTGCTCGGCTTCTCAGCAATCGCCAGTTTAGCGGCGACTGCGCTAAAACCCGCATTCGTCCAAAACTCACCTTTTTTACGCGCCACCTTCATAAACGGACCATTCGGCCTCATCGTCCGTGTGCTGGCTTTTGCATTCGGCATCATGGCCTATTATGAAATCGGGCCTGAAGCGATCGCTTCACGGAATACGGGCGGCGTTGTTCTCTACGACCTGGCGCCGGTCCTGTTGACCTGGTTCCTGTTCGCCGGAATCCTGCTGCCGTTATTGGTGGAATTCGGCTTGATGGAATTTGTCGGTACTTTACTCAATAAATTCATGCGACCTGTCTTTACCTTGCCTGGCCGTTCATCGATTGATGCAATGGCATCTTGGATGGGCGCCGCGCCGGTTGGTGTCCTGGTGACCATGAAGCAATACGATGAAGGCAATTACACGGAGCGTGAAGCTTCCGTCATTGCGACGACCTTTTCCATCGCTTCCGTCGCTTTCAGTTTGGTTGTCGCGAATGTCGTTGGCATCGGCCACTTGTTCTTACCGTTCTACCTGGCTGTATCGGTTGCCTGTCTGGTAGCCGCTGTCATCATGCCGCGCATTCCGCCACTGTCCCGTAAAAAGGATGACTATTACGCGCCGGTCGGCAAGCAGATCGATGACGCCATTCCCGAAGGCACCTCATTGGTCAAATGGGGATATGATGAAGCCCGCCGCAAAGCAGGCGGTGCCGCAAGCCCGAAAAAACTGGCACAAATCGGCATCGAGACCGTGCTTGATATCTGGCTGGCGTTGATCCCATTGGTTATGGCTCTTGGAACAGTCGCTCTGATCGTAGCGGAATACACACCGCTCTTCAGAATCATTTCCTACCCGCTTATTCCTGTACTGACCTTGATGGGATTACCGGAAGCGGCTGAAGCAGCCCCTACTTTCCTTGTCGGATTCGCGGATATGTTCCTGCCGGCTGTACTTGGAAGCGGCATCGAAAGCGAATTGACCCGTTTTGTTCTTGCTGGTGTATCGTTGACGCAAATCATATATATGTCTGAAATCGGCATCCTGATCCTGCGCTCGAATATCCCGGTGAAATTCTGGGAACTGGCTGTAATCTTTGTATTGCGTACCATCATCACTTTGCCGATTCTTGTGTTGTTCGGCCATCTATTCGTATAGAAGCGTAAAATCCACTTCCGATGAGGAAGTGGATTTTTTTCATTTAATGTCCTTGAGATACGCTCCTATTAAACAAAATTGGTGTCCCAATAGAAAATGCACGTCCAGGAGAAGTGAATTCCTGGATGTGCATAAAACTGTGTTAACTAGGCTGGTGCTGGAGCTTCCGTAATTTTTGTGCCGCTGTCACCATGTTTTTCAGCGAAGCGACGGTTTCTGCTTCCTGCCTGGTTTTCAAGCCGCAATCCGGATTGATCCAAAATTGCTCTTTGGAAATCACCGCTAAACTGTCTGTTAAAATCGCCTCCATTTCCTCTACGCTTGGGACACGCGGGCTATGAATGTCATAGACGCCCAGTCCAACACCCAGTTCATATGGATTCTTTTTAAGTGACTCAATCAGTTCTCCATGGCTTCTTGACGTCTCAATTGAAATGACGTCTGCATCAAGGGCGCGTATTGGCTCAATGAAATCATTGAATTCGCAATAGCACATATGGGTATGGATCTGCGTTTCATTCGCCACACCCGATGTCGCCAGTTTAAAGGCATTCACCGCCCAATCCAAATATTCATGCCAATTTTCTTTGCGAAGCGGCAAACCTTCACGCAATGCCGGCTCATCAACTTGAATAATTTGGATGCCGGCTTTTTCAAGGGCGTCTATCTCTTTCCTCAATGCCAGTGCAAGCTGGTTGGCTGTTTGTTCATGCGAAATGTCGTCCCGGACAAATGACCAGTTCAAGATCGTCACCGGCCCTGTCAGCATTCCTTTCACGTATTTCGAAGTCAATTGCTGCGCCTCCACGACTTCCTTGACTGTCATCGGTGCAGTCCATTCAACGTCCCCATAAATGATCGGTGGTTTCACACAGCGGGAACCGTAAGATACCACCCAAGCTTTTTGGGTAAAGGCAAAGCCCGTCAATTTCTCGCCGAAATACTCCACCATGTCTGTCCGCTCAAATTCCCCATGGACCAACACATCCAATCCAATTTCATCTTGAAGCTCAATCCAGCGTGCGGTTTCATTCTTCACAAATTCCGCATACGCCGAATCCGTGATCTCCTTTTTGCGCCAAGCACTCCGTGTACGCTTTACTTCACCGGATTGTGGAAAACTGCCAATGGTCGTAGTCGGAAAAATCGGCAGCCCGAGAGCTTGCTGCTGCTGTTTCTGGCGTTCTTTGAAAACCAGCGGACGCGTAAAATGTTCCGGCTTCACTTGCGAGACAAGCTCTTTCACCTGAATGTTTTCTCTAACTTCATGCTGTGTCAACGCTTCAATCGCGCGAATGCTTTCGGATACGTTTCGATTGCCGGACCATGACCCTTCCCGCACATAGGCAGTCAGCTGTGTCAGTTCTCCAATTTTTTCATCCGCAAACGATAGGACATCCAACAGGACATGCGGCAGGGCTTTCTCTTTTTTTGTGGTCACCGGCACATGCTGCAGGCTGCAGGAAGATTGAATCCATGCTTCTGCCACATCACATACAGCTAAGACGGCTTGAAGATTCACTGCTTTTTCCGCTAGGTTAGCACGCCAAATATCCCGTCCGTTCACAGTCCCGATTCCCAATACCCGGTCTTTTGGAAAACCGCATTTGCGGATTGCAGCCATATTTTCTTCTGCTCCCTGAACAAAATCAAGGCCGATTCCCGAGACGGGCAATTGCGACAGTTCTTCATATGCCGAAAGGGCTTCAAAATAAGTTTGCAGCATAATTTTCGCAGCCGGTACATCGTCTGCTAATTGCGTGTAGATTTCCTTGACCAGTTTGACGTCTTCTTCGTCCAAGGACAGCGTTAATGCAGGCTCTTCCACTTGAATCCATTCCGCTCCCGCATCGACGAGCTGCTGAAGCACTTTCGCATAAAGCGGCAAAAGCTGCAGCAAGAACATAGCTTTCGACTTAGCATCATACCCTTTCACCAGCTGGAGAAATGTAAAGGGTCCAATCAGCGTAGGTTTTGTTATGATTCCTAACTCTTCTTTCGCCTCATTGAAATAGGAAACCAGATGATTATACGTCAACTGCAAAAGCTGTCCTTCGTATTCAGGAACAATGTAATGGTAATTTGTATTGAACCATTTAGTCATTTCACAAGCCACTACTTCATCCGCTCCACGGGCCATCGCAAAATAAGTGCCCAGATCGACCTTGTCCTCTGACCATTTGTAGCGGGCCGGCACTAAGCCGAACATGACCGCGTGATCAAGCATACGGTCATAAAGAGTGAAATCCCCGACAGTCAACAACTCCAATCCAAGCGATTGCTGCCGTTTCAGATTGTTCAGGCGAATCTCTTTCATTTCTGCGAGGAACTGCTCCTGTGATAATCCACCTTTCCAAAACGATTCCAAACTGCGCTTCCATTCCCGATTTTCTCCGATATACGGGTAGCCTACGACTGTACTCACTGTTTTCATCCGCTATTCCTCCTTTAGGATTTACAAGATGCCAAATACAAAAAAGCCATCTCCGCTTATGGGAAATGGCTTAACATTCAAGTTCAATAGACGCTTAAAAAGCATGCAAAAACTTGTTGTCGCAAAATGAATGTCACCACCTATTTCCACGTAGGTATTTGGCGCGCACTAGAAATTGGCAGGTCTCCTGGCTCATCTTCAACGCTCATCACACCTTCCCGTCTGAGACAGTGGTTTTTGTGAATCGCTCCGATTTACAGTTGCGGGACAGCGACGGATTTTCACCGTTCTTCCCTTTTAAGCCAAGCCGCAGCTTGGCACCAACTCTTACACGTTATGTAATTCTGACAACTATAGCATATCAACCACAGAAAATATAGAGTTTTCCGATAAAAGAGATTGGTTTGGTTTTCAAGAGACTTCACAAAAGCGATAACCAAAGACAATTACACAGGAAGCCGCATATCAGTATGCGGCTTCCTGTGGTGCGCTCATTTTGCCCAGTGATGGAAGAAGAAATAGAACGCGATGAGCACGATGACAATGACCGAAAGGATGAGCATGGGCACAAGACCAAAAGTAGGTTCCATTTAAACTCCTCCTCCTTTTACCCTTATCATACTCCGCTTCATCAAAAATTTAAAATAAAAAGATTGATTATTCAGTTATTTAAAACCTGCAGAGTTTGCATTCCAGTAAAATCGCTGATTCTAAAATTCATTTGAGGAGAATAAGTAATTTTAGTCTTCCGCCAGTGGCAATTATTCTCACTGACTTTCATTCCAACTAATAACTTACAATATTTTTGTAGGATTTAAAGTATGCCCTAGCCCCTTGTATGAAAAGCTTGCAAGGTTTCGTATTCTGGTTGTTTTCTTTATATCAGCTATCGATAAACTAATGATATATGTTCTTATGAAACTGCTTTACTTTGTTTTCTATTTTCTTTTATCAAGTTTAAAATCTGTAATCCATCACTTGGACCACCGCCTAAAAATGGTGGATAGGTGAAGGGAATCAATGAAGTTGCACATATAAAAAAGTTTGCGCCTGCAAGATTGATGATGATAGTACCAGTTGCTCCGGAAAGAAAATGGGAAGCAAAGTATAGTGCCGCAAACCCAAACAATGAAGCAATCGGTCCGCCAACAAGGAAAATTAGTCTTTGTTTAAATGTATTCGGCGGCAATTCTTCCCGATTCGAAGGCTGGCAGAAGCCTGAAAGCGCTATGGTTAGATAACAGGTAATTCTACCAAGATTCAACTTCAGTTTTTTCTCTTTACTTGATGAACCCAAAAAGATCTCTGCCTTGGCTTTTTTGTTCTGTGAAATTGTTGCAATTGCATGGCCCATTTCATGTATGAAAAGAGCCGTTGTGATCATAAGTAAAACTGTAAGCACTTCAAAGAGCATCAACAAAACGCTACCTCCGTTTCTGTAAATGTAACCTACATTAATTTTATGTATGCTATCATATTACCAATAATTAGAAAACTTGAAAATGTTTTTCGGAAAATCTATAAGCACTTTAATCTCCTTCATAAAAGTACATTTTTACAGAAAAAAAGAGAGAAGATATGCTGTAAACAGCTTCTTCTCTCTCTTCAATTTTATCGGTCACTCGATCAATCCAGCTTGCTGTAAAAATTCTTCAGCTACAACTTCAACCATCTGGCCTTCATTGTCCACTTTGGCATTCATTGCCTGCATGGTTGGTTCATCGATTTTCTCCGCTAACTGAAGAAGAACATCCTCAAGTTCCGGGTATTCCTTCAAAATCTCAGTCCGCACAAGCGGCAGTGCATGGTAAGGGGGGAAGTAGTTTTGATCATCTTCCAGGACGCGCAGATTATACATCTGCAATTGGCCGTCTGTCGTATAGGAATTGATGACATCCACTTCTTCAGCATTGATCGAGCGGTACATCATGCCATGATCCATTCCTTTTACATCCTGGAATTCCAAAGCGTATTCGTCTTGGAAACCTGGCAGCCCATCAGGACGATCGATGAACTCAAAAACCGCTCCCAGAATAAAACCTTCGGATACTGCAGCAAAGTCACTGAAGGTTACCAAATCCAATTTTTCCGCTTCGTCTTCATCCAAAGCCAGCGTATACGTATTGTTGAAGCCGAAAGATTCCAGTGCAATGATGCCATCTGCAGCTACCAGCTCTTTTGTGGAAGCTAATGTTTCATCAGCATCTCCTGCAGTTTCCTGATAGTAATTGATGACGATTGTGCCGGTATAATCCGGAATTACATCAATCTTATCATTCAACATAGCTGTCCAAACAACATTTGAACCACCAAGGTTTTCTTTATAAATCACTTCAATATCCGCTTCCGCTTCAATTAACTGACCCATGATATTTGATAGGATAATACTTTCCGTATTATTTCTGGATCCAACGATCAATGAGTCTTCCTCTATAAAAATACAGCCCGTAAGCGGTGCTGTAACCATTAAAAGCAATAAAAATTTCAAAACTATTCGTTTTGTCATAGTAACTCCCTCATTTCAGGCCTTTTGGTGTCGACCAGCGTTCCATCGATCCGAAGAAAATCTCCAGAACAATTGCCAGTAAGGCAGCTGGAATCGCACCAAGCAGGATCAATCCATCAATTCCCCGTGTAATCCCAAGGAAAATGAAATCGCCCAGTCCGCCTGCTCCGATGAAGGCGGCGAGTGTTGCTGTACCGACGTTGATGACAGCAGCTGTTCGAATGCCGGCCATGATCATCGGAACCGATAAAGGCAATTCAACTTTAATCAGGATTTGCCAGCTGGTCATGCCCATTCCTTTAGCCGCTTCGACTGTTGCTTTATTGACATCTTTAATGCCAGTATACGTATTGCGGATGATCGGCAGCAGCGAGTATAAGAATAATGCTGCAATTGCCGTATTGACCCCAATCCCAAAAATCGGAATCATGAATCCCAGCAAAGCTAAACTCGGAATGGTCTGCATGACGCCTGCGCCACCCAATACGATCGTTGCAAGTGAAGGAACGCGTGTAATCAATATGCCAAGAGTTACACCCAGGACAACGGCGATAAGCATCGAAAAGAATACCAGTTGAATATGGACAGATGTCGCTTGGAACACATCTTCCCAGCGCATTTGCGCTTGTTCGATAAGTTGCTCGAAAATATTTAAGTTATTCATTTACTTCCTCCATTTCTGTCCATTGGCTGGACAATGCAGAAAGTAATGTGCCGCGCGTGACGAGTCCTTTTACATTTTGCGCTTCATCCAAGACAGGAATAATCCCGTGGTGCGCATTCGACATCATGACAATTGCATCTTTTGCGGTAGCTGATACAGGTAGAATAGTTTCTGGAGCTTCCATAATTTCTTCAATCGTCTGGATGCTGTCCATATTTTTAATTAATTTATAGGCAGAAACCAGTCCGATGAAAGCCCCTTGGTCATCCACGATGATCAAGCTGGTGATTTGGTGCCGGCGTGTCATCAAAAGTGCTTTTGATGGTGAAAAATCGACTTGTGCAGTGATCACTTTCTGAGTCATAACAGCGGATACCGGCATCAGTTCAGGATTTTGGGTAATCCGGTGCTTGCCGATAAACTCTTCTACAAAACCATGGGAAGGTTCGTGCAGTAATTTTTCCGGGGTGTCGAGTTGAAGTAACTTTCCATCTTTCATAATTGCAATACGATCGCCCAATTTTAATGCTTCGTCCATATCATGCGTTACGAAAACAATTGTTTTCTTCAATTTCCGCTGCAGTGAAATCAACTCAAGCTGCAACTGTTCACGTGTGATTGGATCCAGCGCACCAAATGGTTCATCCATTAAAATAACTTCAGGATTTGACGCAAGCGCTCTAGCAACACCTACGCGCTGCTGTTGTCCGCCAGACAGTTCTTTCGGATAACGCGTACTGAAAATCTCAGGGTCCAGACCAACCAAAATCATCAATTCTTTGACACGGACTTTGATATCTTCTTTTGACCAACCTTTTAGTTCAGGAACGATTGCGATGTTTTTTTCAATCGTATAGTGGGGGAAGAGACCGATCTGCTGAATCACATAGCCGATATTCCGGCGGAGTTCCGAAGCGTTCAACTTCATAATATCTTTTCCGTTGATTGAAATCGTTCCACTTGTATGGGAAACCATCTGATTGATCATTTTCATCGTCGTTGATTTTCCTGAGCCACTTGGACCGATGAGCACGACGAACTCCCCTTCTGGGATGTCAAAACTGACTGAATCCACCGCTTTAAAACCGCCATTAAACACTTTGCTTACATTTTCAAATTTGAGCATGAGTACCTCCTTCTGTAGTTGTTGAACCGATTTCCAACTTTCTGTCGGATCGTTCTACTTTTCTCTCCATAAAAAAAAGGACTTCCCGCTGTCTCCATTTAAATGGATGCGCGAGACGCCTCTATGCCTTCGTATAGACATACAGCTAATGTAAAGAGAGCGATTTTATTAAAAATCTTCCCATTCGTCGTTAGACTGTTTAGCAATTTGCTCTGATTTTTTCAGTTTACAACAATTTCATATGCGTAAATCATTAGACAAATCCACTCTACCCAACCGATAAAAAAGCTTCATGAAACCCAGCGGAAGTGATTGAATTTTTAAAATAAAACCAATTATTAAATTGATTCAACTGACTAACCATAACATTATTTCGAGACTCTAACAACCTGACTATTGAAATTGATGCTTCTAACGCCCCAATGAAAATTAAAAAATAATTCGTAAATCAATATTTATATATTGTAATTCAATAAATAATAATTTATACTAAACTTAATCTTAACCAAACGAGGTGCTTTAATATGAAACGGGAAACACTGTTCCTGAAAATCGTTCTTTTCCTGATGGCCCTGCCGGTCGTGGCCGTGTGCATCTTTGTCGTACCTCCACTTTCAAGTTTTGTCGGGGAACTCATACCGGAATGGCCATTTTTGCAATACTTCTTCCTGATTGCCCTGTACGGTACCGCCATTGCGTATTTTGTGGCCTTGTATCAAGCGATGAAACTGTTGGGTTATATTGACCGGAACATCGCTTTCTCTGAAAGATCCGTTAAGGCACTGAAGAACATCAAATACTGTGCCTTCACCATCACCATTCTGTATCTATTGTGCTTGCCGATCATCCTGTACGTGGCGCAGGTCGATGATGCACCGGGACTTGGTGGTCTCGGTATGGTCATTACATTCGGTTCCATTGTAATAGCTGTCTTTGCAGCAGTTCTTCAAAAACTCCTGGAAAATGCAATTGAAATAAAATCAGAAAATGATCTGACGGTCTGAGGTGAATAATATGGCAATTATAATCAATATTGACGTGATGCTGGCCAAACGGAAAATGAGTGTAACCGAGCTTTCGGAGAAGGTCGGCATCACGATGGCTAACCTGTCCATCCTGAAGAACGGCAAGGCGAAAGCTGTCCGCTTATCAACCTTGGAGGCAATCTGCAAAGCATTGGATTGTCAGCCGGGAGATGTCCTGGAATACCGCCCTGAAGAAGAGGAACCCTCATCCTAACTGGTTTTTTCGCTTCAGCTAATGACCGACAAGTGAGGTGTGCATGATGAAAACAAATTCGGCTGCACTGCTTTTTCTGAAGGCAGTACTCGTACTGCTCGCCCTTTTGGCGCTTGCCTTCTGCCTGTTTGCCATTCCTGGAATGGCCAGCAGAGACGCAGCGGCCCATCCGGAAACAGCTTATCTGCAATACCCTTTCCTGTTATCTGCCTATCTGTTATTCAGCCTGTTTTTCATTGCCTTGTACAAAACGTTCAAACTGCTGGCTTTTATCGGGCGGAACCAACCATTTTCCAAGGAATCGATTCATGCATTAAAGACGATCAAGTATTGCGCTCTCGCAATCGCCTTCTGCTTCATTGCCGGATTAGCATTCCTCATTTTCGTTATCGGCGGCGATATCGCCGGACTGTTCACGCTGTGCATGATTTGTATCGTGGCTTCAGCGGCTGTCTGCGCGTTTGCAGCACTTCTTGAAAAACTAACCGTTCAAGCCATCCGGTTGAAAGAAGAAAATGATTTGACGGTTTGAAATAGCTGGCCGCCGTAGACTAATGAAATAAAAAAATCCACTCGCATAAGATTTTGCGAGTGGATTTTTTTGCTTACTAGATGAAAAACGGAATGAATATACTGGCCAGCAACAAAATCAGCGCACCGCCGAGACGAGAGGAAATCTGCGCAAATGGCATCAATTCCATTCTCCGTGCTGCAGATAATACAGCTACGTCGCCTGTTCCACCCATGTTCGCCATGCAAAGTCCGGCTGTAATGGCCGCTTCGATCGGATAGAAGCCCATGAACTTCCCGACGATGCCTGAACCGATGACCGCTCCCAGAACCACCGCAAGAACAATCAGCACATATTCAATACTTAATGCATTCAATACAGCAGCCAAATCTGTGTAAGCGACACCGATTCCGATCAAGAGCGCATTGGTCCAGTTTCTTGCGACAAATTCATACCACTGGCTTGCGCCTTCGACAATAATTTCCGGCAAGACATTCGCCACTTTGAAGCCTGCCACCAAAATGATCATGATTGCATAAGGATGAAGCGGTATCAAATCTCCTAATAGATTTCCTAATAGATAAAACGATACGGCAGCCAGAACGCCAATGCCCATTTTAGCGAGGCTGTATTCCGGCGCTTCTTTTTTCTCATAATGAAAACCTTTGATCAATTGGCCGTTGCCAGTCAAACTCGGATACTTCTTACCGACAATGTTCAATACACTGGCAAGAATAATGGCAAACACATTGCCCAGCGCCAGTGCAGGCACTAGAATCGATAAATAATAACCGGGCTCATTACCGAGCATTTCGGAATAGACCTGGGACATGGGTACTGCACCTGCTCCCATGCCTCCACCCATGATCGGCATTGCAATGACCAGGACCGCATCTTGAATGCTGAATCCAATCACCATGCCGACCAAAGCGGCCAGCAACACCGCTCCTGTAACTGCTGCAAGCAATGGCAAGGCATAACGGACACCAGCTTTCACCAACACTTTTGACTCCATCCCTAAGATACTACCAGTGATTAACGCCGCAATATAGAAGTTCAGGAAGTCCCCATCTCTCATGAATTCCGAGATGAGGGTGGAGGTCGTTTCAGGCATCAAGCCACTGTAGACCATATAGGCAGAACCAAAGATGGCCACAATTGCACCACCACCTAGGAATGTGCGGATAATCGGGGTATGGTCCCCTATCCATCCAAGCAATTCGCCCAGGACCATAATGATCAACAGCGCCCCGATCATACCTGCCGGCAGATTATCTGTATACATTGCATAAATGGCGATTGCCGCAAAGAAGCCAAACCATAGAATCGGGATATTGAAAATAGAGAGTGTCCCTAAATTTTTTCTCATCGGCACTTCTGCCGGCACTTTTCGTTTTGTTTCTTCCACTTTCGTCAGCTCCATCCCGTTTTCTATTTCATGATGATTGATAGCCAAATGAAGGAAAGCGCTTTCAATCAATTAATACTCATCATAGTTAAATTGTCAGAAAACGAACACCTTATGAAAGTATTGGATTTATTGTAATTAAAAAAAGCAGCCGGATTGGCTGCTTTTACACATAAGGTTTAATGAGATGTTGATTTGAATTTTTTATCAGGTAACGGTAGATCGGCCGGCCGATACCATAAACGAGATTTTCTTCGAGGTAACCGATTTCCGTTAGGAACTTCAAATACTTTCTTACCGATACTCTTGAAATCCGGCTGATTTCTGCAATGTCCTCCGTGGAAAAAGAATCTGCCTTTATCTGCATAATTACTTCTATAATTTTTTTCAATGTCGTTTTCGTCAGACCTTTCGGCACTGTTCCAAAGCTCGAAGTCTCTTGGACCGTTTCCCTCTTCTTCCGGAACATCCGGTCAAGCTCCTGCTGATCCACCTTATTCCGGTCACCGATCCCATAATAATGGTTTTGGTATTGCAGCAAAGCTTCCTGGAATCGGCTGAACTCAAAGGGTTTGATTAAGTAATCCACGGCACCCAGCCTCAATGCCTGCTGAATCTGACTGATTTTAGATGCCGCTGTAATCAGGATGACGTCCAGATCTTTTTTTTCTTCACGAAGCTGCCGCAAAAAGTCCAGGCCGTTCATCCCAGGCATGTGGATATCAAGCAACAGTAAATCCACTTCTTCCTTAGCCAGAAGCGCGTGCGCTTCAGCTGTATCCGCCGCATGGCCGATCACCGTAAATCCCTCCACCCGTTCAACGTATTGGCGGTTCAAAACGGCTACCATGGGATCGTCTTCTATGATCATCACTTTAATCAATGCTTTCACCTCCTGCTGCTTCGTATGGAACAATGATAGAAAATACAGTAAGGTCCTGCTCTGGCAGAAGCTCTATCGAACCTTCCAGTTTTTCCACACTATTTTTCGTCAGATAAAGGCCAAATCCGCGATTCTTCCCTTCTTTAGAAGAGATGCCTTTCGTAAAAATAGTCTCCTGCATATCTGAAGGAATGCCAAGACCTGAATCTGTTATAGTCATCTCCAGCAAATCGTCGACGTAAGAGAACTCCACGGTTATGAGTTGCTGTTCACTGTCCAGAACACTGTCAATCGCATTATCAATGACATTGCCAAGAATGGTGATGAGCTCATGGGTGATGGCCGCGTCCTTTGGCTGTGGAATTTCTGTTTCGCACCGTATCAGGAGTTCGACATGTGCTTCTCTCGCATAACTGATTTTCCCGATCAGAAATCCTGAAAGAACAGGGTCTTTGATATGCTGTGTGACAGCACCGACTTCGTGAACCTGGTGATCCGCCAGTTTGGCAATGAACTCTTTTACTTGTCCATATTCTTCAAGCTTGATCATGCCAAGCAGTACATGCAGCTGATTCATGAATTCATGGGATTGTGCCCGAAGCGAATCTGCATAGAGCTGGACGCCTGTCAGCTGTTCAGCCAATAGATTCACTTCTGTTTTGTCCCGAAACGTCGCGATTGCTCCAATCACTTGATCATTGACCATGAGAGGCGCCCGGTTTGAAATCACAGAAATCCCATTGAAATTCTGCTCTTCATCCAAATCAGGCTTGCGATCATCCAGCATCCGTTGCAGCATTGCGCCTGGCAGAAACTCATTGATGTCCATGCCGACCGGTTCCTCATCCGTTAAGCCGGCTTTGTGAAAAATTTGCCTTGCCGATTTATTGACCAAAACAATCTTTGAATCCGCATCAACCGCAATAATTCCTTCATGGACAGATTGGAGCATTTGATTCCGCTCTTCATGAATACGCGCGATTGCGTAAGGTTCCAAACCAAACAAGCTTTTTTTGATATACCAGGCCAGCCAAAAGGCACCGATGATGCCGACCAATAGCCCGATAGCGGAACCCGTCAAAATTTTGAATTGGCTCTGTTGAATGGCTGACTCGACTTTATCCAGTGAAATTCCGACAGCCACCGCACCGATTTGATTTTCCTCGTTGTCCATGATTGGCGTAAATGAACGCAGGGATTTCCCGAGTGTTCCTTCTGAACGGGATGTATATTCTTCTCCTATCAGCACTCGCTCTTCATCCCCACCGATAAATGGTTTTCCGATCAGTTCAGGCACCGGATGTGATTTCCGCAATCCTTCCATATCCATGACGACGATAAACAGAACATCCGTCGCCTCCTGTATGGTGACTGTATATTCCTGAATCCCGGCTTCCAGTTCAACGGATTGCAGGCCCTCATGCACGACCTGCGATTCTGAGACCGTCCGCGAAATATTGACAGCTTTTTCTTCCAGTTGATTTTCTATATTTTCACTTGTCGTGTCGGTGATGAGAAGGATCGTAATCGACAGTGAAATCAGTACCACAAGACAAATAAAGAAGATGATGATGGTACTCAGTTTAAAACGTGGTGAATTCATGGATTGCCGCTCCGTTCCTATTATTGCTTGCCCGCAGTTTATCCGGATGGTAAACCTTCTCCGAACATAAAGCTGAGCTGAACTCTTCTGTTATTCTACTAGGAACCGCATCCCTTGAATATATATTTAACAAAGAACCTATCTTGAAAGCAAAAAACCGCTGCCGGATTTTCATCCTGGCAGCGGTTTTTTGCTTTCATCCATTACCCCAGCTTCTGCCCGCAATTCGGACAGAATTTGGAGCCTTCATTTTTCTGGCCGCAGTTCGGGCAGAATTTAGGAGCTGCTTGCCCGCTTGTTTCCGGCTGTGCGGCTGAATCGTCCGACCCTGCGTCGGCTGTGTTCTGCTGCTTGCCGGAATCGGACTCTTTTTGGCCGTCCATCATTTCTTTGGCGATGTTCATACCCATCATCATGCCGGCCATATCGGAAGCCGTATTGGATCCGGATGATTTGCCCATGGCATCGGCCACTGAAATCTGCTGGTATTTCCCGACGTCGCCGACCATGCCGTGCGACGCGCTTTTGTTGATCATGTCCTGGATTTCCTTTGGATAATTGAAGCTCATGACCTGGAAGCCGGTGACTTTCATGCCATCGTCCATCAACTGCATGTTCAAGTCGTCCTGGATGCCCTGCCCGATTTCATGCGCATTGGCCTGCAGGTTGAACATGTCCTTGCCTTCTTTTGTGATCCATCTCATCAAAAGCTGATCCAGGATTGCCGTGATGCGGATTTTCACATCGTCCACCAGGTAGCTGTTCCGGACACCCGCGATCTTATCGATCAAGCCCACATAATCGCTGACCTTGAACTGAAAGGTACCGTTCGCCCGGATCGGCATGCCGCCTGGCAGCTGCGGCGCCGGAATATTGATCGGATTTTGCGTCCCCCATCTGACCGTAAACTCCTTGGTATTCACAAACAGCACTTCGACACGCATGCCGCTGTTGAATCCGAAACGGAAGCCTTTCAAAGTCGATAGAAACGGCACGATCTCCGATTCGATGTCGTACTCGCCTTCGTCCTCGAAGATTCCCTCGATTTTGCCGTTATTGAGGAAAATAGCATCCTGCCCGGGCCGAATAATGAGCCGGCTGCCTTTTTTGACTTCGTTATTATTCCATTTCCAAAAAATCATATCATCTCTGAATTCTTCCCATTCCACTACATCTGAAAATTGATTGCTGAAAAAACCCATTCTATTCATCTCCTCCTCTCGTTCGATCCGCTTTAGAACTTACGCCCGCCTCCACTGAAAGAGCGCCCGCCGCCCGTACTTCCGCCGCCAAAACCGCCGCCCCCGCCACTTTTCTTCGGAACTTTGCGGCGTGAGATTGTCTTGTTGCGGAACTGGTCGAGCTTGCCGGTCACACGTGAATTGTCCCCATCAAAATAGGTGCTTGCCGTGGTTGTCACACGTCCACCTGAATTGTAGACCATGAAACCAACGATGCCGCCGCCAAGCAACAGCGCAACCGCCAGCTGGAACCAGTTTTTAAAGAAGATATTTTCAGGATTGACGCCGGGGCGGAATTCCATATAACGGCTCGCAGTCGTCACCGTTTCACGGAACGCACCTGCATAGTCTCCTCTTTGCATTTCCGGAATGATCCGGTCCAGCACCAGATTGACGCGCTGGTTGTCCAGCGTCGTTTCAGCTGTTCCAAAACCAGCCAGATACACATCGCGTGTGGCGATGTTCATCGTCAGCAGTACAGCATTTTCCTGGCCATTCTCTACGGCCCATTCATCATAGAAATCGCCCATATAATCCACGACATCAAACGCTTCCGGGTCTTCAGAGGTCAGGAACAGAAAATCCGTTCCGTGCTTGCTGCTATGTTCCGCTGCGACAGCTTCCAATTCCGCTATCTCCGATTCACTCAGCAGATTGGCGTTATCGTAAACACGCTGATCCACTGCAGCAAACGCCGACACTCCGCCGATAGCCATAAAAATCAACAAGAAACACAGGGTCACCAGCCATTTGGCTTGAAAATTCCTCACCAAAGAACACCTCCCACAGCGAATGAGATCACTTTCAACACGGCGAAAGCAGAAGCTGCAATGCCGGTGAACCAGGCTGCGACTTTGAACGCACTGATGGGCGGCTTGCCGACCACTTTACCGGTCTGGCCGTTCATCGCAAAAGTATGTTCCTTGTTTTCAAAATCATAATAAACCATCCATACCGGAAACAGCGTATAGTAGACATTCTTTTTATGCGCCTGAATTTGTTTATTGGTGTAACTGACGGTGGAATAGCCGGCAATGGTGCTGCTTATGTACGAGTCGATATAAGGAACGATCTTCGATTCGACCCGTGAAAACAGCGCTTCATCATCGTAATCGTACTTCTCGGCCAGATAGCCTGCCAGGTAGGGCATTCTGAAATCCTTAAGTTCCCCGTAATCATACGGCTCCAGTTTGTCCATCAATTCATCGTCCATTTTCTCCGACGCATCCGCAGGCACTTTCAGGTAGCTGAGGTCCATTTCCCGTCGGATATCATAGAAATCCGTCTCCGTATAGATGGTATCGCCCCGCGTATAATTGCGGACTCTGGTCGCCAGTGCCACCACGTCCGCTTTGCCATCGATATCGTACAGCCAAAACGGCACATACATGCCCGTCATCTTTTTGATCCGATCGCCGCTCGCAAAGCCCGGCGGCGTCAATCGCCCATTCTTCGTCCATTTCCGGAAAGCGGCGACGGCCTCGTCTTTGCTGATGGTGAAAGGAATCACTTTGGCAGGAGCCAAGTCACCCGTCAATCGGTCCGCCAACAGCACCGGTGCCCCGCAAAAGCTGCAATGGGTCGCGGTGGTTTCCGCTTCGGTCAGGATGACCGCTCCGCAGTTTTCGCAATGGTATTCCTTCGCTTCCTCCGGATCGAATTTCCTTAGGATGTTGTTTTCCGGGAATGTTTCGATGTTATCCTGCCTTCCGCAGCTCGGGCAGGACAGGTGGCCCGACTCGCTGTCGAACGCCATATCCGAGCCGCAGTTCGGACATTTATACTGAATGACCATTCTGCCGGCCTCCTTTCAGCTTAAAGGAAACTGTCCGTACTGCAGCCATCATTCATTTTTGCCCAACTGGCTCTTCAACTCTTCCAGTTCATCGTCTACATTGATGCCGGCTTTCAATGATTCCAGTTCGTCATCAACAGAAGTATCACTGTCGTATTTCGAAGCAAGATCCTTGATGTCTGTCTCCGAACCTTTGTTCAATTCCGACATGGCGATGGCTTCATCAAGCTCCTGGTTGATTTTCTGTTCCATCTTGTCGAAGGCGGAAATCCGTTCGCCTGCTCCGTCCACGGAAGAAGCAAAATCGTTCATGCGTTTTTGCGTCTTCGCGACCGATGCCTTTCCTTTCAGTTCTGAGCGGCGGGACTCCAGTTCGCCGATATCCGATTCCAGTTTGTCATGCATTTGGCGCATCTGCTGCGTATTGGCGGCTGCAAGCTCAACAGCCGTCTGTTTGTCTGTCACCTTTTCGGAAAGCTCCGCCTTGCGCTGCAGGAATTTCCGCGCGTCGTCTTCGTTGCCGGCTTCCAATGCTTTTACGGCATAGCGCTGCATGTCGCCGATTTCTTTTTCCAGCTCTTCAAGTTCACGCCGCTCGCGCTTTTCAGCCGCCATGATTGCTGCCGTCTCCGATTTCACTTTCCCGAGGTCGCTGTTCAAATCACGCAGATACTGATCGATCATCTTTTCCGGATCCTCTGCCTTATCCAATAGAGCGTTGATATTGCTTGTCATAATGTCTTTGAACCGTTTTAGAATTTCCATCATCATTCTCCTCTTTGTCTGGTTTTTTTCGGGACTGCCGAGCAGTCTCTTTCTTACTGAAAGATTACCCTTTACCTGTAAAGATTAAGCCTGCAAACAGTCCGGGCTGCCTGCTGATGCATGTACGTGATGAAAAGATTTCTTCTTATCAGTATATCGCATTGCCGCCTCCAGGTAATCTCTGGAAAGAGAATAGTCGATTAAATGAAATCAAAAAAAAAAGCCGTTAAACACCCCTGAACCTAGCTTCAGTTCATCGGGGTGCTTTCGGCTTTTGTTTCCTCTGCATTCTATTTCTTAATGGATGGCTGTTGGGTCGTTTTGCTGTTCCCATGCCGGCAATGTTTTCGACAAGGCTTTGTCTTCCTTATAACCAAGCACGTATTCCGCCTGCATAATTGTGTGGATTTCACGTGTTCCTTCGTAGATGACCGGCGCTTTTGAATTTCGCAGATAGCGGCTGACCGGATATTCATCCGAGTAGCCATAGGCGCCGTGGATTTGGAAAGCATCGTCTGCTGCCTGATTGGCAAAATCACAAGCCTGCCATTTAGCCAATGACGTTTCCCGGGTGTTGCGTTTCCCTTGGTTCTTCAATTCGCCAGCGCGATAGACAAGCAGGCGGCTCATCTGAAAACCCGCTTCCATTTTCGCAATCATCTGCTGGACCAATTGATGCCGGCCAATTTCCTTGCCGAATGTCTGACGTTCATGGCAATAGTTGACGCTCGCTTCCAGACACGCCATGATCTGGCCGACTGCTCCCGCTGCCACTGTGAAACGGCCGTTATCCAGTGCCGCCATGGCAATCTTAAAGCCCTCACCTTCTTCGCCCAGCAAATTCTCTTGTGGGACTTTGACGTCTTCAAAAAACAATTCGCCCGTGTTGCCTGCCCGTATGCCATGCTTGCCTTTGATAGCTTTGGAAGAAAACCCTGGCCATGTACGTTCCACAATAAAAGCGGAGATCGCTCCATGCTTTTTCGACTGCTCACCCGTATAGGCGAAAACCAGGAAATGGTCTGCCACATCGCTTAGAGAAATCCAGGTCTTTTGCCCATTCAATACATAATGGTCGCCTTGTTTCACGGCGGTCGTCTTCATCGCTGCTACATCCGATCCGGCACTCGGTTCCGTCAATCCGAATGCACCGATCTTCTCGCCTTTGGCTTGTGGCACTAAATATTGCTGCTTCTGTTCTTCCGTCCCCCATTGGAGAATCGTCAGGCTGTTGAGGCCCGTATGGACAGAAACGGCGGTGCGGAAAGCCGTATCGCCCCGTTCCAACTCCTCACAAACAATTGCCAGCGAATTATAATCCATGCCGCTGCCGCCGTATGCTTCTGGTATGCAGACACCCATCAGCCCGAGGTCAGCCAGCTTGCCGTAAATTTCCGGATCCGATTTGCCTTCACGGTCCCATTCCTCGATGTATGGCATGATTTCCTTGTCGACGAACCCTCGTGTCGTGCGACGCAGCATTTCCTGTTCTTCTGTGAATGAAAAATTCATGATAAATCTCCCCTTTATAAATTAGTGGTTTGTCGTGTAGTATATCGTCCTAAAATCTCATCGTTATGTTCTCCCGGATTCGGTGGATGCCGTTTCACTTTGACGGGTGTTCGCGACAATTTCAGCGGACTGCCGATCATCTTGATTTTTCCAGCTGTCGGATGATCATGCTCGATGAACATATTGCGCGACTGCAGCTGCGGATCCTTGACCACGTCCTGCATGGTCTGAATCGGGCCTGCCGGAATCTTGTGTTCCCTGCACAAGGCCTGCCAATGGGCCGTTTTTTCTGTCAATAAAACCTGCTGCAGCAAAGGCACCAGCCTTTCCCGGTTCTCCACCCGTTTTGGATTGGTCCGGTAGCGCTCATCCTCTGCGTATTCCGGTGTTCCCAACACCGCACATAATGCTTTGAATTGATGGTCATTGCCAACAGCGAGCACCATTTCCCCATCAGCAGTCTGAAATGTTTGGTAAGGTACAATATTGGCATGTGCGTTGCCTAAAGCCGTCGGCACTTTTTCATTCATCAAATAATTGCTGCCTATATTGATCAACGCACTGACTGCTGTATCGTATAAGGAAATATCCAGCTTTTGCCCTTTGCCCGAACTTACGCGTTCCAGCAGTGCCGCCTGAATGCCGATGCAGGCATATAATCCCGTCAACACATCCACAATCGCAACCCCTGACTTCTGAGGTCCTGATTCCTTGGTTCCCGTGATGCTCATCAAGCCGCTCATCGCTTGGATAATAAAATCATAGCCCGGCACATCACGATCCGGCCCTGTTTCGCCGAAACCGGTGATGGAACAGAAGACGATACGAGGATTGATATGCGACAAGGTATCGTAGCCCAATCCGAAGCGTTCCATGGTGCCAGTCTTAAAATTGCTGACGATCACATCACTTTCTGCAGCAAGCTGTTTGATGATCGCCACGCCTTCCTCCGTTTTCAAATCGACCGTAATTGCTTTTTTATTGCGGTTGGCACTTAAATAATAAGCGCTTACATCATTTCGAAAAGGTGGTCCCCATTTTCGTGTTTCATCACTGCCGCCGGGAGACTCCACTTTTATGACTTCCGCTCCCAGATCCCCAAGAATCATCGTGCAATATGGACCTGCAAGAACCCGCGATAAATCGAGTATTTTTATGCCTTCCAATGCCCCGGTCATTTTCCACGGCTCCTTTCAATGCTGTTCCCATACAAAAAAGCCAATCCAAAAAGACAACAGCAAAACTGCTTGTCTGAATGAACTGGCTTTTATCTACGTATGAAATTTCCGGAAAGAAATTTCGGCAGACTAGGCAGTATGGGTATTTCTTCTTTTACATGCTCAGCTTGATCGTACGGAAAGAGCGCTGTCGCGTTCTGGCACGATTCTTATTGTCACTGTAATACAGAAACCAGAGTTTGTAAATATCAAAAAGTCTTTTATTTTTAATATTCCGTAAACTTTATAAGTTGAACTAAAGAATTATCATTTCTATACCGCTTCGGCGCTATGGACAACGCACAGGTGCGCCATCCGTGTATACCGACCGGAGCTGAGAGAATGCTCTAGAGATATGGAGCAAAACAGCGCAGACGCCCAGGGGGCCAAGCGAAGTGCTGAGATCCACTCGGGCGACGAGCCCGAGTTAGCTCAGCGCGAGCCCCCAGGCAAGCAAGCTGTTTTGCGGAATATCGGTTATTAAAAATTATTAGTTCAACTTATATAGTTGTTTCTTTATGGGCTTCGTAATGCTTATGTAAATCCTTCAAAGCAGATGCCAATGCATTTCCCGCTTTTCCAAGGTAATGGGTTTTGATGGCGGCCAACGGTTTTTCGATGCCATCCTGCAAGCTGTGCCCCCTCAATAATTGATGGACAAACTCCTGTCCGTGAACAGTCGCCAAGGTGCAGCTGGCCGCTACAATCACACTGTATTTCTTGTCGATTTCTGCGGTGATGGTCAAGGTCTCATACATATTCTGCGCCGCCATGCCAGCCGGCAGCCTAGCGTGGCCCGCAATAAAAACAGTATTCATGATTTTTTCCTCCTCGGCATTTCTCTGAATCTTTGTTCGTCAAAACTTAAGATTTGCTGGAAGCAATCGTCACTCTCCCCTTCCACAATAAGCCCCTACCACTGCAGCCATGGCTTTCGCACTGATCAACAGGCTCTTTTCATCGATTTCGAATTTCGGATGATGATGCGGATACGATTCTTTTCCTTCAGGCTTTGCACCGACATAGAAAAAGCAGCCCGGCTTTTCCTGCAGATAATAAGCGAAATCCTCCGAGGGCGGCTGCGGTGCAACTTCTGTGACAGCCGACACTTCGGGGATAGCTGCCTCTTCGAGTGCTTGGCGAACCTGTTCGGTGACTCCCGGATCATTATAGAGAACGGGGTAATCATTGGCGTATTCTAAAGTGGTCTCTACACCAAAAGAAGTTTCCAACCCTTCCGCAAATTGGCGAACCTGTTTTTCCACCAACTCCCGGGATTCATGCGACATGGTCCTTACATCGCCTTCGAGCGCGACAGAATCCTTAATGACATTGAACTGGCCCTTGCCGTCGAAGGAACCGATCGTCACCACAGCGGTATCGAATGGATCCATCCGCCGGCTGATGATGGTCTGGCAGTTCATCACAAAGGAACTGGCTGCCACAATCGCGTCATTTGCCATATGCGGTGAAGAGCCATGGCCGCCTTTCCCTTGGATATGCAGCTTGAAGCGGGCTCTCCCGGTTTGCGTATTGCCGCTTCGGTAAAAAATTTTGCCTGTTTCCATCGTCGACATGACATGGATTCCGAAGACCGCCTCCACGCCATCGAGAACTCCAGCTTTGACCATCCCGATTGCGCCTCCCGGCGGCATTTCCTCGGCCGGCTGGTGAATGACTTTGATCGTCCCTGTCAATTGACCTTTCAGCTCGGCCAAGGTTTCAGCAAGCACCAGCATATAAGCTGTATGTCCATCATGCCCACAGGCATGCATGATGCCTTCCGTTTTGGAGGCGAACGGCAGTCCCGTTTCCTCCTGGATCGGCAAGGCATCAAAATCTGCGCGGATCGCAATGGTCTTTCCGGGCTTTTCTCCCTTAATCGTTACAACGATGCCCCGATGGCCACCGACATCGGTTTCCACAGTATCCACCGGCACGTCTTTATAGAAATCCTCGATATATGCGGCAGTCTGTTCTTCTTCAAACGACAGCTCCGGATGCTCGTGAAGATGCCGCCTTATCTCAATGATGCGCTGTTCTTTGGCATCTAATCGTTTCATCAATTCTGCAGTAAGCATGGCAATCACTCCCTTCCTAGATTCTACACTTTCTTGGAAAAACAATGCTTTTCATCTTTCATGCTGTATAATTTCATAATAAAAAACCGTCTTTACCTATACCATGGAAAGTCCGGCTTGTTTGACTTCCCCCCTCACTGTTTTAGTTCTACTGCGGACCTTGAAAATTTATAGATCCCACAAACAACCAAAACAATAGCTGCAAGAACTAGAATAAGAAGCAGCTTGCCTTCATTGAAACTGTTTATGAACACCAATAGCAAAGCAGACATGGCAAACAGGACAGTAAAGCAACGTCTCAGCCATTTCAATCCAAAATATGCACCGGCGAGCGCCAAGAGGCCGTTCATGGTAAACAGCACCCAAACTATAGCGTCATTTCCCATTTCTGTATAGACCACCAATTGCTCCACTACAAAAGCCAGCGGCGTTAACGCTGCGTCCCGATGCCTCTTGCAAAATGGGATCAGTAAAAGCCCTAACAAAAAACTGTAGATCCGAACTGAAACCTCATCCAAAAGAAAAATGGAGCTGATCGCCAGCAGCATGAATGCGGTTACTGCAATAATGCCTCCACCTTTCTCTCTAACTTTTCCTCAAGCATTTAGCCTGCTGCGATTTCGAATACCTGTTAATTATTCTGCAGCACCGGCGAACAATCCTTTAAGTTGTTTAGGTGGCTCGCAGCGGCGGAAGACACGCAAACAATAATCATCGATCGGCCACTACGATATGCACCGCTTCTATCGGCCCATGCACACCAATGACGATATTCATCTCAATATCCGCACTATTGCTTGGCCCTGAAATGAAATTGATGCATGTCGAAAGTTCTTTGCCTTCACCAATCGATTTATGGATTGTCTGGGAAGCTTGCGTCATGCGGGGCACAATCGTCGATTTCGGGACGATGGCAACATAAGCCAAGGGCAGCAAGCTGACCGAACGGGCAATATCCTTATCATTGAATTGCACAACCGTACCCGACTCGGCTAAACTGACATCACTGAAAAACACTCCGATGGCAGCTTGTTTGGCTATTTCGATATTCTCTTCTCCCAATTCCGAATTCCAGACATGGGCGCCGCTGTCAGCCAATACGACATCCAGTCCATAGCCACTGAAACGTTCATCTTTTGTAGCCACAATCCGCCCACCTTCATACTTAGCGAAAGTATCCAACAGAACTTCACCAAGCCGCGCGCTATTTGTTTGAATCACGGTGGTTGTTTTTTCCATGCTGTTCTTAGTGAACACAGCGGCCAATTCTTCAGGAGATGCCTCTTTCAAAATTTCCAGCTGAGGACGATGCTTCCAATCGGGTCTAGTCACCTGTTTACTTTGCTCTCGTCCAAGCCTTGTAGAAATATTGGCTAAAAAATCCGATTTATTGTAGATCATCCCTTCAGCCATCTGTTCCTCCCCCTTTTTTATGATTATCGAACCATTTCCGGAAGTTGCTGTTTCCGGGTGCCGGGAAATCCCGTACAGCTGTCCAAAGCTTCATTGGCCCCGGACCACCCGAGATGCTGTCGTCTTTGACAAAAGGCTTCATCATGGCCGGCATCCCTTTTACTGTCAGACGGAAAAGTGAAGGAGAACTTGCACCGATGCCGAATGCTTTCATCGCCAATTTTTCACTGGTCTTCGCTTTTTCCTTCACATAAATTTCCCGATGCCGGATCAATTGCTCGTGAAGGGGAATTTTCACCGGACAAGCTTCGCTGCAGGCTGCGCAGAGGCTGGAAGCGAAAGGAAGTTCACCATACTCTTCATAGCCGCCGAGAATAGGAGACAATACAGCTCCGATCGGCCCTTGATAAATGGAGCCATACGCATGGCCGCCTATATGGCGGTAAACCGGACATACATTGACACAAGCCGCACATCGAATACAATGGAGCGCTGATTGAAACTCAGTGCCCAGCGCCTTCGAACGCCCTGCATCCAAAATCACCAAATGAAATTCCTTGGGTGCATCCACACTGTCTTCCTCCAATTGGGGAGTCAGGTTGGTGACATACGTCGTTATTTTTTGTCCGACTGCGCTTCTGCTCAGTAAGTTGATCATGACATCAAGCTCTTCCCAGGTCGGCACCAGCCGCTCCATTCCCATAATGCTGATCTGTGTCTCCGGGAATGTAGTGACCATATTGGCATTTCCTTCATTGGTCACAAGAGAAATCGTTCCCGATTCCGCTACTGCAAAGTTGCAGCCTGTAACTCCGATGTCCGCTTGCATGAAGGTTTCACGCAGTTGGCTCCGTGCAAAGGCAGCCAACTGCTTCGGTTCCTCGGTACCGGTGTAGTTGGCTTTATCCCGAAAAGTATCCCGAATTTGTTCTTTATTTTTATGCAGAGAAGGAACAACAATATGGGAAGGCCGATCATGGTCGTCGATCTGCAGGATGTATTCTGCTAAATCTGTTTCATACACTTCACAGCCGACTTCTTCCAGCGCTTCGTTGAGTCCGATTTCTTCTGTCACCATGGATTTTGCTTTCGTCACTTTTTTGGCGTTTTTCTGTTTAGCGACTTCCTGGATATAGCGGGTGGCGTCTTCCGCTGTAGCGGCGAAATACACATGGCCGCCCCTTTTCGAAAAGTTTTCACTTAATTGGTCCAAATAGAAATCCAGGTTTTCCAGCGTATGGCGACGAATCTCTTCGCCTGCGCTTCGCCACTCTTCCCAATCCCCTACCAGTTCATCTTCAACGGTCGCCAGCATTTTCTTTCCACGCAGCCGATCTTGGGCAGAACTCATGGCCTTTCTCATAAAGTCATCTTGCAGAGCTTCATCAACCCGACCCAAAAATGGTTTGCTTCCAATTTTCATCGCCATTGTCAGACGCTCCCTTCTACACGCGAATTAAGGATTTGTGCAATATGCTTCACTTCAATCGCTTTGCCTTTTCGATCAATCCGGCCTTTGATATTCATCATGCAGCCATTATCCGCCGCGATCAGAAGAGTTGCTGTTGTCTCCTCTACATGCCGGACTTTTTCATCCACCATCTGCTCTGAAATCGGCGCCATCTTAACGGCGAACGTTCCCCCGAATCCACAGCAATCGTAATTATTCGCGAGCGGCAGCATTTCAAGTCCTTCAACATTCGCCAACAGCTTAAACGGAGCTTCTGTTTCTTTCAATAATCGCATCATATGGCAGGAGGTATGGTACGTTGCGCGCGCTGGATACACTGCTCCTACATCTTCAATCTTCAACACATTGACGATGAATTGGGTGAACTCATAAGTTTTATCCGCTACCGTTTTTGCCCGCTCATGCCATTTTTCGTCATCCTTGAGCAACTCCGGATATTCTTTGAACATCGCAGCACAAGAACCGGATGGAGTCACGATAAACTCCGAGTTTTCGAAACTGGCGATCATCTGCTTTGCCGCTTTTTGTGCATCTTCCCGGTATCCGCTATTGTAGGCCGGCTGCCCGCAACAGATCTGTCCTTTGGGAAAATCGATATCGCACCCGAGCCGCTCCAAAACTTCCACAACATCTTTTGCGACATTTTGATAAAACATCTCTGAGAGGCAAGTAACAAATAAGGATACTTTCATGATCATCCACTCTTTCCATAGTTTTTTCATTCTAAGAGGAGAATATGATTCCTGCCCATAAATAGAACAGGTCATCATATGACTAGAGCGCAGAAGTCCGTCCTTTGGAAAATGAAGTGCGTTACTCGATATAGTGTGAAAGGACTTTTTCTACTCCAATTAAATGATTGAGCATGTTTTTTTGAGCTTCTTCTATATTTCGAGCTTTTATCGCTCGATAGATCAATTGATGCTCTTCGACTAAAGAAGCCATCATTTCTTCTGAATACAAAAGAAGCTGCCGTGTTTCCCGCATCGATTCAACCATAATTTCAGACACACTGGACATTAAATTGATCAACATCTTATTGTGTGTTGCATGAGCGATGGCCAAATGGAAATCCAAGTCTGCCTTCTCGCCTATTTCCCCTTGCCCTTTGGCTTCTTTCATCGCGTTTAAGGCTTCTTCCATCGCCATTAGATCTTCATCGGCATGGTTGATTGAAGCAGACGCTACCGCTCCGACCTCCAAAATTTTACGGACTTCTGAAAGTTCCTTGATATCCTCCCGTTTCATGAGAAGTGCAGAAGACAAAGGCAGGGAAAACTTTGAAGCATCGAATGAGGTGATATAAGTTCCTTCGCCTTGGCGCATTTCGACTAACCCCATAGCACGCAAACCACTCAAAGCTTCTCGTATCGCCGAGCGTCCAACATTGAAGTTTTTTGCTAATTGCTCAACAGAATCCAGTTTGTCACCTGTCTTAAATTGCCCGCTCTTGATCATTTCCAAAATGGAATCTGTGACTTCTTCGTATATCTTTCTTGTGCGAATTGGTTTAATGTCCATCATGTTCCTCTCCCGACTGATATATTCCTGAATCCACTTTACTAGAAACAAGGGAATTTAATGGGACGCTTCAAATTTACTAGCTCTCAACACAACAGGTCATCAGATGACTCTACATGAATTTATCCAATATTCTGAATTTAGTCAAGGTGTATTAATCCATTCTGCCAGTATTCACAGGTGGTAAGTGTCTTTTTAATATATGAAACTTTATCTTAGAATTATTCATTATATGTATTCATCATTGGCCCCACCGCATGTCGGCAAACTATTTCAGTACAGGAGAGATAGTGAAAGGACCTACTATTCAATTTTATTCATTTTCTTGGCACATGAATTCCACTTCGCATTCCTTCCTCCAAGTCATATGGCTACCGCATTTCTGAAAGCTCAAAGGAACTAACCCTCTATTTTATTCAGTTCTATTCCAATCAAGGTCTGAATAGATTGGAGTCGATTTCAATATGTGCATAAGTCATACGTTTAGACAGCTATCTCACATATATATTTTTATACAACAATAAAAGTATGGTCACTGAACTGTGGAAGTTAGTTAAAAAGAAACATCCATTATCACTTTCCGCTCTCTCATCTGCCAAACGATGAACTCTGTCTCTTGTTGCCTAACCATGAAAACCTATCAATTGAAGATTACGAATCCAAAGAATAGAGAATAGAAAAACCGGACCACTTATTTTCAAAGTTTGGTCCGGTTTTTTTCTATTATGCGGGTGCCAGGCACGCATACAATTTCAATCGTTTCTTCTTGCGTCTCCGGTACGTTTATCGGATACATCCTTAGAATATTCTTTCGCATCCTGCATTTCGTCTTTACCATCTTCATAATCAGTGGCTTCGTTATCTTTGTCGAAAGCTTCCTTGGTTTTCTTGACGGCTTTATCGATTCCGGAGTCCGGAGCACCGCTTGCTTGTTCTCCTGGTGATCGTCCTGCTGTACCTTTTCTTGTCATTGCTGATTCCTCCTATTTATAGGTTTTAATGATAGTTTCCACCTGTTTCGATACTAATCCTCTCTTCAACGTTTTCGATGCCATTGTGTGGTTGTCTGGCACTCAACCAATCCATAGTAAAGTTGAGTTGAGTAATTGACAAAAAAACAAAATGGCTATATGGTTATACACATAAGTATATAACCATGTTACCTATACCGTACGAGGAGGTGTTTGCAGTGAGCAATGCGTTTGATTCGAGTAAGCCGATTTTTTTGCAGGTCCGTGAATTGATTGAAGATCAGATTGTCAACGATCAACTGAAGGAAGGCGATCAGGCCCCTTCCACCAATCAACTTGTCAGCTTCTATAAGATCAATCATGCGACCGTTTCAAAAGGGATCAACCAGCTGGTGGAAGAAGGAATCCTATACAAGAAGAGAGGGATCGGAATGTTTGTAGCAGAAGGAGCAAAACAGACATTGGTGGGACAGCGTAAAGAAGCATTTGTCGATAATTATGTCCGGAGCCTTGTCCAGGAAGCTGAAAAACTTGGCATTACGCAGGACGAAATCATTGAACTGATCAAAAACACGAAAGGGAGTGAAGAATGATGGCTGCCAAAGTTGAGATGAAGAATATCACTTTGAAATTCGGAAAGTTCGAAGCATTGAAAGACATTTCACTGACACTCGAATCCGGCAAGATCCATGGTCTCATCGGACGCAATGGCGCCGGCAAGACCTCCCTTCTGTCTTTGCTGGCCGCCTTCCGTGAACCGACGCAGGGGCAGGTTGAGATCGACGGCGAACCCGTCTTTGAAAATTCGGAGAAGATGCAACAGATTTCGTTCATTTTTGAAAAGAACTATGCGGACGAATACGAAAAGGTTCCCGCAATGCTCGAGTTCTCGGAAAGATACCGTCCAAATTACGATAAGGATTATGCCAATCACTTGTTGAAACGCTTTAAGCTGCCGCTTGATAAACCCATCCACAAATTTTCCAAGGGAATGCAGTCGGCGTTGAATGTGGTCATCGGGCTTGCAAGCCGTACACCAATCACTATTTTTGATGAAGCGTACCTGGGCATGGATGCACCGGCACGCGAAATCTTCTATCAGGAGATTTTAGCGGACCAGGCGGAACATCCGCGGACGTTCATCCTTTCCACACATCTGGTTTCGGAGATGGATTATCTCTTCGATAATGTCGTCATCATCGACCAGGGGCGACTGCTGTTGAACGAAGAGTACGAAACCATTTCTGCACAGGGAGCTTCCATTACAGGAGCAGCCGATCAAGTCGACGCATTCGTTTCCGGTATGAAAGTTCTGAACGAACAAAAACTCGGCGGCACGAAATCGGTCATGGTCTATGGCACGTTAACTGAACAGAATCAGCTCACCGCACGGGAGCAGGGGCTTGAAATCGGTCCCGTGCCGTTGCAGGATCTGTTCATCCACTTAACAGAGGAGGCGCATTAAGATGAAACAAGTAAAACTTTATCCCAAAGTTGCTTTCGACCTCTTTTATGAACAGTTTAAATGGGCTATATGGTTTTTTGCGTTTTTGATAGCTGCACATATCATCGGCATATTCATCGTGGTTAGAAACGACGCCAGCATTCCACAGTTTTTCGTCTTCTCCAGTCAGTCTGTTGCCATTTTCATGCTGATTTGTGGAATCATGTTAGCCTATGCCTTCATGGCTTATTATGTCCAGCAGGGCATCACCCGAAAAGATTTGTATTTAGGAACAATCCTGTCTGCTTTGGCATTAGCACTCGCTGTCACTTTGATTCCACTTGCCGTCAACGGCTTAGAGCACCTGATTTCCGGCTTTGCAGCTCTTCCCATCGATTCGGAAGCGGCCACCTTACTTGGAACGGCATCTGAATGGTTTCCAGCTGCAGGTATTTTCTTTACAAACGCCTTCACTTATTACTTGATTGGTATGCTCATCGGTATCGGTTATTACCGCTTCGGCTGGATCATTGGTTTCGCTTTCGTCGGCATTGCGATTGCCGCCCTCAGCCTCAATGGCTACTTCCTGGGAGACAGCGGTTTAAGCGCCGCTATTCCATGGATTCCACATGATCCTGCGGACGCCAGCCCATTCCTGTCAATTGGTGGATCGCTGTTGCTGATTGCTGCGCTGCTTGCATCTACACGTGTGCTGACAAAACGCATTTCAATTAAAATACAATGAACAATAAAGACCTTGCCACTGCCCTCTGAGGGCATTCAGCAAGGTCTTTTCCTCTTTTATACAGGCTCGTTGTTATGGTTATTCTGATCATAAACTTCAATATCCTCGTATTCTTGTGTCCAGAATTCGCCATTCTTGATGCCCAGCTTTGCAATGGCTAAAATTCTCCACACTGACCCATTGTTCAAACCTCTGCCACCAAAAATTGATATTCAATTTATATTCACCCCTTATGATGAGTCAGAAATGTTTTTTGATAGAGAGGAGAAATAACGTAATGAACAAATTCCTGAACCCGATCACGGATTGGGTATCAACAAAAAAAGGCATGTGGATCACCATCATTGTCTGGCTTGTCCTGATGATTGCACTCAGCATGGGGCCAAGACTCAACGACTACAAAGTCGCTAATTTCCAATCACTGCCCGATGATGCACAATCGATCATCGCGGACCAGAAACTGAAGCAGTATTTCCCGAACGACCAAGGGACGCCTGGCATTCTCGTTTTCCATAACAGCGAAGGCGATGTCAATCCCGCAACTGTACAAGAAATTCTGACAGGCATTACAGAGGCAAACATTGAAGGCATCGACTCGATTGTCGACATCAGTCAATTGCCTCCTCCTGCTTTAGAAGGATTCTATTCTGAAGACAATACAACGATGATCATTCCGATGTCACTTGAAGCGGGGCTCGGCAGTGCCGACTTTGCGGAAATCAATGACGAAGCTTCTGAAATCGGCAGCGGCATCGCAGCTGATTCCGGTTCGATGGAATTCTACGTTACTGGGCCTGCCGGCATTGCAGGCGATACCGTGAAGTTGTTTGAAGAAGCGGATTTTGTCTTATTGATTGCAACTGTACTGATCATCCTTGTACTGTTGATCGTCATTTACCGCTCGCCACTTTTAGCAATCATCCCGCTTTTGGCGACAGTAATCGTCTATCAGGTGGTCAATCAGACACTTGCCTTTATGGGTTCTGGCGGATTGGAACTGACCAGCCAAACGACTTCGATCATGAGCATCCTGCTGTTTGCGGCTGTAATCGATTACTCGCTGTTCGTGTTCTCGCGCTTCCGCGAGGAATTGAACCATTATGAAAGCAAACACGAAGCCATGAAATACGCGATGCGGGCAACGGGTGAACCCGTGTTCTTCGCCGGCGGTACTGTTCTTGCAGCCATGCTGGTGCTGTTCTTTGCGGACTTCCGTGACTACGCAAACTTTGCGCCTATTTTTGGGACAGCTGTTTTCGTGATCATGATTGCTTCAATCACGCTGATTCCGGCTTTATTCACGTTATTCGGCCGTAAAGCATTTTGGCCGAAAGTGCCGAAATATGGTCAATCGTCAGAAGTGAATCATGGCATTTGGGGACCCGTTGCGAAATTCGTCGTCAACAAACCGTTGATTTCCGGCGGACTTGTCGCCGCTCTGATGATCATTTCGGCATTGAATATCGTGAATCTGGAGTTTGAATTCGATACAGTCAAATCATTCCCGGAAGATATGCCATCCCGTGTCGGCTATGAAATTGTTGAACAGAAATTCGACAAAGGCGAAATCGCGCCTTCCACCCTTCTGGTTGTTGGGGAGGAGCCGATTACAGAAGAAGCCGCAGCGATTCTTTCTGAAGAACTGACTGCCTATGATGAAATCGCCTCTGCTCGTTTATCCGGTCAAACGGACGATGGCGAAGCAGTGAAATACAATATTGCCTTATCAATGAATCCGTATTCGACAGAAGCACTGGATTTTATGGAACGGCTGCGGACCGACGGCAGCACTTTGCTGGACCAGGCTTCCATTGATGGCGAAACGCATTTCGGCGGCATAACACCGAAACTCGTCGATGAGCGGGACGTCAACAATAGCGATATCTACAAAATTGTCATACTTGAAACCTTGTTGATCCTGGTGTTGCTGTTCGTATTGACACGGTCATGGAAAATGCCGATCTATATGATGGCGACGATTTTACTTTCTTATCTGTCGGCGCTGGGACTGGGGATTTTCCTTGTTGACGTGCTGTTCGGCTATGAAGCCATCAGTACCCGCGTACCGGTGTATGCCTTCATCTTCCTGGTAGCGCTCGGAATCGACTATAACATCATCCTGGTTTCACGCTTTATCGAAGAACGGAAAGCACGGAAAGTCAAAGACGCGCTTGAAGTCGCGATCAGCCATACAGGCGGTGTCATTTCTTCTGCGGGCATCATTCTGGCAGCGACATTTGCGGCATTGACGACGATGCCGATTGCTGATTTATTCGTCTTCGGCTTTATGGTCTCGATCGGCATTCTGATCGATACCTTCCTTGTGCGTGGCATGCTGCTTCCTGCTTTGATATTGTTTTTTGAAAAAGACAAGTAAACCCTGCATAATATAAAGAGTTGAAAGCCCGGACTTCCTTATGCCGGGCTTTCTGATTGAATGGGAGGAATCCGCATGAAAATACTCGTCGTGGACGATGATATCTATATTCAGCAACTCGTGGCAATCCATCTCGGCAAGGAAGGCTATACCGTGTTCAAAGCAAACGATGCGGAACAGGCGTTGCTGCTGCTCGAGGACCAGCTCGTTGATTTGGCCATCGTGGATGTCATGATGCCCGGCATGGATGGTTTTCAACTGACCCGCATCCTGACGCAGGACTTGGATATTCCGGTGATTCTGCTGACTGCGAAAGGCCAGCTGGAGGACAAGGAAAAAGGCTTTCTTTCCGGTACTGAAGATTATATGGTCAAACCTTTTGAGCCAAAGGAATTGCTGTTTCGTGTTGCGGTGGTGCTCCGCCGATCCGAACGCTCTGTCCAGGAAAATTTGCAGGCCGGCAACCTGGTGATCAACCGTCGGAACTTCGAAGTGACCATCGGCAATGAAACCGTCATCTTGCCGCTGAAAGAATTCGAACTGTTGTCGCTGCTGGTGTCGCGTGTCAATCTGGCCACTCCCCGCGGACTGCTGATGGACTATGTCTGGGGCGAGGAACATGAAGGCAATGAAATGACATTGAACACCCACATCAACCGGATCCGCGACCGCCTGAAACGCTATGGTGCTGATGTTGAAATCCATACTTTGCGCGGCATCGGTTATAAGCTTGAGGCACCAAAATGAAAACCTTGTACCGGCAATTCACCGTGGCAACGCTGTTCATTCTGGCTATCAGCATCCTGATTGGTTTCACCATCGCCAATATCTTCTATGTAACCGTCACAAAAGAAGAAACCATCAGGCAGAACGTAGCCATTGCAGAAGAAATCGTCAGCACCGTTCAAAACGTCCCTTATTCCGATGAAAGCTTCACCGGCTATATGCAGGCCGTCGCGAAGCTCGGCTACCAGATTGCGCTCGTCGACAGTGCAGGAAACACACAGTTTTTCGGCGAACCGTTTGATGACACCACATTTCCGGAATCTGCCACACGGGTCTTGACGGAAAATGAAACCTATACCGGGCTGGACAATCTTACAGGTGAAATCTTCATGATCGGCCACTTCACCAATGAACTGCATAATACAGTCGGCGTTCCGTTTGAACAGGGCGGCGAACGGTACGGTCTGTTCATCCGTCCCGATACCAAGCTCGTGTCGACCGATATCCACTCTGTGCTGATCGGCTTTGTGGCAGCAATTGCGCTTGTCAGTATCATCGGTATGATCTTTATGGCGCGGCAATTGACGCGGCCGATTGTCCAGTTGACGGAAGCGACTAAACACATTGCGCGCGAAAACTACAGCTATCCGCTTGATATTCGGCGCAATGATGAAATCGGCCAGCTGTCCGAAAGCTTCAACTTGATGCAGACACAGCTCCAGCATAACGATCTGGCGCGCAAATCCTTCATCAGCAATGTATCACACGATTTCCAGTCGCCGCTGATGAACATCCAAGGGTATGCAGACTTGTTGAAGTCGCCGAACCTTGCCGAGGAAGACCGCTTGGCATATACGGCCATCATCGATGAGGAAGCGAAGCGGCTGTCCAGTCTGACACGCCAATTGCTGCTGTTGACATCGCTCGACCAAGGCGCTTATCCGATGAAAGTGATAGAATTCCAGTTGGATGAGCAATTGAGAAGTGCTGTCCGGAAATACCGCTGGCGCCTCGAGGAAGAGGACATCAATTTGTCTTACCAACTCGCACCCACCCGGTTCGACGGCGATGCCGAGCTGCTCGACAATGTCTGGGATAACCTGCTGACCAATGCCATCAAGTACAATAAACCCGGCGGCAGCATAGAAATCACTTTGCAGTCGGACGAAACCGGCATCACCGTGGCATTCAACGACAGCGGTCTGGGCATTCCAAAAGATGCTTTACCGCAATTGTTCGACCGTTTCTACCGCGTCGATGCAGCACGCAAAAAAGACAGCACCGGGCTCGGCCTGTCCATCGTCCACCAAATCGTCAGCTTGCATCACGGCACCATCCGAGTCAATAGCAAAGAAGATGAGGGCAGTGAATTTATCCTGCACTTCCCTCATCCCTAAACAATAATAAGTTGGAGGTCTACTCATGGAAAAAACTTGGAGTCTTCGTTTAATACGCTTTTCAGCCATTTTCGGCTTATTCGGTACATTTCTTGGTTCACAGATGGCCGGAGAAATGGATTACAGCCTGCGTCCGATCCACGCCCATATCCTGCTCGTCGGCTGGCTATCGGTCTTTGCCTGGGGAATTTTCTACCGGGTCTATACGATCAAATACAAAAAGCTTGTGGCTATCCACAGTGTACTTGGAATGGTCGGTGCCTTTACACTGACCGGCGGCATGTGGCTGTATAACTTGAACCCGTTCAATTGGAACGAAACCTTGGTCATGATCTTGTTCATCGTGGGCGGCAGCTTATTGCTGCTGGCATTCCTGCTGTTTTTGATCATTACATTCTTGACCGAAAAAGAATAGCAACAGAAAATCCACTGGAGCAACGCGTTGCTCCAGTGGATTTTTTTGGTTCATCTGGTTCTTACGTGATTGCGGACTAAGACTTTACTTCATTAGTCAAAAATCGCCTTGCCATCCTCCATGCCGATCGGCAGTGAAGAATGTTCGTGGGTAATACGCCAAGAACCTTCTGTTTTTTCCAGCACAAAAGTGAAACGGTTCTTCATCTTTCTCAATTCCTTTCCGGTCTTGTCAAAAGCCGTGAAACTGACGGATCCATGAACATGAGCAAGGTCTTCACTTTCTTTTAACGACTCGTCATATAGTTCTGCCTGAAGCAGCACGCCTTCTTCCACCAACCCGCCAAACCATTCATCCACGACATTCTTCCACTGCTCAATGCCGTTGAATTGCCATTCCTGCCAGCAATCGAAAATATGAACGTCCGACGCATACCCTGAGAGAAATTTCTCTACATCCTTTTCGTAAACGGCATCCCTGTAGTTGTTGAGCACGTCCCGCACCTCAGTGAACATATGATTCCCCCTTAAGTTTGTTCCTATTGGGTATCTTTCGCCAAGACTTACCTGGTATCCTGCTTTTCTAAATCTTCTTCTTTATTTTTTGGAAGGAAGTCAGGATACACGCCTATAGTATTAGCATTTACCTTTTGTACTAATTTTCCAACTCTCATCACTCCTCTATTTCTGGTGCAGTCCTTATAGATTAAACCCATCTCACCCGGGTATACAATCAGTGAAACCATCCATAACAAAAAAGGAGAGATTATTCATGATCAGCTATACAGACAAAGTGGTCATCATTACAGGCGGCGGCTCTGGCCTTGGACGTGCAGCGGCACTTTCCATCGCTGAACTGGGCGGCAAACTGGTGCTTGTCGATATGAATAAAGACTCGCTCGAGGAAACTAAAAAACAAATCCTCGAAGCCGCTCCAGAAGCTGAAATAGAGCTTATTGAAGCCAACGTGACGAATGAAGAAGACGTCAGAAATTATGTCCAGATCACCATGGACACATTCGGCCGAATCGATGGTTTCTTCAATAACGCCGGCATTGAAGGCAAACAGAACCTGACAGAAGAATACGGTTCTGATGAATTTGAAAAAGTAGTCAGCGTCAATTTAAACGGCGTTTTCTACGGGATGAAGTATGTCCTGAAAGTCATGAAACAACAAGGCTACGGTTCAATCGTCAACACCGCATCCGTCGGCGGTATCCGCGGTGTCGGCAACCAGTCCGGCTACGCAGCCAGCAAACATGGTGTTGTCGGCCTGACACGCAACTCCGCCATTGAATACGGCGAATTCGGTGTCAGCATCAATGCCATTGCACCGGGTGCCATCATGACACCGATGGTCGAAGGTTCTTTAAAACAAATGGCAGGCGATGACTGGGAAGCAGCCGGCAAGGAATTCGTCAGCGTCAATCCGATGAAACGCTTCGGCAAGCCGGAAGAAGTCGGCAACCTTGTTGCGTTCCTGCTGTCGGATGCAGCTAAATTCATCAACGCTTCCGTGATTCCGATCGACGGTGGACAATCCTATAAATATTGATCGTCAGACTTTGAACTGCACCACTGTTTTTCCAACACAGCGCTGCAGTTTTTCTATGCCTGAATCCGCAACAAAAAAGCTGTTAAAAGTGGCGAACACCTTTTAACAGCTTCATCAATTTTCCTGTGATCTGGTTTTTGCCATTAATCAATAGATTAAACTGGCGGTTTCACAAGCAACGAAAGATAGACGGCCATCGCATTGTGGAATTTCCGGATATCGATTCCTGTATTTTCTGCAAAACGATCTAATCGATACTGGAGGCTATTGCGATGAAGGTGGAGTGCTTTCGCTGTCTCCGAAATGTTCAAATTGCATTGCGTAAACACTTCTATCATTCTCAACGTTTCCTTGTCATCAGCATAATCCTGGAGGACCATTTCACGAATCCCCTGGTACTGGTCTTTTCCGGTTTGGTCGATCAGCAAGTATGGCACTGCATCGCTGAAATTCGCCACGGTCTTATTGGAATAGGCAAAAACCGATTTTGCTGCGGCTATCATAAATGAATGATAACGAGCGGCATGTCCCATCTCTTTTCTGAAAGGCCCTACAAGAAAATGGATCTTTATGTAAAGATCACTCATCAGGATATCGATAATTTCTTCATACCGAATAATGTCTTTCTCTAAAGTCGTATATTCTATCAGAACACCTTCATGTCCATTTTCCCATAGAATCGGAACTTCCCCCGGAAATAATTCATGTATCGCGTCTTTGAATAAGCCGGGACTGATCTGATTTTTTTTGATCGAAAAGTAGACAAAGCGGTAAGGGCTGATTGCTTCCATACTTTCCATTTCGGCAGGACCATCTGCGTCAATCGCCCTTCTCCATTTCTGTTCTTCTCTGGTCAAAACAGGAAATTCGATATGATAGGGAGTCAAGAAAGCAGTCAAAACAGCCTCTTCTTTCTGTTTCAATTGGCTTTTATGGATGCCGATGATTTCATTGTTCTGTGTCATGAACCATTTATAGCTGAAGTCCTGGTCATGGACACCCTCCTCATAAATGATCAATGAAGAATATATTTTTTTCAGATGATCGATCATAAAAACACTTCTTTCTCCAAAAAGATTCACTGCCCAATGTTCCATAAATAATTGATCGAATCGCCTTTACACTAGAACAAAAGTATACGTCGTTTCAGACTTAAATTCCTCTTCAGCACTCAAGATTGAAGATGGGAAATGCGGGTGGCGCACGGAATCCGGCGGGCTCTGTGTTTCAAGGCATAACCCCAAGTAGTTTTGCGCTTCTACCCCTCTAATGGAATAAGGACCGCCTACTCCGTTTCCTGTGTATAATACCACTGCAGGTTCCGTTGTTTCGACACGCAGCTTCCGCCCACTTTCCTCATCCGTTAATTCGATGCTTGGCTGTTCACTTGTATTCAACAAAAACGGATGATCGTAGCCATTGCCAGCCAGCTTTGTCTGTGGATGTTCAGTAGCCGAAGCTTCTCTTATGTTTCGCCCGCTGCGAAAATCGAAAAGCGGATCCTCTTCAACTGAAACCAGCTTCCCGGTCGGCAGCAATTCCTCATCCAACTCCAAGTATTCATCGCTTTTCATCGTCAATCCGTGATCCAATATTGTCCGTTTGAAATTTCCGCTTAAATTGAAATAAGAATGGTTGGTCACATTCAGCAAAGTGGTCTGATCCGATTTGCCGGAATAGGAAATGACAAGTTGGTTGCTGTCATTCTTGAGAATGTAGCGGACAGTCATGGATAGATTCCCTGGGAAGCCTTCCTCCCCATCAGGGCTTGCATACGTAAATTCGACTATTGCTTCATCTTCGCTTTCGATCACTTTCGAATCCCAAAGTACCGAGTGAAAACCTTTGGGACCTCCATGCAGATTATGGCCATTGGAGTTTTTAGCCAGTTGATAGTCGGTTCCTTCAATTGTAAATGCACCTTCTTTTATCCGTCCGGCAAAACGTCCGACCACTGCTCCGAAAAAATGCGGATTGTTTTCATATTCTTCAAACGTTTCAAAACCGAGGACAATATTCTCCATTTCCACGTTGCGGTCCGGGGCAATCATTTCGGTGATGATACAGCCGTAATCCATGCAGGATAGTTGAAAACCTTGGTCATTCTTCAATGTATACAATTTGACTGGCTGATTATTTTTATATCCGAATACCTTTTTAGTCACGTTCATTTTTTCTTCATCCTTTCAGTCTCTAACTTTATTTCAGTTCATATCAAAACCTTTAAGCTCTTTTCTTTATTCAAAAACATCCACCAACAAAAGTGTGACGGCACCGATCAGCGTTGCGTCGTCTCCCAGCTTGGAGACTTCCACCTTCGTCCGGCTTGCTGCAGGGGTCAGCGCGGAGGCTTCGATTGTTTCACGGATGGCGGGCAAAATGAACCTTTCCGCTTTCGAAACCCCGCCTCCGAGTATGATTTTTTCCGGATTCACAATGTGAATCAGGTTTGTCAGGCCGACGCCCATCGCTCTTCCAGCCTCTATTAATATCGCTGCAAATTCATCATTACCGCCTATGGCCCCTTCGAATATCTTTTCTGCCGTCAGTGGAGTTTCAACAGAGTTGTCAGCCACTTTTCTTGCAATGGCTGGACCAGTGACAAAGGTCTGCAGGCACCCCCGGTTCCCGCATTCGCATATCTCCCCATGCAAATCGATTGTCATGTGGCCGATTTCCCCCGCGATGTCAGAAGAACCGTGATAGAGTTTTCCGTCGATGATAAGACCAGCGCCTACACCACTCCCTACATTCACCGCCAGCATGCTTTCCACTTCTCCATGGTTGCCGAACCAGTATTCGCCCAATGCCATCGCCCGTGCATCATTCTCCACTTTCACTTCCAGACCAAATGCCTTCTCCAGCTCTTCTTTGATCGGGATATTGCTGAGGCCTAGGTTAGGCGCATACAAAGAAGTACCGGCAGCAACATCCACCACACCATGCATGGCAACCCCGATGCCGATGACCGGATCTTTTGTTTCAAGAACTTCTTCAATACAATCCTTTAGTACGTCAATAAATTCCTGGCCAGCAATCGGCAGCTGCAATTTGGTTTCCGACCTTTTCAGCACCTTTCCGGCAAGGTCCGCTACAATGCATTCGATGCTTTCGGGTCCCGCATCCACGCCAATAATGGAGAACGCCTGATTGTTGATGACCAGCATCGTCGGTTTCCGGCCGCCCTGCGACTGTCCGAAATCACTTTCTTCGACTATTTTCTGTTCGATCAATTCTTTGACGCTGCTGCTGACAGTCGGCGGCGTCAAACTTGTCTCCCGTGCAATCTGCGCTCTCGATATCGGTCCTTCTTTTCTTATTTTATTGAGGATAGTCGATTTATTCACCGATTTCATCCATTGAAAGCTGCCTTGACGCATATGAACTCCTCCATTTTTATACTCCTGCTGCTTAATAAACTATTCACTCTATTATTGAATAGTTTAACAAAAACCTCTATACTTATGTTAATTAAATTAATTTACAAAGTATCGGAGGAATAAGATGAAACAGACCGAACTGTCCCAAGCTTTCAAGGATTTCTTTCAGAACGATGAAAACCCGCGGTTCTTTTTTGCCCCTGGACGCATTAACCTGATTGGTGAACATACGGATTACAATGGCGGCCATGTGTTTCCTGCCGCTATTTCCTTTGGCACGTATGCTGCGGCCCGTAAGCGTCCGGATCAGAAACTGCGCTTCTACTCCATGAACTTTCAGGAAAAAGGGATAATCGAATGCGAGCTTGCCGACTTGTCCTTCAGCTCGGAACATGACTGGGCAAACTTTCCAAAAGGCATGATCCATCATTTTGTCAAAAACGGATTTTCAATCTCTCATGGAATGGATATCCTGTTCTACGGAAATATTCCGAACGGAGCCGGTCTATCTTCTTCTGCCTCCATCGAAATGGTTACAGGCGTCGTTCTTGAAAGCCTGTTCGATTTGGAAATCGATCGCCTGCGTATGATTCAGCTGGGACAAGATGTTGAAAATCAATACATCGGCGTCAACAGCGGCATCATGGATCAATTTGCTATCGGCAAAGGCAAAAAAGATTTTGCGATTTTACTTGATTGCCAAACCTTGGCGTATAGCTACGCGCCTGTCGAATTAGTGGATCATGAAATCGTCATCATCAACTCTAACAAACAGCGGACATTGGCGGGTTCAAAATACAATGAGCGCCGCGCTCAATGTGAAGAAGCACTTTCGGACTTACGGAACGAGCTGCATGTCAACAGCCTTGGCGAACTGACAGGTGAAAATTTCGAGCAGTTTAAACACTTGATCAAAAATGACACAAATCGCAAACGGGCCAAGCATGCCGTCTATGAAAACGAACGGACATTGCTGGCGCTCAAAGAACTCGAACAAGGCAATATTGAAGCGTTTGGCCAATTGATGAATGCATCCCACATTTCTCTCCGTGACGATTACGCAGTGACTGGCGCAGAGCTCGACCACATTGCGGCAATGGCTTGGAGGCATCCAGGTGTCGTCGGCGCCCGGATGACCGGTGCCGGGTTCGGCGGATGCGCCATCGCGATTGTCCACCGGGCGCAAATTGAAAGTTTCAAAGAAAACCTGATCGACAGCTATACCAAAGAATTTGGTTTCTCCCCTTCTTTTTATGAAGCCAAAATTTCGGATGGCGCCAAAGAACTAACAGAGGAGTTTTGACCATGAGTGTCTTAGTGTTGGGTGGAGCTGGCTATATTGGATCACACGCTGTTCATCAATTGATTGATCAGGGAGCAGACGTCTTTGTTGTCGATAATTTGGAGACTGGGCATAGGAAAGCCGTACACCCCCAAGCTGTTTTTTATGAAGGCGATATTCGGGATGCTGATTTTCTGAACTCGGTATTCGAAAAGGAATCGATTGACGAAGTGCTTCATTTTGCGGCCAACTCACTGGTTGGGGAATCGATGGAAAATCCTCTTAAATATTTCGATAATAATGTATACGGCACCCAAGTCTTGTTGAAGGCCATGGTTGATCATGATGTAAAAAAAATCGTCTTTTCTTCTACCGCGGCAACGTATGGCGAACCGGAATCCGTTCCGATTACCGAAACAATGCCAACCAACCCGGCGAGCACTTATGGGGAAACTAAGCTGACCATGGAAAAGCTGATGAAGTGGACAGGATTCGCCCATGGCTTAAAATTCGTTTCCTTGCGCTATTTTAATGTTGCCGGGGCAAGGGAAACGGCAGAGATCGGCGAAGATCACCAACCCGAATCCCATCTCGTGCCTCTCATCCTGCAGACGGCACTTGGACAGCGGAAGGAAATCACCGTGTTCGGCGATGATTACGACACACCAGATGGAACGTGCATCCGTGACTATGTCCATGTCGAAGACCTGATACGTGCACACCTCCTGGCATTGGATTATTTGAGAAGAGACGGCGAAAGCGAGGTCTTCAACCTCGGAAGCAGCCAAGGGTTCTCCGTAACTGAAATGATTTCTGCTGCCCGCTCTGTATCCGGAAAAGAAATACCGGTAAAAGTGGGCCCACGCAGAGCAGGCGATCCGAGTACTTTAATCGCCAGCTCGGATAAAGCAAGACAAGTACTGGGCTGGGTCCCCACCTATACTTCTATTGAAAAAATTATCGAAGATGCATGGAACTGGCATTCTTCGCATCCTAACGGCTACGAAAAGGACGTGTGAAAATGGTCTATGAAACTCTTGAAGGACTCCTTGCTAAGGCGCTCGAAGCAGACTTGATAGAAGCGGCAGATACAGATTACGTCCGCAACCAGGTGCTGAATCTTTTGGGGTTGGAATCCTTCCCTGAAGAACGGATTGAACCCGCAAATGACACCATTCCAAACTTGCTGGAAAACCTGATTGCCTATGCGGTGGAACGAGAGGTCATCTTGGATATCTTTGATGACAAGGAAATATTATCGGCCTCTATCATGAACTGCTTTGTCGCCCGCCCTTCTGCCATCAATGCCGCATTCAATGAAAAATATGCCCAGTCGCCGATCGCCGCAACCGATTTTTTTTATGGATTAAGCAAAAACAGCAACTATATCCAAATGAACCGGATCCGGAAAAACATTTCCTATAAAGCGGATACTCCCTATGGCCAGATGGACATTACCATCAATCTGTCGAAACCGGAAAAAGACCCCGAACAAATCAGAAGAGAACGCGAGATGAAACAAACACTCAGCTATCCGAAATGCCTGTTGTGCAAAGAAAACGAAGGCTATACTGGACGGATCGGCTATCCGGCGCGCGCCAATCACCGTGTCGTCACCATTCCGCTGACCGGAGAAAACTGGTATTTGCAGTACTCCCCGTATGTTTATTACAACGAACACAGCATCTTGCTTTCTGAAGAGCATCGTGACATGAAGATCGACCGCAATTCTTTTGAGCGGCTGCTCGCTTTTACAGACTTGTTCCCCCATTACTTTATCGGGTCGAACGCCGATTTGCCGATTGTAGGGGGATCGATTTTAAGCCATGACCATTACCAGGCCGGACGTTATGAATTTGCGATGACCAGAGCGGAAGATGCGTTCGGATTCAGCTTGGACGCCTATCCTGATATTGCTGCATCCGTCGTCAAATGGCCGATGTCTGTAATTCGCTTGAAAGCGAAAGAAGTCCACAGCCTGGTGAATGCGGCGGATGACATTTTGCAGGTATGGAGAAATTATTCGGATAGCTCAGCGGATGTGTTGGCCTTCACTGGCGATACACCGCATAATACCGTCACTCCGATTGCGAGAAAGCGCGATGGGCTGTTTGAAATCGACTTGGTGTTGCGAAACAATCGGACAACAGAGGAACATCCGTCCGGAATTTTTCATCCGCACGCGGACGTTCACCACATCAAAAAAGAAAATATCGGCTTGATTGAAGTGATGGGGCTCGCAGTTCTACCGCCTCGCTTGAAAGAGGAACTTGCTGAAATCCAGGAATTTCTGCTCGGAAATGCACATAAGGTAGCCCCTTTCCACCTCCAATGGGCTGAACAATTGAAAGCTCAGTATGGAAAGATTTCACTGCCGGAAGATGCGGAAGCCCTCCTGCAAAAAGAACTCGGGAAAAAATTCGTAAGAGTTCTTGAAGATGCAGGTGTCTTGAAAGAACAAGAAGCATTTAAACGATTTATAGATGCCTTGAATAGATGAGGGCAAGTAATTTTTCACTGCAAATTGAGAATTGGCAACATGCACGAAGACTTCCATTAATTTTGTGCATACTTGCCATTTCTAAATTTCCCACTAAACGGTATGCTTTTATCAGTCAATGAAAGCACTTACATAAACTGGAGGGATTCAAATGGCAGGCTTGAACTTAGTGAATATCAGAAAAGAGTACGATAAAGGTGTTGTATCGGTACAGGATTTCAATCTGGAAATCCGCGACAAAGAGTTTCTCGTATTGGTCGGACCTTCGGGTTGCGGGAAATCTACAACTTTACGGATGATCGCAGGTCTGGAAGATATCACAGAAGGCGACCTGTACATCGGAGACCGCCGAGTAAACGATGTCTCACCGAAAGACCGCGATATTGCTATGGTGTTCCAAAACTATGCGCTTTATCCTCATATGAGTGTCTATGACAATATGGCTTTCAGTTTGAAATTGCGCAAGATGAAAAAAGAAGACATCAAGACACGCGTGGCGAATGCTTCCAAAATCCTCGGCCTTGATGAATATTTGAACCGCAAACCGAAAGCGCTATCCGGTGGCCAACGCCAGCGTGTCGCATTGGGCCGCGCTATCGTCCGTGATGCCGAAGTATTCTTGATGGATGAGCCTTTGTCCAACTTGGATGCTAAACTGCGCGTACAGATGCGCACAGAAATCCAAAAGCTGCACCGTCGCCTGCAGACAACCACTGTCTACGTCACGCATGACCAAACCGAAGCGATGACGATGGCGACTCGCCTGGTTGTCATGAAGGATGGCTTTATCCAGCAGGTCGGTTCGCCGAAAGAAGTGTACGATAAGCCGGATAATATGTTTGTCGGCGGATTTATCGGTTCCCCTTCCATGAACTTCCTGCAAGGAAAAATTGTCGGAGATTCATTCGTAATGGAGGAATTCAAAGTTCTTGTACCTGACGGCAAGCTCACGATGCTGCGCGATCAAGGATATGAAGGCAAGGACATTATGCTTGGCATCCGTCCGGAAGACATCCACGATGAGCCGTTGTTCCTTGAGCATTCACCACATACGAAGCTGAAAGCCTATGTAGAAGTAGCGGAGCTGATGGGATCAGAAATCGTGCTGTATTCAAAAGTGAACGAGCAGGATTTTGTTGCCCGTGTAGATGCCCGCTTTAATGTGGAAGCCGGACAAACCATCGATATGGCTTTTGATATGAATAAAGCCCATTTCTTCGATATCGACTCGGAGCTGCGCATCAAGTAAGGAATTATCGAATATTTTCTTCAACTGATCAGAAAATCCGGACGAGCTGTCGTCCGGATTTTTTCTTGTTTACCCATAATTTTGCGTGTTCCTTATAGGAATTTTGGCTGAACGATTGCAAATCTCTCTGAACGACTGTAAATTCATTTGAACGACTGCAAATCCAGCTGAGCGACCACAAATCCATTTGAACGCCCATAAACCTTCTATGCAATCATCTGGAGATAGCTAAAAGCCTCTTCAAACGCCTCGACTTCCAGCAAAATGAAGACTTGAAGACTATTCAACAGCTAAGGGATCGTATTTACTCTGTTTTTTTACTATACTTAAGCCATCACGAGTAACTTTCATTTCGAGGAGGAGGAAACTGTATGAGCCCGAAAAACAAGCTGACAGCTGAACAGCGTGAAGAATTGCTTGGCACCTTGAAAGCCCGGTTCGAGGAACATATCGATCGGCACGAATGGATGAACTGGGATAAGATCCAGGAAAAGCTGGAGGCGAATCCCGACAAGCTTTGGTCGCTCCATGAAATGGAACGGACCGGAGGCGAGCCGGATGTCCTTGAGTTCGACGAAGCAAAAAACGAGTACGTCTTCTACGATTGCGCAGCGGAAAGTCCGAGTGGCCGCAGAAGTGTTTGCTTTGACCAGAAGGCACTTGATTCGCGGAAGAAAAACAAACCTGAAAACAGCGCGATGGCGATGGCGAATGACATGGGCATCGAACTATTGACGGAAGAACAATACCGCGTCTTGCAGCAGCACGGTACATTCGATGTTAAAACCTCCAGTTGGGTGCAGACGCCCGAAGACATCAGAGACCGCGGCGGCGCTCTGTTCTGCGATTCCCGCTATGGACACGTCTTCCTGTATCACAATGGTGCGGATTCTTATTACGCAGCAAGAGGGTTCCGCGGATTAGTGAGAGTTTAAGCAGCATAATGCGTATGACCGTCTAAATTTTCAAAAGACAAAAAGCATTGCCGATGCCCATCAAAGGGTTTTGGCAATGCTTTTGTCATCACGCACTTAAATATATTTTTTTGACAGAGCATCCTACAGCCGATCCTCCAGCCATTCAATCACTTCATCATAGATTTTGTATTTGGATGGTTCATTGAAGATTTCATGCATTAAGCCAGCGTAAATCTTTAAGGTTTTATCTTTCGAGCCAATTTCCCCATAAAAATCCCGTGAATCTTTTTCGGCAACCAATCCATCTTCATTGCCATGGAGCACCAGTACCGGATCGATGAAACTTTCCGCGTTTTCTTTCAGCCAGGCGATTCCTGGAGCGAATTCATTGATGAGGCCTACAGAAATCTTTTTTTCCACCAGGGGATCTTCCGCGTAGGCTTTGACGACTTCCGGATCACTGCAGACTCCTTCTCCCAGCTCGTTGTCCAAATAGGTGTCTGCCGGCAAGTCCATCGGCAGCGGACCGAAAAGTTCATTATTGTAGCGTGTCAATGCGCCCGATAACACGATTCCCGCTGATTCTTCCGGGTATTTTGTGCCGAATGCTGCAGCTGTAAAGCCGCCCATACTGTGGCCGATCAAAAAGACCTGTTGCTCCCTATTATCTTCTTTCGCCAAATCTATAATTGCTTTCAGGTCATCCGGCATTTCATTAAAATCCTTGAAGAAAGTCCGCTCCCCTTCTGAACGGGCATGGCCGCGCTGTTCGTAGCGGTACACTGTAAAGTTATGACGCAGCAAGGTTTCTGCCAATGCATCGTAACGCCCTAAGTGCTCTGCTAAACCGTGGGCAATCACTACTGCCGCTTTTTGCTCATCAGCCATATCTTTGCGGGTGAACAGCTGGGTTCCATCGAAAGACCCAATCATCTTCTCTTCGCTCATCAAACATCCTCCATTCGAGTGGCTCTATTTCCTATTGGTAGTATTCTCCATCAATCAAAAACCACCTTCTTCCTGATGGAAGTTTTTCCGGGATCTGCTTCGAAGACTGCCGCTTCATGAATAAAATATGCAAAAAAAAGCTATCCTGCGAGATGGCAGAACCGCCTCTCCGGATAACTTTTACTTGTATCGCTTATTCAGCTGCTTCATCCAAAATCCCCTGATAGCTGTAATCCGCTGGATCGATAGGGGTAAATCCGCTTGGTGTATAGAACCTCAGCAAATCTCCATTGACCAGCTGATCGGAAAGCTGCAATTCGTAGCTTCCGTGCTGTTGGAACATCTCGGCTTGCTCCATCAGGCTTTCATCTATCGGCAATCCCGTTTCCGGATCATAGAAAGATTCGCCGATCGAGTAAATCTCCGGACTGACATAATTCCCGTTTCGGAAAGTGACCAGTTCTTCGTGTTCTTCAGACAATAGATCGGTACCGAATTGAATGTTGTTTTGCGTTTCAACACCCAGCAAATGCATCACTGTCGGCAACAGATCAATCTGGCCGCCATAGGTATGATTGGTTCCGCCTTCTACACCCGGCACATGGATGAACAATGGCACACGCTGCAGTTTGGCATTTTCAACCGGCGTGATTTCTTTTGAAAGCACCTGCTCCATCGCTTCATTGTGGTTGTCCGAAATTCCGTAATGGTCGCCGTACATGACGATCATGGTGTTGTCGGCCAGACCGGACTCTTCCAGTTGCGTAAAGAACTGCTCGATCGCTTCATCCGCATAGCGGGCAGTCTGGAAATAATTATCGACACTGGCATCGCCCGTCGTGCCTTTTTCGATCGTCGTCAAACTCTGATCGATATTATAAGGGAAGTGATGTGAAACCGTGATGAATTTCGTATAGAAAGGTTCCGGCAACGACTCCAAAAGAGGAGCTGACTGCTCGAAGAACGGCTTATCCATAACGCCATATTCGGCCATATCCTCTTCTGTCAGATCCGTATACGACTCAATATCGAAGAAATGGTCAAAACCAAAGGATTTATAGATTTCAGAGCGGTTCCAGAACGTTCCGTTATTGCCGTGGAACACGGCAGATGTATAGCCTTTATCCTTCAAAATGGCAGGAGCAGCCTGGTAGGTGTTCTGTCCTTTGGTGATGAATGCAGAACCTTTCGGCAAGCCATACAAGGAATTCTCCAGCATGAACTCTGCATCGGAGGTTTTTCCTTGCGCCGTCTGATGGAAGAAATTATCGAAATACAAGGTATCCTGATCATCGATCAATGAATTCAGGAACGGCGTGACTTCTTCTCCGTTCAATTCATAATCCATCAGGAATGTCTGGAACGATTCCAGATGCAGGTAAACGACATTCATGCCTTCCGCCGCACCGAAATACGCTTCATTGGGACTCGCGTAATTGGATTTGGTATAGTTCAACACTACCGTGCCATCGTCACTGTCAGCGAGTACCCGCTGGGAAGAAGATTTCACGGTTTCAACTGTGTCGTAAAGCGCGTAGTTGTACATGCCCAAATATTTGACGATGTAATTCCGGTCAAATCCGCGCGTCAACAGTTCCGGACGATCGGCTTCCGCCAAAGCCAGGTTAAAGAAGGAAATAGCCAAGGCAATCGTCACTACCGGGATCGCAGCTTTGGTTTTGAAATTCCGTTGATCTTTTTTGACCCGTTTCGAAACCACCAAAGCTACCAGCAACAAGACATCCACAAAGAAAAAGATGTCGGTCGGCTGGATCAGCGTTGCCACGCTGCCGCCTAAATCGCCGAAATTCTGCGTTTGGAACAAGGTCGGCAACGTGATGAAATCACTGAAAAAGCGGTAGTAGACCACGTTCGCATACAACAGGACAGACATCCCGACATAGATCAGCAAAAGTGATATGTATTTCCGGGTTCCTTTAAAGAACAGGGACAGGCTTAACAGCAACAATGCGGAGCCAAGAGGGTTAAGCAACAGCAGGAATTCCTGCAGCGGTCCTTCGACATCCAATTTAAACTGCGTTTTTTGGGATACATAGGTCTTCATCCACAGCATAAAAACTGCCAGCAGAAAGATCGGGATGAATTTATTCAACTTTTCATTAGTCATCAAATTTTTCATTTTTATAGTGCACCTTCTCATAATGGGTATTCACAAGGATTTTGGGACATTGAATTTTATATAATGCAATTGTTAAGTTCGAGTAAATTTTACGTAAATAATAGCACAACAGAGTCTATTCTACTCCAATAACCTAGAAAATGACAGTTTAAGATATTTTCAGAATACTCACTGCAGCAATTTCAGTGTAATAAAATAAGCTTATAAAAATTCGCCAAGAGCGGAGCAGAGTGTCCGTAGTATAGGACGACATGAGTGCCCCTTTAAGTTCCCTGGTTAATCCCTTAAAAAGTAATCCATCGCTTCAATAGCCAATTCCAACGAAGCAATCCTTCTCTCCAGAAGCGTCCGCTGAGGACTGTCCGGCTTAGCTTTGATCTGCATGCTTTCTATAGAAGGCAATAACCCTGCCAGCACATCTCGGGCGTCCGCCATTTCTTCCTTGCTGTAGGAATTAGGATTTTCATGCCAAATTATTTCCAGAACGGCCAACCCCATGTGAAATGCTTGAAGCCGTTTTTCCATCAGGCTTGTACTTGCGCCTTTTCCCTTCATCTGCACCAATGCTTTTTCGGATTTCCGGATGGTCGATTGGAAAGAGTTGATCGATTCCGTTTGAATGGCTGTGGGTACATTTTTCATGGCAGATTGTCTCCTTTCATATCTGAATCAAACATAATCAGTTTACAAAAATCCAACTTCGTATTACAATGTATTACAAATAGGTCAAGGAGGTTTTAGTATGGCGACAATTTCATTGAGAGTCGATGAGCGTGACAGCAAGCTTATACGTGATTATGCCAAATTGAAAAAAACATCTGTATCTGATTTAATGAGAAATGCCATAATTGAAAAGATTGAAGATGAAATTGACCTGGAAAGTTTCGACCGTATCTTGGCAGACATGGAAAAGACCTATTCTTTGGATGAAGTAAAAAAAGAACTGGGTATATAACCGAATGTATACGGTTCGATTTTCAGATGCAGCATTAAAAAAATTGAAAAAGATGGATCGATATCAAGCATCTTTATTACTTGGTTGGATAGAAAAAAATCTAACCGATTGTTCTGATCCCCGATTACATGGAAAAGCTCTCGTTGCTGATCATAGAGGAAAATGGCGTTACCGGGTTGGAGATTATCGTATTTTAGCGTTAATCGAAGACGAGGAAATCACCATCACCATTATTGATGTTGGTCACCGTAAGGATATTTATTGATGAAGAAGAGGCACCGTTTCGATTTCGAAACGGTGCCTCTTCTTCATCTTTAACGGTTCGAATTTTTTATTGTCAGCCGTACAAGCCAAACATCATCAAACCAAAGCCGCTTCCCGTTCTTCCATCGCCTTCCGCCATTTCACAACTTCGCGCGCTTCGATCTGTTTCTCCAGCGTTTCATCCCAGCTGCTGTTCAGCGTATTCCAAACACGGGCATAGAAAATGTCCTGCTTTTGATTGTAGAGTTGAAATTCGAAGCACGGAATATGGACCGTGTCCTGCTCGATGCATCCCGTAATGCCGGTGATGAGCGTTTGAAAGCTTTCTTCCCCGAGATTCGATCCTTCTTTGGAAAGAAGCTGATACATGCGGTCCTTGTTCAAGCTGCCTTTCACGGGATAGCGGTAAATCGGGAGCGTATCTTCTGCCTCTGGAAACACGTCATCTGCCGCCAGCCAGTAGTCGTCTAGGACGGCGCTGTAGGCGATGACCGTTTCACTTCCTGCCATCTCTTCTTCGAAAATCCCTTTGCCCAGGTAGTCATAGCCTTTGGCTGTCAGTTTATAGCCCTGCTTTTCCAGCCCGATCAAACCCGTACGCTGCATCTTGCCGATCAAGTCACTGATGAACAATTCCTCCACGAACAGCATATCGGACAGAGTGGCAGCGCGGCGGATATCGGCTTCCTGAAAAGCCAGCAGCAGCATCTTCATCAGAATATCCATCTTCAGCCGTTTGACCCGGTCAAAGCTGACGTCGTATAAAACGGCCGGCAGCTTCCACCGTTTTTCATTGATGATCGCCACATCGGGATCTCCCGCTACAGTCGTCCGCAGCTCTTCCATCTGCTTGTCCAATTCCTCACCCCCTGCTCTTCTCTAAGGTCTTCAAACCATTTTTCTTTTTCACGACTTCTAATACATGCCGGTACATTTTTCTCGTTTCCGGCTGTTTGGCGCGTTCTGTGAACATCTTGGAACTGCCGACAAGCACCAGTAATTCCTTGGCACGTGACAAGGCCACGTTCAACCGCCGGTAATCTTTCGCAAAGCCGATATCGCCATGCTTGTTTTGGTTATTGCGCACCATGCTGAGTACGATGATGTCCCGTTCACTTCCCTGGAAGCGGTCGACCGTCCCAGTCCGGACAGTCAGATGCGGCAGGCGCAGTTCCTGGTCGATCATGCGCTGAAGGCGCTTGACCTGTTCACCGTAAAAGCTGATGACGCCGATGCTCTTCTGCTGGTCCATATGGATTCTTCCAGCTTGCTTCGCTTCTCCAGCCGCTTCATTCAAGTCCACCAATAACGAACGGATTTCCTGGAGTTCCCCTGCATTATACAAACTTTTCCCGCCGTTCATCCGCTCTTCAAAATAAGCCGATTCATTCGGCAGATCCAGCCACATGAGGTGATTGCTGCGTTTCACAGCGCTCGATTCCAACAGATGGTCGCGTTCCCGGTCGGAATCCAGAATGCCGCATTGCAGCTGATCCTTTTCCAATTTATAGAACGGCGCAATGGTTTCCATGATGTCTTCGTGCATCCGGTACTGGATTGCGAGCATCGTCTTATTGGCAGCCGGCAGATTTTTGTAGAGCCTCTCAAACAGCGACTCTTCCAACAGCTTTTCGAGCTCTTTCTTTTCTTCGAAACCGTTGTCTTCATCGATCATTTCCTGCAGTGTTTCTTCCAATGTATCGTTGCCGAGAAGCGGCGGCAATTGATGATGGTCCCCGACCAAAATGATTTTCTTGCCCTTCAGCATCGGCAGCAACAGTTCCGGCGGCGTGGCTTTTGATACTTCATCGATGATGACCACATCAAATTCCGGGTAGTTGTCGATGAAATCCTTGCGCGCCGAAGCGACACAGGTCGTTCCGATGACATTGGCGTGCTTGATATACAACTTCCGGATCTCGTCCAAATCGTGTTCGTTCGCCCCTGCCAATAAATCCAGCCATTTCTTCTGTACCGACTGCAGCAACGGCAGGTTCTTCATTTCCTGTTTGAGCGATTCTTTGGTGAACGACAGACTGGCAAGCTCTTTCGCCGCCTGCTCAAATTGCCGCTCCACGTCGGAAGACAGGATGTCGTGTAGGGCAGCCAACTCTTGTTCGCGATCCGCGATCGCCGCTTCCACTTTCTTGATTTCATTGTCGATAGCAGCGATTCTCGCTTCCGTCTGTTCAAGATCTGCAGTCTTTTGGATGCGTTCAGCTCGGTGCTCTTCTATCCGCTGTTGTGCCTCATCAAAAGAAGCTTTCTGTTTTTCCAGTTCGGCAAGCTCTGATTTAAGCCTGCGGATCGCCGCTTCGATATCGTCCGGAAGCTCAGCCGCATCGGGCATTTCCCGGTAGCGCTGTTCAAGCGGAGCCATCTCTTCTTCGTGCTTTTCCTGCTTTTCGAGCCATTTCTCGTCCCACAACCGGTATTGCTTCTGCTGCTTGACGAGCTGTTCACACAAGACCCTCTTCAAATCCTGGAAAGCCCGCTTCGATTCTGCTGCATAGACATCCAAGGATTTAAGCTTGGCGCCTCTGCTCCAGAGATTGTTTTGCCGTCTGTACAAACCGGCAAGCGCTTTTTTCAGCACTGCCGCATCCGTCCGCTGCGAGCTTTTCAACAGCGTCCGGAGCTTCTCCAAATACTCATCGATTTCTGCAGAGGTATAGGCACCATTCTGTGTTAGCGTCTGTTGCTTGAAATCGGCGAAGGAAATGCCGGTCGGCGCCAATAATTTCTCAAGATAGGCAATCGCAGCGGTGACGAGCTCGTTGTATTGATTGAGCTTGCCCCATTCCTCCATGTTTTCGCGGTTCGCTTCCAGCCGGTTGATCAAATAGGTCAAAGAGGGAACTTCCTCAACCCGCTGTTCTTTTATCACTTGAAGCAAACCGTCGATTTTCTTGATGCTATCCATGTTTTGGACGGCCTTTTCCTTCTGTTCGATGATGTCCGCCATTTGGTCGCGTCTTTCTGTAATCACAGCGAGTTCCTGCCTTTTTACCGACAGGTCCTGCTCCAGCCGGTTCAGCCCAAGTGCGCGCTGAAGCACGTTGAGGCGCTGCTGGATAGACTGCTGCTGTTGCTGGAACCAATCACCGGTTCCTTTGCTGTCAATAAAGGTGGAATCCTGATCGATCCGATCCTTAAGTTTCTGCAGCTGCTGTTTCGTTTCCTGGCTTTGGGCTCCAGCCTTGTCTTTCTCGAGTTCGCATGTTGCCAGTTTTATCTGCTCTTTTTCAAGCAGCTTTTGGATGGCTTGTTGCTTGCTCTGTGCTGCTTTTTTCTCTTCAACTGCCGCTTCTAAACTTTCATAGACCGGCTGCAGTTTTAAAGTAGCCTGTTCATTGGCCAAAATTTCGTTTTTTAATTCCGGTTCGCGTTTTTCACGCATTTCGTATTGATCGGTGATTTCTGCCAGCGTATGGTCTTTCCAGTACTGCCCGACATTTTCTTCGATGAATTTCTTGCCTTCTTCTTCGATGCTCTCCGTCCGTCCGACACGCAAAATCCGGATGTCTTTATTGGCAAGCAGACGGCCGAGTGCGTTATCGACTGCCAGATTGGATTGCGAAGCGACCAGCGTCCGCAAGCCTTTCCGGGCATTCTGCAGGCAGATTTCCGAAATGACCGTCGTTTTCCCCGTCCCCGGCGGTCCCTGGATGACGTACAGATCTTCAGCCGCCATCGCCCCGGAAACCGCTTTTTGCTGGAATTCATTCAACCGGTTATGGAAGGATAATTTCTCTAAAGGCTGGAGCGGCTTGACCGGTGGTTTTTCCTCGAACAGGATCCGGTCCAGGTTCGGATTGACCGCAAGCCCTTTTTCCAGATTGGCGAAGCCCTTCCGCAGCCGCCTGATTTGGCTCAAGGCCGCAAAATTGCTGAAGACCACTTCCTTTTTATCGAGTGACAGCCCTTTTTCACGGAGCTGTTTGATGATATAACTTTGAAGTTCCACTTCCACTGTACGGTTCGCCGCTTTGATGACTGTGCCGATGTCGCCCTGGATTCCGGTGAGCCGTACGGTCAGGTTTTTCAATGACTTCCATTCTGTGTCTTTCAGTTGGCAGCCCTTCAAGGTGATGCGGCTGAAATCATGACTGAACGCCAGATTGGAATAACCCGTCTTGATGTCCGGGATGTCCATGCCGCGTTCCTGGATCTTCAAATAGCCTTCCCAGCTGCCGATCCGCTTTTTGACATAATCCGAACTGTCCTTAGCTGGCGTCATCCGGTTGACGAGATTGATCAGCGAAACAGGAGCGGGATCACGGGAGCGGTCAAATACCATGTATTCCTCTCGCTGCCAATTGGTTCCGAGCGCCTGATAGGATTTTCGGAGTGTCAAATTGGTGATCAGCAAATTGTGATTCGTGAAGACACCGTGCAGGACGATCGCCCCTTGCAGCTCTTTGCCGGCCAGCCGGACATTCTCCGCGCTGTCCAGGATCAACGCAACCGAAAGCTCGCCATCCGCGTTGGACGGGTAACGTTCGATGAACACCTTGAATGCTTTGTCCGCAACAAAAAACGAGCGTTCGCTGATTCCGAACCCTCCCATTTTTTCCATAGCCGTCTTGGTCAACCGTATTGAAGTTCTGATTGTTGCTGTTTGTGCTTTAACCATCTAATCACCTGTTCTTTTAAAGCTGAAGAATTTTCAAACCGGCTCATTCCACCTGATCTGTTTTCATCTAATCATATCATCTATTGATGGTAATTAGCTTTAAAAGTTGTGATTTTCCGCGAATATATGTTCGTTTTTTCTTGAAATGAAGAAGCAAGGCCTGAAGAAATCCCTCCAGGTGGATGCTTTCTGATAAGGCTCTGTTTTACGATTTTCGGTATAGGCAATAATAAAGACGGACAAACAAAAAATACCACTTTCGAAACCGGTTGATTTCGTTGAAAGTGGTAGCTGTTCTATGAAAATGAGTATTGTAGTTTTTTATTCCCACTCACACTTTTTGATTTTACAGATAAAGAATCTACTTGTAATGATACTTGCACTGCAGAATATAGACATTCTTTTCGTCAATTCGATAAACCAGACGATCTGTTTCATTGATCCTTCTTGACCAATAGCCGTTCAGATCATAGCGCAAAGGCTCCGGTTTCCCTATGCCTTCGTATCCATTGCGTTGAATATCTTGAATCAATGAATTAATCCGCTTCAAAGTTTTTTTATCTTCGATTTGCCAATCAGTGTATTCTGTCCAAGCCTTCTCTGTAAAGATAATATTCATTCAATCAAGTTCTAAAAGGCTCTGTGAAGCAGACAAGCCTTCTTCCAATTGTTTTTTGGACTCCATCAAATGCTTACGATTTGCTTCATGACCCAGTAAATGCATGTTTTCCATCAAATTATTGTATTCCTCAGCGGATATCATAACGACATTTTTTTCGTTTTTCCGTGTAACCACTATCGTTTCAAAGTCGTCTGTGACCTTATCCATATAACCTTTTAGATTGTTTCGCAACGAAGAATAATTGATTGCTTCCATATAATCACCTTCCTTAAAAACATTGTACAACATCTTGTACAATAAATAAAATATAAGATCTGGTCCCCAATTTTTAGTAGAAGGTTTAATTCCGATAAACTATTCAGACAATAGATGATACACTGTAAGAAAAACAGGAGGAGGATGCGTGATGGAGACAGATCAATTGATGCTCACCACGAAATGGCTAGGGGATTTTGTTTTTTCGGCAGTCGGCCAAGGCGGGCATTCACTGACGATGGATGCTCATCAGGGAGTAGGCAACGAACAAGGACTATTGCCGATGCAGGCACTGCTCGGTTCGCTTGCGGGATGTGTCGGCATGGATGTCGTCATGATTTTGCGGTCGAAGATGGAAGAGATTCGTTCCCTCGAGATCATCACCGAAGGAAAAAAACGACGGAACCCACCTAAAGAGTTCCTGTCCATTGTAGTGACCTTCCATATTGAAGGTGATATTGCTGCAGATAAAGTGCTGCATGCCATTGAAGTGAGTGGAGAAAAATATTGTCCTGTCGCCCATTCGCTTAAAGCGGAGGTCCGCTACCGGCTCATGCTGAATGGTGAAGAAGTCGCCGCTGACTAGCGGCGTTTTTTTATGGCATGGATCAGGCTAATTAGGCCCAAGTATCCGGCATAATTTCTAACCCAAATTGGGTATACTATACCAAACAAAATACAGGAGGTTGTTGAACATGGCGCATCCACCCAGCAACAGAATCGATTCTGCTTCAAGAGTGATTGCAGCAACGCCTAAAGCCATCTATCAGGCATTTATGGATCCTGAAGCTTTGCGTTCCTGGCTCCCATCTAAAGGAATGTCCGCTTATATCGATGTGTTCGATTCTCGAGAAGGCGGAGCTTATAAACTGACGCTGACGTACGAAACCGATCATTCAAATCCCGGCAAAACCTCAGACCATACCGACGTCTCCCAAGGGAGATTTCTGGAACTGGTTCCCGACACAAAAATCGTATTGGCCGGCCAGTTTGATTCTGAAGATCCAGCGTTTACCGGCGAGATGATCCAAACCTGGTATTTGGAAGCTGTGTTGGAAGGAACAAAGGTCACCATCGTTTGTGAACATGTTCCTGAAGGGATCCGGAAGGAAGATCATAACGATGGTTTAGCTTCCACACTTGAAAACCTTGCCCAGTTTATTGAGATATAGACTGGGCAAACTCTGCTTATCTAATGAAGACAAATGAACTCATAAGAATCATTTATTGTTTTCGTTATATTTTTTAAAAAACCGAGCCGCCCCACCCAGATCATCCTGGATAGAGCGGCTCGGTTTCTGTTATTGATCGACTACTGCTTTTGCGTCTTGTGACTTCTTCAAAATGATTTCAAGTTCTTCCAGTGATTTGCCTTTTGTTTCAGGAATGAACTTCCAGACAAACAATGCGGAAAGGATGCTCATCACGCCGTAGATTCCGTAAGTCATCGCGCCGCTTACTTCCATCATCGCTGGGTAAGTTGATGAAACGAAATAGTTGGCGGCCCACTGGAATGCAACGGCAATCGCCAATGCCTGCCCTCTGATTTTGTTCGGGAAAATTTCAGACAGCAAGACCCAGACGACCGGACCCCATGACATCATGAACGAAGCTGTGTAGATGATGATGAAGACCAACGTGGCGGTGCCGATCTGCTCGAAGTACGCAAGCCCTGCCACACCGAACATCCCGATGGTCATCCCGATGGAACCGATGATCAGTAGCGGCTTGCGGCCGACTTTGTCCACAGTGACAATAGCGATGATCGTGAAGATGACATTGACCAAGCCCATGACGATGGTTTGGAAGAGTGAAGCATCGCGCCCAGCACCCATGCTTTCAAAGATGCGCGGTGCATAATACAGGGCTACGTTGATACCGACAAATTGCTGGAACACCGAAAGCAGGATTCCGACAATGATAATTCCTCTTCCGTAAGCAAAGAGTTTTTCTTTCTTGTCATCAAAGGAATTTTTTATTTCATATAAAGTGGCTTTTGCCATAGTGGTATCGTACGTTTTCAGCAAAATGCCCATTGCTTTGTCGTCTTTGTGCTTAGACACGAGATATCTCGGTGTTTCCGGAACGAAAAACAACAACAAGAGGAACAGAAGTGCTGGAATCGTTTCAGAAGCGAACATGTATCTCCAGCCGAGATCATTGATCCATTCCAGGGTCTGGCCTCTCGCGATTCCCCAGTTGACGAAGTAGACAACCAACATGCCGAAAATAATGGCGAATTGGTTCAACGAGACGAGGCGCCCTCTCAATTTTGGAGGAGCAATTTCTCCGATGTACATCGGAGCGACTGCAGAAGCCAGGCCGACGCCGATTCCACCGATGATCCGGTAAAAGTTGAACGTTGTCAGCAAAGCGATAGACGGCTCGCCTGGTGTGAAGAATAAAAATTCAGGATAAGCAGAGCCAAGCGCGGAAACTAGAAATAAAAATGCAGCTATAATTAAAGTATATTTGCGACCGATACCTGCAGAAAAATATCCTGATAAAACTCCGCCGATGATACAGCCGATCAACGCACTGGAAACCGTCAATCCGTGGATAAAGGAACTGAGCCCCAAACTATCGGTAAAATAGGTCTGCAGCGAGCTTTCTGCACCAGAGATGACGGCCGTGTCATAACCGAACAAAAGACCTCCCAGTGTTGCTACTAAGGTAATGCCAACGATGTACAAAAGCTTAGAATTCTTCATTTGGCTAGCAAGAGCAGAATCATTACTGCCCTTTCCTCCTCTCAATCTGTAAGCGTTATCAGTATTGTAGCAATACTCTAATACTTAGTGCAACGATTAAACTAAGTTTTCTTTAAATTTTTATTATTTCGGAATAAAAGTTTTTAAATTTTTCGTTAGCTTATTCAATTTTGCAGCTTTTTATGTCAGCGATGTAATATCCCCTCTAGATTATGAAACTCCCTATTTCCGTTTGTGATTCACCAGTAAATTCACCAACTATGGGTTCCACGTTTCTTCTGATAATCCGACTTAATTATTGATGATAATCCCAGAAGCCCATCCGTGTTTAATGCGGATGCTTACAGGTAATAGGGAAACAAAGGCTGTTTATGCAAAACAGGGCAGCCGGAAGTCGGGGGGCTTCGCATGCCGAAAACAAAATGGTTTTTATTCCTGTACAGCGTTGTTCTCATTCTGATCATTCTGTATCTGGCTGCCCGTATGCCATTTCTTCTTTATCCGTTCCGTGTCATTTTTTCAACTATCGCTCCAACTGTCATCGTCGGAGGCATCCTGTACTATATTTTCCGTCCTCTCATCAGTTTGCTGGAAAAACGGATGGGTCGTGTAACGGCGATCCTGTCGATTTTCTTTATCTTCACCCTTATCATCTTCCTTCTCGGCAGTTGGCTTGGTCCTATATTGTTGAGTCAGATCATGACATTGGTCGACAATTTCCCCTTTATTATCGGACGCGTCCAGAGCTGGATCAATCGGGCGCTGCAAAGCGACTGGTGGCAATACATTGAAGAACAAAGCGTCATGCCGGCGCTTCAGCCATCCACACTGACCGATAATTTCTCTGCCACCTTTTCCGGTCTTGGGGCTGGAATCCTTAGCTTTCTCGCCAGCTTTATCAGCATATTAGCCAAATTGGTCATCGTCCCGTTCGTGCTATTTTTCCTGCTGAAAGACGGGGAGCGCCTGCCAGACCGTTTCCTCAAAATCCTTCCTCAGGATTCACGTGACGAAGGACGGAGAATCCTACAGGATATGGATGAAAACTTGAGTGCCTATATCCAGGGGCAGGCGATCGTCAGCTTATTCGTCGGTGTACTCAGTTTGATCGCCTATATGCTGCTCGGCTTGGAATATGCCGTCATTCTTGCACTCGTCTCCATGTTCACTAACCTGATTCCGTTTCTCGGACCATTCATCGGTGCTGTACCGGTATTGATCGTAGCTTTTTTCCAGGAGCCACTGCTGGCGTTCTGGACCGCAGTTGCCATCTTGGTCATTCAGCAATTGGAGAGCAACCTCATATCACCGAATGTCTTGGACCATAAACTTGAAGTGCATCCAGTAACCATCATTTCCCTTCTCTATATTTGGGGGAAGTTTTGCCGGAATCATCGGCATGATCCTCGTCATTCCTGTCTATGCGGTCGGCAAAGCCATCGTACAGAATCTATACCGCCTCATCCGGTTGAAGTACCCTGCGCTTCGTTGAAGAGCCGGACTGCTAGGTCTATGGATTGTGCTGATTTATATGTACTTGTTCAACACAAAAAGGCCCTCTTCAAAATCGGTTGATTTCGAAGAGGGTCTTAATTTTAAGGTTCACAGGGATACAATTTTATTCTCCATGATATTTCGTATACTTTCAAAGATATATTCAAGGTCTTCATTCGAAATCATATAATGAACAATCATCCGTACTTTTTTTCTTCCAATCTTCTTTACTTTAATTTTCTGCTTTTGTAAAAGCTCAATAAACTCATCCGCAACCATGTCTTCTTTCAAAATATCTATAGCGACAATATTTGTTTGGACATTATTTAGGTTTATATTCACTCCGTCTATTGCCAAAAGTTTTTTAGCAAGATAATAAGCTTTTTGGTTATCCTCTGTTAACCGTGAAATCATATGATCCAAAGCATAGATACCAGGAGCTGCTATTATGCCTGCTTGTCTCATTCCGCCCCCAAGTCGTTGTCTATTCATTTTGGCTTTGCCAATAAAATCTTTTGAACCTGCAAGAATAGACCCTAGAGGACAACCTAATCCTTTAGTTAGACAAAATTGTACTGCATCTACATGTTTACATAATTCTTTGGGTTCTACTTCTAAAGCCACGGCAGCATTAAAAATCCTTGCCCCGTCCAGGTAAACAGGCAGTCCATTTCGAACAGCAACATCTTTTATTTCTTTCATATTTTCAATTGAAACAATCTGTCCTGCGTTTAGATTATAAGTGTTTTCGATAGAAATTAATGCTGTTTTTGCTCGTTGGATATCGCCAGCAGAAATCGAGGATTCAATTTCTTCGGGGTCAAAATAGCCATTTCTTACAGACATTGGCCTTGCTTGTACTTGTGCAACCGCAGCCAACGCTGCTCCTTCTAAATTAAAAATATGAGATTCACTTCCAACAATAACTTCTTCACCACGTTGCGCAAAATTCATAATAGCGATTTGATTTGCCATTGTTCCTGAAATCACGAGGAGTGCATCTTCCATACCAAGCAAGTCTGCTGCTTTCTTCTGTAAATGATTTACAGTAGCATCCTCTCCCATAATATCGTCACCAAGAGTTGCACTAGAAATGGCTTCCATCATTTCAACTTTCGGCAATGTTACTGTATCACTCCTCAAATCCAAAAATCCATTTATCATGATCTTACTTCCTCCAAATTATTAACGACATCAGTTTCATCAGCTATCTCTATCTGTTCTTCATCTTTGCCAAAGAAGCGATTCACAATCATTGCAATAGCTCCGTCTCCTGCAATATTGGTTGCAGTCCCAAAACTGTCTTGAATCATAAACAAAGCAAGCATAAGTCCAATAGCTGCTTCATTAAATCCAAGCGTAGACTGTAAAATCCCGATAGCAGCTAAAGCAGAGCCTCCTGGTACTCCAACTGCACCAACTTCGATTACACCTAATATAAGAATAAACGATATAATTAGCCCGATTGCCGGAAGGCTTCCTTGTGTTAATAAAGAAACTGTAATTGCACTAATGGTTAATGTCATGGCTGCTCCAGAAAGATGAACATTCGCACAAAGTGGCATCACAAAGTCCGCAATTCTCTTATTGATAAATGGAACCGTTCTTGCTTGTTTAAGAGAAATAGGCATAGTAACAGCGCTGGACATAGTTCCCATAGCAGTGAAATACGCTGGAAGCATTGCCTTAAACATAGTTAATGGATTTTGTTTCGAAATGACTCCTGCTGCTGTATATTCTATAACTAGCCAAATTACTTGCATGATTAGAATTAAAACTAGCATTTTTCCGAATACTGCCATTGTGCCAAAAAGCTCGCCTTTTGCCGCCAAACCTGCAAATATACATGCAATAAAAATCGGAATAACTGGAACAATGAATCCTCTAATGACACGTTCCACTAAGTTTCTAAACTCTATTACACCTGCAGAAAGAACTTTCGCTTCTCCCCATGAAGAAGCCATTCCAACTACAATTGCTAGTACAAGTGCTGAAATGATTCCCATAATTGGTGGAATATCTAATACAACAAACGGTGCACCGATTTCAACAGCTTCTACGGCTTGGTAAGTATTTAAAGCAAAACTAGGTATAATTAGATAGGCTGCCACCGCTCCTAATGCACAAGCAATAACTGTATCTAAATAAGAAATTCCAATTGTAAAGCTTAATAGTCTCCCCGCTTTAGAAGAAAATTCTGCAATACTTGCCGCTACAAATGCAAAAATAATTAATGGGATAAAGAATTTTATCAAGTTGCCTAATAACATATTTCCAGTCTCGGTAATACGTATCATCCAATCTGGACCGAACAAACCAATTAAAATACCGATACCGAGCCCAAGCATTAGTTTAGGAATTAGACCGAATTTCATTTTTCTTCCCCCAATCTATTATTTTAATTAAGTATCATATTTTTTGTGTACTGCTGATTAATCTTTCACACCTCCTTTTATGAATTTTTGAATGTATAAATTAGCTTTTCACCTCCACACCGTTAAAAAAGATGTAATAATTATATCACCAAAAAAATTAATTATATTGAAAATTTTAAATATTTTAACTGAAAACCCACTTTACTAACCCTTCTATTTACATACTTGATAACAACCATGTCCCTCCCATATGGCGAGAATAGGTTTGCTGGAATTGGCAGCACATTCTATTGCCGTGTCCAGTTACGCTGTCGGCAAAAATATGTTGTACAGTTGAAGTTCTATGTGCATCTTTAAAAATTACATATTTTTCTAGCTTCGAATTCGATATGAAACTACTATTTATGTTTTCTTATTCTGTTATTAAATAGAAAAACGCTACCTTTGAAATCGGTTGATTTCAAAGGTAGCGTTTTTTTATTTCAACTTTAGATACTAAATTAAAGGCTGACTAGATATAATTCCTTTGCAAAAAAAGCAGCACTATGAGTTGCGTATTAGGGAAGAACTGTACCGTCTTACTTCTTCTTTGCCTGATCGCGTTTCACGATCTTATCGCTCACCTGCTGGCCACTAAGTGTCACCATCGGCATGCCGCCGCCAGGATTGACGGTGCCCCCGACAAAATAAAGATTGTCGTAGAGTTCGCTTTGTTTTTTATGTTTGAAGCCGCCGTTCCTCTTTTTATCGGAAACGGTTCCGTAGATGGCTCCACGATCCGAGCCATAAGTGCGTTCAATATCGTGCGGTGTCCAGACATCCCGTGTCACGATATTTTCGCGCAATCCATGCAAGCCCATGCGTTCCAGCTTGTCGAGCACGACTTCTTCAAACTCCCGGTATTCTTCGGGTGTAAACGGCTTGTCCTGTATATAAGGAATATGCGGCAATATCTTGATATTTTCATGCCCAGGCGGTGCCTGCGTCGGATCGGTTTTATTGACATTGACCAGATAAATCGTCGGATCGTCCGGCAGCTCGTGCTTTTCAAACACTTTGTCCATCTGTTCATGCAAGTTCTCCGAAAAGAAGAAGTTATGGTGATTCAGCAAGGGATAGGTTTTCTTGACGCCCAGATGGAGGACGAGACCAGAACTTGAAGGCTCATATTTCTCCACGAGTTTCGTGACAAACTTCTCATCCGCTTCCACCATTTTCTTGTAGAACGGGATAACTTCCATATTCGATACATAATAGTCGGCGTTCTTGAACGATCCATCTTCCAGTTCAATGCCCGCGATCTGCTTGTCCTGATTGGTATGCGCCCGCACCACGCCCATACCTGTATGGATTTGAACACCTTCTTCTCGCGCCAGCTTCTCCAAGCCTTCCGCCAATTTATGCGTCCCGCCCTGCACGTACCAACAGCCTTGCGCATGCTGCATGTAGATCATCATATTGAGGACTGCAGGTGCGCTGTAAGGAGAAGAACCGACGTATTTGACGTAATAAGACAGCATATCCCGCAGATGCGGATTGCTGATGCGTTTTGAGATCGCACTGTACATCGTCGAAGTCAAATCGAATCCAATCAAGGTCGCAAGGATCCCGTTTTGCGCAACTGCTTCTTTCGGCGACTCAAAACCTTCTTTCAAATAGCTTCGTTCAGTCGTCTTGTAAATCCGCTGCGCATATTTCAATAAGGCATGATACTCTTTCATATCCCCGTGGGACAACGCAGGGTTCGCCCGCTCCATCAAATGAAGGTCATGGTACAGATCCAACACCGTACCGTCTGGAAAGAACGAACGCCATTCCAGATCGAGCCGCTTAAGCGAAATGTAATCCGCCATCCGCTTGCCGCTTCCCTGGAACAATTTATCGAAAATATGCGGCATCGTTAAAATCGACGGGCCCAAGTCAAAACCGAACCCATCCTGCTCGAGGCGATTCACTTTCCCGCCGATATGGCCATTCTTTTCATATAAAGAAACAGCGTACCCTTTTTGCGCAAGGGAAATAGCCGCGGATAACCCACCGAGTCCTCCCCCGATCACGATTACGGATTTTTTAGGATTCACCATGCATGTACCGCCTTTCTTCTCCAAAGTAATTTTTCATCATGTATTCAAAAAGTACCAAAAAATCTGCATACCATTTATAATTCCCTGGTCAACCGCTTTAAAAACTTTTTTTATATAGTTTTTGTATAATTTTTATACATACTTTATTATAGAAGCAGAATTGTCTGAATGTCCACATTGAAAGACTTGATTAGACGATGCTACTAGTACTTTTTAAAATAAAAACCACCATTCCGGCAATCAGCATACATTTCAATAAGTAAGCCTAAAGAAAAATTCCATACAGGAATTTTCAATCTGCCAGCGAATACTATCCAGTAGACTAATCGAACTGGAGGAATGGCGGATCATGAAAATGAAGACAAAGCTGAAATCGAAACTGTCGCGGACGTTTTCCAGCAATTTCACGAATGCCTACCAGAAATTCACCATGAGCCATATGCAAGAAAACAAAAATTTGCCCGAGGCCATTTTGCAAAATCCCTTGTCCAAATGTAAAGTAGCCCTGGTTTCGACAGCCGGTGTTCACTTGAAATCGGACAAACCGTTTGATGTGGACAATCCTGCCGGAGATCCTTCGTTTCGGATAATCCCATCAGATATTACAGAACAGGAGCTGACAGTCACACATATCTATTTCGATACCAAGTTCGCCAAAACCGATCCGTCCATCGTCTTCCCGCTCCATCAGCTGAAAGAGGCAGCAGCAGACGGGAAGATTGGAAGGGTTTCCGAAATCAATGTCGGACTGAACGGCGGAATCCTCGACACGGCTATAGCGGAAAAAGACTTTATCCCGAAAGTCGTTGAACTCTTCGATAACGAAGGCATTGACGCAGCGCTCCTGGTGCCTGGCTGAGGATCCTGCCATAACGTGCTTGGGCTGTATGCCCGGGCTTTAGAAGCTTCACATATCCCAACAGCCATGATCACTTTGTTTCCGGAAATCACGGACAAAGTCGGCGCTCCGCGAACACTTCAGGTGCCTTTCAAAATGGGCCGTCCGTGCGGTGAACCGTTCGACTTTGAAACGAGGAAAAGAGTGCTGGACCAATTGATCGAACTGCTCACGCTTCCATCCGGTACAAGGGCAATCTATCAGGACAAGTCATAAGGAAAAGAGGACGGGGCTTAAGTTGACGCTCTCCACAAAAAAGGCGGCACCAACAACTCACTGAGTCGCTGGCACCGCCTTTTCTATTTATTACTGAAGAATTAATGGCCGAAAAGAGACAACAGACAAGCCGTTTAACTCGAACACTTGCCTGTTGGGAGATCAAGTATTTCAATCCCTCCTCTCCCTTATCGAACTCTTACTTCTTTTTTGGTTTCTTTCTTTTTAATCAGGCCCATTCCCATTTCTCTCGCTTCCAGGTTGACCGCTTTGATCAAACTGAAAGTCATCAAAACAATAACCATGGAAAACGGAAATGCCACGATAATCATAGTATTCTGCAATGCCTGCAGACCACCTGAATAGAGAAGGACGAGCGCTGTAGTAGAAAGGAAAAAGCCCCAGATCATTTTAATCCGAACGCTCGGGAAAAGTGAACCATTCGATGTCATCATTCCAAGAACATACGTACCTGAATCAGCAGATGTAACGAAGAAAGTGACGATGATCATAATAGTCAAAATCGACAAAGCCAGACTGAATGGATACTGCTCCAGCAATCCGAAGAGTGAAGCTTCTGTCGGTAATGAGGAAAGTGCCACAGCACCTGTGTTTTCTCCTGAAATCGCCGCAGTCCCGAATGTCGAGAACCAAATGAATCCGATAAGCGAAGGAATCAACAAGACGTAAACGACAAATTCCCGGATGGTTCTGCCTCTTGAAACCCGGGCAATGAAAATGCCGACAAACGGCGACCAGGCAATCCACCAAGACCAGTAAAAGATGGTCCAGCCATTGATCCACTCGCGGCCTTCCTCATTAAATGGAGCCAAGCGAAAACTCATATTGACGAATGTCTGGACATAAGCGCCAAGAGTGTCCGTGAACAAATTCATGATCAACAAAGTGGGTCCGAAGATCAGTACACAAATGAACAGGACAGCCGTCAATCCCATATTGGCGTTGCTTAAAATCTTGATCCCTTTGCTTAGGCCGGTTGATGCTGAAACTAAAAACAAAACCGTCAGCACAAGAACGATGACAAGCTGCATCAAGAAACTTGCTGGAACGCCGAACAGGTAGGTCAAGCCGCCGTTGATTTGGGCCGTACCGAATCCAAGTGTAGTCGCTACTCCAATAACAGTTGAAACAACCGCTATGACATCGATCGCTTTTCCGATGAATCCGTCAACGCGGTCGCCCAATAGCGGACGCAATGTCTTGCTGATTAATCCGAGCTCCCCTTTTCTGAACGTAAAGTAAGCGACGGTCAGTCCGACAATCCCATAAATGGCCCATGCGTGGATACCCCAATGGAAAAACGTGTAACGCATGGCGTCTTTTGCTGCTTCTTCGGTTCCGGTGATGCCAGTTGGTGAACTGATTGCAAAGTGACTGAGTGGTTCAGCTGTTCCGTAAAAAATCAATCCAATGCCGACACCGGCACTGAAAATCATCGCAACCCAAGTTGGGCGTGAAAACTCAGGCTTTTCATCCTGTTTTCCCAGTCTGATCTTGCCAACTGGACTGAATAAGAAATACGCACAAACTGCTACAAAAAACGTAACAACCAATAAATAATACCAGCCAAAATGCGTGGTGATGAACGCCTGCATATTGCCGGTCATTTTTTCCAGCGTATCTGGCATGGTGATGCCGAACAAGACAAGCACCAACATGATAGCCACTGAACTAAAAAATACTCCTGAAACTTTTTTCATCTTAATGTATAGCTCCCGTCTAAAATTATTTGCGGCGGGTTTACTTCTATTGGACAACATATATGTATCATGCAAAACCAATACAACTTATTTTTTATGAAGCAATCGCATTTAACCCATTAAACTGTTCAGGTCTGCTAACTGACCTGTACCGTTTTCCACTTAACTAGTTGTGTTAAAACCTTGTCGAACCAGCCTATTCCTAAGCTTTGTCATTCTGGGAACGAGCGGTATTTTGTCAGCCAAAACCGTCCTTTTCCGCTTCCGTGTCACTTTTTTTACTGAGTCAACAATCAATTATACACGATTTTCATCAAAATTTCAGCTGAAATAGAAAAATGCATCTTCATGCACCGAATGGTTCTGACAAAAAAAGAAGGTTAAACCCTTTGTACCTTTGGGTTTTCGTTCCTTACTCACCGAACCAAATAAATCATTATAAAAAATTATTATTTCCGGATATTTTGAAAAGTTGTGATCACAGAACTTCCCTCATACCGATTCATCCACCTGGAGCTAAAAACTATTAAAGATGTTTTCAACGGACTATAATTCAAGTAGTCAGACAATTACAGAAAATGAGGAGGATATTTGTGGACAAAACAGCGGTTGAGACATTATTCGTAAATCATTTTGTAGATGGCATTTTAGATCCCGGAAAAGAAATGCTGGGACCCGTGAAAGACGGCGGAACGATTATCGCCAATACGGCTCCGGGTTGCTGGGGACCCATGATCACCCCAAGCATCAAAGGCGGCCATGAAGTGACGAAACCGGTTTATGTGGAAGGGGCGGAACCCGGAGATGCGATCGCCATCCGGATCCAATCCGTTACGGTGACTTCACAGGCCACCGCTTCCGGCAACGATAAAATGATTGAAGACCGCGCAGACGGTGACGGCTACGTAGCAGCCAAATGTCCCGAATGCGGTACAAAGAATCCCGAAACTGTCATCAAAGGCATCGGCATGGAAGCCATACGCTGTGCGAATTGCGGAGCGGACGCTACTCCGTTTGTCTTCACCAACGGCTATACCATCTTCTTTGGAGAAAAAGGCGATGTCGGCTTGACCTTGCCGCAGGAATCTGCCGAAACCATCGCTCGTGACGGACGTACATTTATGAAAACACCAGAAGCTTCTGTACAGAATCCTGTGGTCACATTTGCGCCGCACGACCTGGTCGGCACAATGGCCCGCATGCGTCCGTTCCTCGGCCAATTGGGGACGACGCCATCACGTCCGACACCGGATTCCCATAATGCCGGTGACTTTGGTTCGTTCCTGGTCGGTGCCCCCCATGATTTCAAGAGCACGCAGGAAGAATTGGAGACCCACCGGACAGACGGACATCTGGACGTCAACCGGGTGCGTGCCGGTGCTGTGTTGATTTGTCCGGTGAAAGTTGCCGGGGGCGGCGTTTACCTCGGCGACATGCACGCCATGCAAGGCGACGGGGAAATCGCCGGACACACAGCCGACGTTTCCGGCATCGCCCATCTTCAGGTCCATGTTTTGAAAGGCTTGAATATCCAAGGGCCGATCCTGTTGCCGAATGTGGATGACCTGCCTTATACAGCGAAACCTTTCACTGCGGAAGAAAAACAATCCGCACAGCAAATCGCCGACGCCTGGAACGTCCCGAAAATCGAGAATTCCTACCCCGTGTCGTTTATCGGCTCCGGACCGAATTTGAACGATGCCACAGAAAACGGTCTGGAACGCGCTGCAGATTTCTTCGGTGTGACCGTACCTGAAATCATGAACCGCTCGACCATCACCGGCGCCATTGAAATCGGCCGCCACCCAGGTGTCGTCACCGTGACTTTCCTGGCGCCTGAGCAGTATTTGAAGAAAACCGATTTGTTGGAGCTGGTAAAAACCCAATACGGAGAATGAAAACAACCGCCATTCCTGAACAGGAGTGGCGGTTGTCTGTGTATTTGGTTGTGCTGCTGCAGTCAACTTCCACCTAGAAGTGTGCCGATAGTGCTTGGATTTATTGGAGTGATGGATAACTGCAGCATACCCGATTAAAATGCTGGACGATAAGCCGTAAGCGGAATCTCTTCGTAAGCTTCCGGGTCCAACTGTTCAACGGAACCGTCTGCGACACCTTCAATAATTCCGGAAAGGCCGCGTTCAACCGATTTGACCAATTGTCCTTTTTCTTTTTGCCCCAGGCTCTGTGTCTGCCCTCTTACTTCAAACAAGACGGTGCCGCTGCCATTCAAAGCGTAGCTTCCGAGTGCTGTTCCGGGAAGGTCAAGCCCTTGCGAATAGAGGGAGATGTTGGTGAATTTCGACTCGCCGTAGGACTGAAGTTCGTTGTATGCCAACAAGTTCAATTGTCTCGAGAAATCGTAATCGTAGTTGTCGGCGTACTCGGCATACTTCGCGCCTTCAGGAGTGGATGGATCCGGGACAAATTGGGCCGACAGGGAAAGCGTTACAGGATCAGCTGTGCCATCGACATAGTAAAGGCCCTGGTGGTGCAAGTCGACGAAGACGTCCACATTGCCGAACTCTTCCTGCAGAGAGGTGTAGACGTCACGGGAAGTCTGCGCTTCCGGTGTGATGAACCATCCCGGTTGGTTTGAAGCTCCCGGGAAGTCCTGTGCTTGCGGCACATATTCAAGATCCGGATTGAAATCGCGGTTCACGTCAAACCCAGGATTGGCTCCGTAATCATAGTTTTGGCTGATGCCGCGGTCCAAGTAGTTCCATGAAGGCGTTGCGCCTGCCAATTGAGGGAAGCTTTCCAGCGTCTCACTCCATGTTAGGCTGTTGCGGCGCTTATCCGCTTCCGAAGCGTCCGGATTCATCATCGGCATGAAAACGACTGTCACTTCTTCACGGATAGCACGTGATTCCTTTGAATTATTGGATAAAGTTTTCAATAGGTTAAGAATCGCGACCGTTCCTGTTTTTTCGTTGCCATGGATTTCACTTTGGACAAGAAGCACCTTGTCTCCGGTACCGACCCGTGCAGTATAGATATCCAAGCCTTCATGAGACTGCCCGGCCACATCCAATTGAACCGTCCCTTTACTGATCGATGCAATTTGCTTCAGGCTTTTTTGCAGTTCCTGGTAATCGATAAATCCGGAAATGCCATTATCATGATGATGCTGCGCTGGTTTCGTTTCATTTTCCACCGCATATACCGGCATTGCCAATGCTGTACACAAACTTAATACCCCAACTGTACCCGCCCATTTTCTTTTCAAAAATCCCCACTCCTTCTGTTTTTATCATTTGCAGCTAATACGTTCTTTTGAGGGCCTTTCGAGCCTCCTTTTTTCAAGTCTTTTACTTTACTCAAAAACAGCTTAGCAATAAAATAAAAAATAGTAAATATATTTAGAATATTCAATTCTTTAGTAATAGGCGTTCTTAGTTTCATTAGAATTTCTTATACCAATAGACATATATCGACCTATATATTTCGACCCACTAAATACTTTATATAAATAAAACCATCTTCCTTTATTTTCAAATGCTTTCTCCCCCCTTCATCAATCAACAGTAAGATAAACTTCTCCCAAAATGAAAACAACCGCCATTCCTGAACAGGAGTGGCGGTTTGTGCTTGGTTTATTTACTTCTTAATTGTTCCGGACAATCCCACACAAGCTATGAAGAAAATATCTTTATGCAAAAGATGCCACCATGAGGTGGAGCATCCGTCTCTCTACTTCTATTATACCGCTACCAATACATTATTTACAGACTATTCTTGCTCTAATCTCTCCCCTATACTAGTAGAAAAAGCTACAGAACAGGAGGCAGATCCGTATGGATGAAAAAAAAGATATCTTAGACCGTGGCCCTTTCTTTCACGGAACGAAAGCGGAATTGCAGATTGGGGAGCTGTTGGAAGCGCAGCACGCATCCAATTACCAGGACAGGAAATCCAATTACATCTATTTCACGGCCACATTGGAGGCTGCTAAATGGGGAGCAGAATTGGCAGCTTCCACTTCCAAAGAAAGAATTTATCTTGTAGAGCCATTAGGTGATTTTGAAAATGATCCGAACTTGACCGACAAAAGATTTCCCGGAAACCCAACACGGTCCTACAGGTCTAAATCGCCTCTCAAAGTTATCGCCGAATTAGGTGCCTGGGAAAGACATTCCGAAGAAGAAATCAATCATATGCTCACATCTCTAAAGTCTTTGCGTGAACAAGGAAAGGCAATCATAATTGATTGATCTTTTTAGAAAGAACATATATGAAGCCAGCTGCCATTCCAAAAAGGTGTGGCGGCTGGCTTCTTTTAGTGGAAAGGCTTTTACAATAGTTGACCGTTCTCGGTCTACAGCGCTCGCTCTTTTCTTTTGAACAGAAGCTTGAAATCATGTTTCCATTCGATGCCTTCTTCTGACTGTTCCCACACACTTTCTATCACATTTCCGCTTTCACCAATTTCTCCGGTAAAACGCTGAAAGAAATCGAGTGGCGAAAAGTCAGCGACATCTCTCCACAGATTCCAAATGCCTCCCTCAAAACTCATCTGATACAAACGCGTTACGCCACGTGTGTCAAAATAATGCTGCACGTAATTGCCCGAAGCCGAATCCCAGTCATAGATGACCGTACTGCTCGGAAATTCTGCTTTATCTATATGTGTACGCTGAATGATATACATTTCATCCATCCATTCAAATTTTGTTTCACCGACAATCGGATTAGGCTGAAGATGCGGATGGGTCACTTCCACTGTCCACGTGCCGATGAAAAAGCCAAGCCGTTCCATCACCTCTGTGCGAGTTCCCGGTTTCATAAATGACACCCTTTCACTTTTTTTAAAAATCAGCAAAAGCACATTCTTTATATATATATATATGTTCTCTGCATGTGGCCTATTTCCTACAAAAAAGCTTATTTTTAATTTTAAATCAGTGTAGCTTTTCTAATTTTCGTTTCGATGATGTGAGTATTTTTAACGCCTGGGATTGCGAAGTGATAGCAGATACTTGAATTTCTTTTAACGAAAAAAACTGCTATTCCTTTTTGGAATGGCAGTTTTTTTATTCTGAAGATCTTCTTAGTCCAGTTCAGCCAACTTCAAAACACTCGCTAATAACACATTCGCACCAGTCTCGATGTCAGCTGGTTCAGCGAATTCTTTCGGATTGTGGCTGACACCATGCAGGCACGGAATGAAGATAAGCCCGGAATCCATGACAGAAGCCAGTGAATTGGCGTCGTGGTTGGCGCCGCTCATCATCACTCGGTATTCCAGTCCATTTTCTTTACAAACCCGCTTCACAGTCGCAACTATTTTTTCCGATAAATCGGACGGGTGCTTTTCGATATTCGGCTTGATGCTCACTCTGTGGTGAGTCGTTGCATAAGCCGTAAACCGGTCCGCTATTTCGCGCATGATGTTGATGTTCGTCCCTCTGACTTCAAGGGTGAAGTCCACTCGTCCCGGTACGACGTTCGCTAAATTCGGATGGACATACAGTTCACCGACAGTCCCGACATTCGGTTCATCAAACGACTTGACGATATGCTCAAATTCCAGCAGGATTTTCGCTGTGCTGATCAATGCGTCTTTTCGATCTCTCATCCCTGTGGTCCCGGCATGCGCAGCTTCTCCGTGGACCGTGACGTCCAGCCGCTTGATGCCGGCAATCGCATGGACAATTCCGATAGGCGCATCTTCAGCCTCCAAATTTCTCCCCTGCTCGATGTGGAGTTCCAAATAATCGCTGTAGCGTCCTGCCCCGTATGACTCTTCGATTTGCTGAACGCTGAAAGGCGTACTTTTCAACCGTTCTTTTAAATTATCATCAATCTGGATAGTTCCGCAAAACGCGCGGCTGCCGAATGTACCACCCAAAATATTCGATTCTTCACCGCGGAATGAAGCGGCCGTCACAGGTCTCGTTAATGGCGTGCCGTTTTCAGCAAGCGTAATCAACAGGTCCAATCCCGCGACGACACCAAGTGCCCCGTCGTATTTCCCGCCGTGTTTGACCGTATCAAGATGCGATCCGATCAGAATGCCGTTTTCACTTTCGGGACCCACAGTTCCGAATACATTGCCGATGGCATCGCGGTGCGTTCGAATCGAATGCTGCTGACATTTTTCGATGAACCAGTCCAATGCCGCTTGTTCCTGCTCCGTATAAGCCAGGCGTGTGATCCCTTCACCTTCTGAAGTGATTTGGTTCACTTCCTCCAGCATTGCCAGTAACCGTTGATTGTTCACTTCCACCTTGAATTACCTCCCCACTCATTCATTTGGTTTTACAAATCGGCCAGTGGCCTGCTCTTTTACACCCGTGCTGTGTGAATAAACCAATTGCCCCCTGACAAATGTAGCTTCAATACGATTGTCTACTTGCTGACCATGATACGGCGAAACATCAGAAACGGAAAGAAAACTGTTTTCATCCACTTTCCAGGGCTCACTATTTTTAATGATCGCAAAATCCGCGTCTTTCCCTGTTTCTATCGATCCTTTATTAATAAGGTTGAAGCGTTTAGCAGGAGCAAACGCCAGCAAGTCGGCAAAATGGCTGACAGTTACTTCTCTATTCCCTACTAAATGGTCAAACAATAACGGAATCATAATTTCCAGACCGGGAGTCCCTGACTTCGCTTTGAAGATATCTGCATCTCCAATCGATTTGTCCGCTTTTTGCCACGGCGCATGATCCGAAGTGATGAAGTCGATGCTGTCATCCAGTAATTGCGCTTCCAGTTCTCTCACTTCCTGTGGTTGTCTGAGAGGGGGATTGATTTTTGCTTTCGGACCCTGCTCCTTCAAATCCTCGGTCGTTAATAACAGGTAATTGTAGCAGGTTTCAGCTGTGACGTTCGTTCCTTGTTGCTTGAACCAATTGATATAATCAAGACTTTTCGCATGGCTGACGTGCACAATATGCAATTTCGCATCTGCCCAGGAAGCCATATCCAACAGCTTAATGACTGCAGTCGTTTCCGTTACCGGAGGCCTTGTTAGATTGTGGTAAATCGGCTCCAAGTGATTTTCTGCTTGCGCATCTTTAATATATCTCGTCAACAACTCATCGTTTTCAGCATGAAAAGCGATAACCAAATCTCGATTCCCCGTCTTCTTCATAGCCTCCAATATGTCCGCATCCGCTATTCTCGGGAACCGGTAGGGATCCGTTTCAAATGTCGAGAGCTTGAAACCTGCCACTCCAGCATCCGCCAATTCATCGATCACTTTTGCGCCGTCTTCTTTCGGGATGGTTCCCCATAAAGCGATATCCACGATAGCTTCCCTATTGATCGTTTCAATTTTCTTTTTCAGCACTTCAACACTTGCCACGGGTACCGGCAGATCATACGGCATATCCAGGAAAGTCGTAATGCCGCCCTTCGCTGCCGCGTAAGAAGCTCGTTTAATGCCTTCATTCGGATTACTGTAGCAATGGACATGCGCATCGATGAAACCAGGAAAGACAAAGTCTTTTCCATAATGATAGACATCCTGCCCTTCGAGAACCCCTGTAGTTTTGGATATTTCCACGATTTTTCCGTCATTCACTCCGATTTCGCCTAAAAAATTCAAGTCAGGCAAAACGATATTCCCAATGATCACTTTATCAAATTTCATTTCAACTCTCCTTCGCTTTTGTGGATGCTACCCCAGCAGCCAGGATAAAATAGGACACCGTTAAGCCGACTACTGACGCAATCAAGCCAAACAGGACATATAAATCTGAGCCAAGAGAATGAGCGATTGCAGAACCAGCCACCCCCATCACAATACTGGCAATTCCTGCACGGTAATCCAAGACTTCTTTATCTCTTAGGATAAATCCGCCTAGAATCGGGACGAGTAACGCTGACACCGAGTAGGCGAATGATGCGATAATCCAGCCGAGTGCCTGCGGATAAAAGTTCGCCAACGCCACAGCCAACGCCAAAACGCCAACCGATACAATGCGGGATATAGAAACCAATTTCTTTTCTTTAACATCGGGATTAACGTAATTCGTATAGATATCTTTTGTAATGGTCACAACAACTGATTGAACTGCACTGCTTAGCGTAGACATGATTGTCGCTACGATAAACACCGCAAACATAATCAAAAACCAGCTCGGTGTCTGCGTCAAAAACCACCCAGTTGCATTCTCCGGACTTCCCAGTGACGGATTAAGTGAACGGACAGTCAAACCGATTGTCGATGACCAGAATGTTGCTACTGCAAAAAGCACAGCAGTCACGCCAATGGAAATCGTCGCATTCCTTGAATTATTCGCAGAGAAGATGCGCTGGTACAGCTGCTGGTTGGTCAAGTTCCCCGGCATCACACCGAATACCCAAAACAGCACTGTTCCCATCCCTACACCTACAAGTCCGCTTGGGAAATCTGAAATTTCACTTGGTGTACTGGACATGATCGTCTGGAAACCACCACCCATATCCAAAGCCATGAAGAAAGCGATAACAGCTCCGACTGCCATAGCACAACCAAAGATAAAATCTGTCCATGCAACAGAAGTCATCCCTGCCGGCAGAACAAACGCTAAACTGATGACCGCAAAAATCGTTACCATAAGCGATGCATCGACTCCAGTGATTGTCGAAAATATCTTCCCAAAACCGACAAGCTGTGTAATCATCCAACCGAATGGAACAATTAAGGTACTCAGAATCGTTAAGACAGATAATACCGGATGGTTCCCGTAAATCTTTTTGATAATATCCGGCAGTGTCTCGAACTCACTGTTTCTCAGCCACTTTGCCATGAACAGAAATGGAATAAACCCAACCATCGTCAATAAACCATAAGTCAATGTCGACCAGCCGCTCGAATAAGCAGTACCGACAAGGCCCACAATCACCGCTCCACCCATCACCGTCGCAAACTGCGTACCGATTTGTACGTACAGAGGAAGTGATCTGCCCCCTACGTACCAGTTTTCTATCCCTTGCTTCTTACGTCCCAAAAAGTAAGAAAAAATAACGATAGCCAATAGAACAACCGCAATCGTCACAAACAAAATTACATTTGTATTCATAGAAAAACCCCTTTGTGTATTGATGTAGTACTTGGAATCCTATATTATGAAGAATATTAAGACAAATCAAATATCCCAAATAATAAGACATTAAGGAGTCGTTTTATGAACTTTACTATTTTACAACTATTCCATTCCTACGGTTCGCCGCTCCATATTGAGAAGATATTACAGGAAACGAACGTTCCAAGAAGCTCCCTTTACCGACAAATCAAAGCACTGACTCAAGCTGGATTGCTTGAAACAGCCGGGAAAGGTCTCTATGCGCCCGGCTGGCTAGTGGATGAGATTTCCCGCGTCAAGGAAAATTCCTTCGACTTCCTGGTTGAAAATGCCTTATCGATCATGCAGGAACTTAGTGATGATTTAGGTGAATCCATCAATTTGACTGCTGTCAAAGGCTCTAAGGTCATGGTTCTGGCTCACTTGGAGAGCAAGCATAATTTAAGATATTCCTATGAGGAAGGGCAAGTACTGGATATTTTCAAAGGGGCTTCATCGAAAATCCTGCTCGCCTATTTAACCGAAGAACACCGGCAATTTCTCCTCAATTCTTCTTTATCTCCAGAGGAGGGTGAGAAATTAGAGCAGGAACTTACAGAAATCAGAAACAAAGGATACTCCCTGACAAATTCCGAAGTGGACGAAAGTGCTATCGGCATCTCTGCTCCAATTCTTCGGGGAGGAAAATATATAATGGGCGGCCTGTCCATCGCCGGACCTGATTTCAGAATAAATGGAGATAAAATTGATACTTATATTCATCGTCTGAAAGAAGCCGCTGCCGATATTTCACTGATGATGGAATGATCGAATTATAAGTCCAAATAAAGAAAGACAAAAGAAAAAACGTCTCCTATAAAGCTAATGCCGTGGCTCTGCGGAAGACGTTTTGCAGGAATAACATTCAATCTGGTTAGTCATTTAGAGTGAACTTATAAATATAAAACTGGAACTTTCAACGCACTACCACTTTCACAGCGGGAAATTTATTATTCACAACTAAAAGCCGGTCTCAATTTCCGATTTTCAACGCTCCATCCTTATTCTGCAGGACAGCTAAAATACTCAATGCAGCCAGCAGGCTCGTCTTCGGATTGCTCCGCATCGGATGGTTTTCAACCTGCAGCTGCAGCTTGCCGAAATCCCCTTCCGCTTCGATGGTGTGGGTATTCTGTTCAATGGCCGGATCGACGATGATGCGCACCGAAGTTTCTTCGATGCCGATCCCTGCCAATGCGAGCGTCATCGCCACATTGACGTTCTTCGGGAATTGCTCGACGGCATCACGTGCAGAGCCTTCGAATATCACCTTTTCTTTGTCCGCATCCATTCCGAGCGACGCCGGTGATTTCCTTGTCGTAAGCTGGACCCGTTTCAATCCGCCGGCTGCTTTCGCCGATTGAAGGACGTCGAGTCCGCCGATCGCACCGGACGGCAGGTAGATTTGTGTCCCCGAAGACTCAGCCAAGGTTTTAAGTTCATTCAGGAAGCCGGCATCTTTAAAGACGCCTATGCTGCTGACGACGAGATCTTTTTTATGGGTGACGACGTCTTTCACATAGAGCTGGGCCGCTTCCACAGTCGTGGCTTCTACGACGATATCGAGCGGCAACTTCAAAAACGCTTGAAGATCCGTGTAGAAATCGGCGCTGAACTGCTCACTCAATTGGTGGCCCATTTCCTGGTTGCGTCCAAAAACCGCAAGTATTCTTCCATGAGCTTTCTGTTTGCCGTTCACCTGTTCCAATAAATACGTGGCGATATTCCCTGTCCCGATAATTCCGATGTTCATGATTGGCCTCCTTACGTAAGTGGGTGACAGCTTTCCACTCTATTCTGTTCTTTAGAACGATTCATACTTATCTATACCCTTAAATGGGAAAATGCCATCTTCAAAATCAGTGAAGACGGCATTTTCCTTATAAACCATTAGTATATCAACTGAATCCCGCAGTCAAACCCCCATCAATGACAAATTCAGCCCCGGTGACATAGGCCGATTCATCTGAAGCTAAGTAGACAAGCAAATCGCTCACTTCTTCCGGCTGGGCTGTGCGCTGCAACGGAATTGCTTTCGCCATCTTACTGACTCGGCTTTTTCTGACCATCGGCGTTTCAGTAATCCCCGGATGAACGGAATTGACACGGATTCCCTCTCCTCCAAACTCGATTGCGGCACTTTTCGTCATGCCTCTTACCGCGAATTTTGAAGCACTGTAAGCTATGGAGTCGGTATTTCCGCTTAGCCCGCTAATAGAAGAAATATTGATGATGGACCCACTCTCCGCTTTGCTCATTGAGGGATGCACGTACTTCATCCCCAGAAATACCGAGACCTGATTGACGTCAATGACTTTCCGGTACTGGGCTTCTGTCATTTTGCCGATGGTTTTGAGCAAAGCAATCCCCGCATTATTGACCAACACATTGACCGGCCCGAATACGGATTCTGTCTCCATGATCACCCTTTCCCATTCCGAAGCTTTTGTGACGTCATGCTCCATGAATTTGATGTCGTTTCTGAGATCTCTTGCCACCGCTTCGCCTTCTTCTGTCAGGATGTCCGTAATCACGACTTTCGCCCCTTCTTCCAAAAATCGTTTTGCATGCGCTGCTCCCATTCCTCTTGCGCCTCCTGTTATAATCGCCACTTTGCCGTTTAATCTGCCCACCATCAATCCCCTCCTCCTATTTCAGACAATGAATAATAATATATCAGCTCGCTGCTGCTCTGTTTAACCTTTAAAAAAAGACTGCAGCCCCACTCGATTGAACGAAAATGGTCTACAGTCTATTGTTTCAAAGAAGTGCCTCTTCTTTTTCGGTATGCAAAGCCATTTCAATGAAGAATTGAATCTGTTCATCGAATTGCTGCATATGCTGCTTTTCAACCCGGAAGTTGGTGGCGTATTTTATCTTATTGCGCTGCTCTTCAGGAAGCAGATTGTTGATCCACAGCTCTGATACTGTCGTTGGCTGCTTTGGTGTCAGAGAGGACAGTTCGGCCAATATTTTTTCACCTTGCCCGGTCCGGCCGCTGCATAAGGTGATAAAGGAATAATTCGTTAGTTTATCCTTTTCCATCTTGATGAACGTCCGCATCGGCGCGGCAATCTTTCCTGCCCAGATAGGTGCCAACAGAATAATCGGCCCGTAGCCACTTACATCAAACTCAAGCGGAGCCAGGCGCGAATTGCGTTTCGTCAAAACATCGAAAAGAATGGAAATGTCTTTGCGTTTCTTTTTCTCCTTGATTTCGTACATGTTACAGCCGATTCTATCACGGAGTTCGAGAGCCAATTTTTCGTTGTTTCCTGAATGGGAGTAATAGACGACCAACGGTTTCATGGTAGATCCCTCCTAAGAAATTGACGTTTGGAATTTTGGACTGGCCACGGACTGTTTAGCGTTACAAAAGGAGCAAGCATTTATTAAATTCAAGGTCATAATAGAACAATGTCAAATTATTGTCAATACGGCGAATTTGAAACCTTATGCCTCGAATATGGAGTAAAATCTCTCATGTTCAATCCTCTTAAAAATTTACTCTACTAAAATAGCAATAAAAGGATTATATTTAATAGTTAGAGTGAAAAATACCACCATGAAACGACAGAGAAGAGGAATAGAATGACTGCACCAAACACAAAACGAAAAGCCAATAAAGGTAAATTGATGTTGCGGGCACTGCCTATTATCATCGGTGCCTTTATCACCGCATACGGCCTTGAAGCGGTCCTGATTCCAAATAATGTATCAGACGGCGGGGTTACGGGCATCAGCATCGTCGGCTCCCAATTATTCGGCTTGCCGCTTGGCTTGCTGATCGCTGTCCTCAACATTCCATTCGTCTATTTAGGCTATAAGCAAATCGGCAGAAGCTTTGCCATCTACTCCATCATCGGTATCGCTTCCCTAGCTTACGCAACAACAATTATGCACCATATCCCGACCATCATTGAAGGCGATACCTTATTGGTCACCGTTATTGGGGGTATCATCATCGGTTTCGGCATGGGTCTTGCACTCCGCAACGGCGGTGCGCTCGATGGCATCGACATGCTGGCCGTTCTGCTTTCACGCAAACTGCCTTTCGGGACGAGTGATATGATTTTATTCCTTAACGTATTTGTCTTTATCATCGTTTCCTTCGTTTTCGGCCTGCAGGGCGCTTTCCTATCGGGAATTGCTTACTTCATCGCATCCAAAGTGATCCACTTGGTCGAAGAAGGATTCAGCGGCTCCAAAACCTACAAAATCATTTCGCGTGAGCCGGAGCTGCTCGTCCAGACCATCTACGACCGGCTCGGACGCAACGCCACCTACAATATCGTCAACGGTGCCTATACAAATGAACAATACAAAGAAATCACATGCATCATCAACCGGCTCGAAGACAGCAAAATGAAGGAAATCATCTTCGAAATTGACAGCAACGCGTTCGTCGCTGTCTACGATGTAGCCGAAGTAAGGGGCGGGAGTTTCAAGAAACGGGATATCCATTGATTGTCAGAAACAAAAAAACAGACACAAAACTCTTTAAAAGAGCTTTTGTGTCTGTTTTTACTTGGAGAACTTTCTTACTCCGAATGTTTCAGGAAAAGAGAATTTCCATTTTTGATAAATCTCCAGATCGCCGCAATCAGGAAGATCACGATACCGGCAATCAAGAATCCTTGGATGGCTGTCGCTAATTCCGGATTGACCCGACCGCTCGCATACGAACCGTAGATTCCGAAGAATGCCCATGCTAAAGGCAGCGGGTAGGCAGCATTCTTGTACTGCGTCAAGTAAATGAGGACAAATGCGATGGCGACCGCCAATATAATCAACGTCCAGACCGAATAGGAAATGCCGAAACCGTTCCACTCCAGCTGTACCAAAAGCAACGAGACGTTGACGACGGTTGCGATGGTCACCCATGCACAGTAGAGGGTGAAGCTGAGTCCTGCCAGCGTCGATGGAACTTCAAAGCGATGTGTATAGATTTTCCCGATGATGACGAGCAAGGAGAACAACATGCCTATTATTAAAATCGTGGAAATACCCAATCGCTCATAAGAGAATGCAACGATCCAGCCCATATTGCACAGCGAGAGAACGATAAACCATGGTGTGATCAACAAGACCAGCTTGCTGACTCTCGCATCTTTCCGTTTGATAAACAAATAGATCAGCGTAATCAGCAACAGACTATAAATGACACCCCAAATCGAAAACGTAAAAGGCGCCGGGGAAATCAGCGTCAAGTATTGGTCGGAGATGTCCCCTTGGCTCTGCCCATTGAAAAACCCGGAAGATCCGAGGTAATTGACACCGAGCGTCAAAAAGTATAGAACCAAATTCAAAATCGTGAACAGCTTTGTTTTCTTCAGTGTACTTTCGTCCACAATGACTCATCCTTTCATTAGTTATTTTTTCTATCGTTCCGCGAATACTGCTCTGCACGGTAAAATCCAGACAGCACAAAATAATTCCTATACAATCTTTCTACATTATCTCTTCCCTAATTAGTTAAATTGTAAAACTGTTCTCTGCAGAAGAAACGAAAATCTGCCTGCACATTGGAGAGTAGGCTGTTGCCTGCTCAAAAAATCTAGATTTTTTACCTAGACTTGATTTCTTCATTTATTAATAGATCTCCAAACATTTTTAAAAATTAAAAGTCATGCTATCATAAAAGCAAAATATTATCCGCATCTTAAATTAACGTTATTTTTTATCATATTTCCTCTAAATAAACTTATATGTCTTTAACGATGTTTCTGTGCTTTAATCTGAAACGAAAGGCGGCGTTGAGGATGTTCGAGGAAAAGAGAACGCGTTTTGTACATGGCTGGATGGCGGCCGCGATCATCGTGGCGGTTTTCATCCTGCTGCAGGCCACTCAAAATGTACTCATCACCAGTGTGATGATGCAATTGATTTTCTATACCGTCCTGCCGGTATGGCTTCTGAGCTACCAGTTCAAAAAACGTGATGTAAAACTGCGTCAAGTCGTATTCTTCCGCGGCACCGCACGCTGGCTATTGCCGTTATCCGGGCTCACCGTGCTGGTGCTCATGTTTTCCATGAGCATCTATTGGCTGCTATTGCGGGCGCTCATGCCCATCGCCCCAGCTGTAGTCGATTTTGCGCTCACGCCGCAGCCATTCCCCGACGCGCTATGGTACATGGTGGCGACCAGTTTCATTTTAGCGATCATCGCGCCGATTGCAGAAGAGTTCGTGTTCCGCGGGTTGCTGCTGAACCGGCTGATCGCAACATTCGGCTTCTGGAATGGCCTCGGCTTGTCGAGTCTGATTTTCGGCATTTTCCACGTCAACTTTTTCGGTGCCTTCCTGTTCGCAGTGGTGGCATCGCTCCTGTACCTGAAGACCGGAAATTTGCTTGTACCGATTCTGTTGCACATCGCCAATAACCTGATCGCTGTTTACCAAAGTTTCGTCAATCCATCTTTTCCACAATGGCTGATGGTATCGAGCATCAATGACTTGTACACGAAAAGCGTACCGAATCTCGTCATGCTGATTGCCAGTCTGGCATTGCTGCTGTTCATCATTGCGCGGATGGCTCGGGGGTTGGAGAATAAGGTGAAAGAAACGCGTGTTTTCTGGAATTGAATTCTAAGGGAATGCTGATGGGAACATTCCCTGCATTAAAATGATAATCAAGGAGCTGTTCCAAAAGGACAATTTCCCACTCCATCCCTGTATGCCGCAGAATTTACTTAGAATTTTTACACTGGGAAGCGATTTTAAAGCCATCTACCCAGCGCTGTCTCGCTTGCTTGGCAGAACTGAAACTGCAGAAAATAAAAAGAAGCAACCGCCCACTTTCCTCCTCGGAAAGTAGGTGATTACTCTTAAGTAATTGAATTCAAAAGTTTTTTCTATGAGCAACTTAACATAATACACGCATTCATCGAGAAAATCTTCTGTCACAGGAGTATCTTCATACTCTAAATCCCGTTCCGTATAATCCACGCTCTTCATCTGATGAGGAAGGGCAAAACCGGACACTTTAAGACCGGATGGCACTTCGACTTCCATAGGGTGGTCCGTAGATTTAGAAGTGATTGGACAGACGAAAATGAACGTTGATTTTTATTGTACTCAGTGTTGCTTAATACAATAGCTGGTCTTCGTTTTTGTATTTCCATGCCTGTGCTTGGGTCAAAGTTCAAGTAGACCAAATCTCCTTGTGCCGGCATATAAGTATCCATTATAACTCTTCTCCAACTGTACCTTTAATCAGCTCTTCACCCTGGTTATCACTTGTCAGACCTTCAATAATTTCATTGAGTGATTTACGTTTTTTCAAAGGCTTAATCATGATTGTCCCATTATCCAATACGGAAATCTCTACTTTTGTATCGACTTCTATTATCGTTTTATCGATGATGGACGCATTAAATCGAATCCCCAGATTATTGCCCCATTTTTTTACTATGGCTTGCTGGTGAACAACGACTTTTGCCATGATTTCCACCTTCCTTCATGCTATCATTTTATCACGCCCAATAAGTTTAAAAAATGTTTATACACCTTTCATCCTTACATTCAAGCGTGTTTCTAACTTATATATCCCTTTCTTAGAAATCCTTTCTAAACCACTTCTGCCGTTCTTTTTAGCTGTGCTTCCATATCATCCAGCCACTTGATACATTTGTTCTGCAGCCAAGGAAATGGATGATAGTACAGTGGGTGTGTTTTATAGGCGAGACCCTTGATGTCTGCCACCTCCCATAAAAGGATATGCGCATTTTCCGCAGCCGGAATAATCGGCGCTTTAGTGCCCCATCCCGCGATAACCGTATCTGCCTGTTCCACGCAACCCAAAAGTTCAACGTACCGATCCATTGAAAAGATCGTATGCCGGTTATCTCCATATTGTTTCATGAACCTTTGCCCTTCTTTATACTCTTCAAATTTCCTCGTCCTTAGGTCAGTAAGGTTGATGACCTGGACTGAATTCCAGTTCATCCGCTCCATGAGGCGCATCAATTGGTACAGCGTATTATCGGGAGTGGCGGGTGTGAGCGGCAGATCTGCAACTTCACCCGAGAGCAAAGGAATCGAATCTTCTCCAGCCAATGGAAGACATTTCCCTGGATTCAAGAGCACGAATAACGCATCGACTCCTTCACTTTCTGCGCCTATTCGGCTGATGGAAACAAGACTTCGGCAAATCTGATTTTCCCCATGCGTCTGCAGTTTATAGAAAGCTGCCTCTGTGTAAAAAAGGTTTTCCAATTCCTTGCCTGATTGAAACATACTTTTCCTCCTTCAAATTTTTACTGTCTTTATTGAAGAGGCATCCGTTGAATGAGCGGCAAAACAACCCGCCATTCCATTTTTATGTAATTTTATCTTAACAAAATAGAACGTATGTTTGCAACAGGCAATTCAATTGTTCGAGAAATAAATTTCCAGAATTCCTCACATGCTTCTGTGTCATAAAAACTTAAGGTTGTTTATTGTAATAAATAAAAATGCATGAAGAATCCGTTCCATTTCTGGATATGTCGGTTTCTTCATGCATTTACTTTGAATAGATGAAATTTTTTCTGAAGCAAAGACTCTTTTTAACTTTCGTTTAACACACTGGCACTATTCAGTTCCCCAAAGCAATCTTGATATGTTCCAAATGATGTTCTTCGTGCCAGCACAGTTTCGCCAGTTTGGTCGCAACGCTGATTTCACCATTCGTTTCGTGGGTGAAAACGCGGTCCAATTGCTCTTCAGTCACATGCTGGCCAAGTGCGACGATCCGCTCATTCAGCCCTTCAAGCACTCGGATTGAACTTTCCACCGGCAGCTCGTTGTCCGGAAGTGCCACCCATTTTTCCTGGTCAAAAGCAGGAACTGTTGGATTGTCAGTCGTCAAAGCCAGCTTCAGGCGCTGATACATGTTCAATTGTGAATCCGCAGTATGATGCACAAGCTGACGAACCGTCCAGCTGCCTTCTCTGTACTTCTTGCCCAATTGTTCTTCATCCAATGAATCGACAGCTTCTCTTAACCGTGTGCTGTATGTTTCGATTTTTCCAAGCCATTCCTGGATATGTTCAGTTTTCACGTTATCAGGAACCTGTAATTGTCCAATAGGAAATTTTACATCCATTTTCACAACCTCTTTTCCTTATCCGTATTTGTGTACCATTGTATTAACGCTCAATATACCAATGGGACCGGATTTTGTAAACTGGAAGGCTGTAGCGTAAACTTCGGCAGGACTTAATTTCATTTCGTCAGCAGTTGATCTTACAGTTTGAAGAAATTACCTTACGGGAAATGTAGGGAATATAACGAGCTTCAATAAACCAAATTTGCGAGGGAGTGGTCCAGTTGATCAACAAGCTTGGGCAAGTGATGGTCTATGTGGAAGATCAGGACAAAGCAGTGAAGTTCTGGACGGAAAAAGCGGGGTTTACTGTGGTCGCCGATGAAGGCTCGAAAGAACAAGGCTTGAGGTGGATCGAAATCGCCCCTACCGAAGACGCGGAGACGACAATCGTGCTGCATGACAAAGAAGTGGTTTCAAAACTGTCGCCCGAATTGGAACTCGGCACGCCTTCTCTCATGTTCTATACCGACGGCGTGGAAGAGCTGTACGCTGATTTCAAGAAAAGAGGCGTCATGACCGGCGAACTGGTGAACATGGGAACCGGCAGAAGCTTCAACTTTGCGGATGACGAAGGAAATTATTTTGCGGTGATGGAGAGGGTTAATAAATGAGACAGACAGTAAAATCCGTAAAGTAAAGAAGTACTTTTACTTTACGGATTTTCTTTGTCATATGGGCGAGTATGGACAACCTGGTTATTCCTTTAAAATCCTATCATCATTTTCGTATCCACTTTCAGAAAATCTATATCTTCTCTTAGTGCTCGTATATTATACTTCTAAATTCATGGCATATATTGTGTCTTGCAAAGCAAGCGGTTTTTCTAGTACAAGTTCCCCACCTTACTTCGGAACATACGCATATAGCTTACCTTCATCAGCCATCTCAACTAATATCTCTGAAGGAACTTCCTGAGCAGTTGTTTTTTGCTGATCGATTCTCGCCGGGACAAGTTCTTTTAAGCTCTCCAAATCACGGTATTTCAAAGCTTTTATGCCTAAGTTGATCTTTACTGTGTAATTTTCTTCGATACTTCTGACTTTATCTTCAATGTTATTGATTATTGAATTGTTCTCAACAATCAAATCAGCCAAGGTTTGGGATTTCACATTTACTTCTCCGTAATTCCTTATGGTGCTGAGATATGGCTCGTAACACTCTTCAATGAACTTCACATTTAATCGAACCAGTTCTTGTTTCTTCTCAAACTGTTCAACGAGGTTTTCATACTCTTTTTTCACCGGGGCTCCACCCCATTTGCGAATGTTTTCATATTCCTTTAAGCCTTCAATACGCGCGCCGATCGCTTTTAGATCTTTCATTAGAACTTTTAAATCTTGGAGAGTGTCTGCGTAAAATCCTTCTATTTTATGGTCTTCCACTCCGCCAAGGGTAATCCCGTTTCTTCGGAAACGTTCTATTACTTCTTTAAAATAGCCAAATCTCGATTCGATTTTTCCGGTAAAATCATTATCCCTGTTTTGAACGAGAACATCTAATTTTCTTTCAATACTTTTTAGGGAACTTTGGATTTCAACCAATTGTTGTTGGCCGACAACAGCAGCTAGCAGTCCATAACTTGCATGTACCACTAATCCTGGATTGATCTTTTTCACCAATACCCCCTGCTTATAAATTCCTTTCACACCTTGTTTATTTACCGCAGGAAGATAACCTTTGCCATTTGCCTTTTCAATCAGCGTCATGCTTTTATCCTTCAATCCTTTTACAACTTCAGGGCTGAATTCCACCTTGTACGTTTTATAATCTTCAATAATCATCGATCCAGCTGCAAGGGTTTGTTGGATATCCATCTTCAAAACTGCCGGAATTTCAATTTTTTTGTATTTGGTTTTTATGGTTTCTTCGTTTTGAACTTCCGTAATTTGAGGCATGAACTGTTCATTTGCGTCTTCTTCCACATCCGCTTCAACGTTTGTAATGACCGCTCTACTTTCTGGGGTTGGGATTTGTTCGACATCTGAACTTATCATATTTTTCCTGCGAAGATAAATAAAAATAACCCCTAACAAAATCACCAAAACGGCTGCTATTAGAAAGATATTTTCCACAGTTTATCCCTCATTTCTTTTAAGCTTTTTGAATCCGGTTATTCAATCCTGATGTTAGACATCAAGTTTTTTAAAGAGCTTTCCAGTTTCCTGAAAAGCTCTTTTTTATTAGCTATTTACTTTTAGCATTCCTTACATGTTCTTTATGTGCGGTTCTATGGCAATTACTTATCAATATCGCTAAGTTTACCAGATTTCAGAGAAACGTGGTTGTATGTCCTAACCTAATTTTTCTCCTGCTCAATTTTCATTAAGCTTAGAAAGTACGAGCTACTTCCGATCGCGATACCTGTACACAGATTCATAGGACTGGACTCGTCGATCCGTTTCAAAAGAAGAGCGGCTCCAGATGCTTGCTTCATCAAAAGATTCCTCTGTCTCTACCAACTTCAATTCCCCCGCTTCCAGCGTCATGATATCCGACTCGATTACCTTTAGTTCTTGTTGTTCGGAATCCAGCGCTCGAATACGCAATTGAACTTCTTTTTGTGTATCTAAATTGTTTTTGAGGAAAAATGAGTTTTGGTACGGTTGGGAATGGCAGTTTGATGTATTCGTCCGGAAGCATTTTCTTTCGGAACTCATAAACAGCACGGTGATTTCCTCGGGGGCTTGTTGCTGTTCAGATATAGCCAGCGCATTTTCAACTTTATGGATGTACGAGGCTTTCTCCGCTAATGGATACACCCACATGATGAAAAATAGAATAGTGGTACAGAACACCGCTGTGAAAACCCATACTACCTTAGGGTTATGGAATGATTTGGGTGCACCTTTAAACATGCGGCTGACAATCAGATTGATGATGACTATCACCAGCAGAAATGCTGCACAAACAATAAGTGCAACTATGCTTTCAGATCCATTCTGAAAAAAAGAAAGCTTGTATGTATCGGAAAAATAGTAGTTTGCGATAACACTGATAAAGATTACTGCAATGAGTGCCGACAGAGAGATTTTCCAATGTACTTTATTCTTTTTGCCCCTTTTCAAACTCATGCTGGTCCAGAAAAACCAGGCGCACGGAAGAATAAAGAGGAAGATGACAAGTGAAACGGTGCCCATTAAATCATGCCTTTCGTGAAAAATAAGTGAGAAACGAACCTTTAAAAGTTAGTGAATAAGGTGAGGTCTTTAAAGAACTGCTTTAATTATACGGAAGCCATGCTTAAAAAGATTCAACTATTTAACAGGAAGCTGTAAGAAGGATTTTTCTGCAAGTAAATTTCTCCATGTTCTTATAGCTCTATATAAAAAAACCGTATCCCGAAAACTTTACAGTTCCAGGATACGGCTTTCTTTACTTGCAATTTTACTGAGTAATATAGAAGTCGTGTTGAAACAAGAAAGTGATTTAACGATGTTGTTTGTTCTTTTTGGATGAAAAAGTGTAAGCGCCTAAAAAGATAACCAACAATGCTGGAATGACTGCAGTCATGAAATTACCTCCTGGTTTCATTAGACTTGTTGATTCTAATACGTAGTTGAAATTAAAAAGTTTCATCAGCTCATCAAGAGCACCCATTATGAATGGCTCTCTTCTTTACTGTAAAATTCGTAAGCCAAATAGCCGATCAACATCCCGATTCCTGATCCTAATACAATGGCGTTGCCCAATGAAATACTGAAAATGATACCCACAACTACACCGAGTGCACTTCCGAAAATCATGCCAAGCGGAATCAAACTGTCTAACAGCGTTTGGGCTTCTGTTGTTTCTTTCTTTCCGAGTGTGCCCCGCTCTTGTTTGGCTTTAAGCCGGGTAATGACAAATATAGCAATCGCCCCTACGATGGCAATTGGCAAGACTATGAGTATGATGTCCATCAACGACTCCATTTGAAGAACTCCCTTCCCAAGCTTATGAACTCAAGCGTAACAAAAGAGAGGAAAATATCAACTCTCTTCCTCTACGAGTTGATTCAAAGAAGCCTGTGCCACTCTAAACCCATAATGTAAACTGAAGCATTTTGCGACCAGTGGCATGATTTTTAGATTACCACTTAAATAATCTGAATATTGACATAAATTAAGAAAAAGGTGTTATTATGAAGATGTTTATATACATTCAAAAATGTTGCCCGCCATTGGATGCACGTCTTTATCTAGTTGAAAGGAGGAAAAGCAGTGACTATGTTTGAAGAAAAGCAACCCGCAGTATCTATGGAGAAGATGGAATGGATGTACGAACAGATGGTGAAGATCCGTTACTACGAAGACCAGATGGCGGAAGCGTACATGGAAGGCAAAACGCCGGTATTCAATATCGGAGCCGGGACTGTGCCGGGTGAAATGCACTTGGCCACCGGGCAGGAACCAGCCGCAGTGGGTATCTGTGTGCACCTGACAAAAGACGATACGGTGACGGCTCCCCACCGCCCCCATCACCATGCTATTGCCAAAGGCGTCGATTTGAAGAAAATGACCGCTGAGATTTTTGGGAAGGAAACGGGGCTTGGCAAAGGAAAAGGCGGACATATGCACTTGTTCGACCCGGAAGTGAAATTTTCTTGCGGAGGCATTGTCGGTGCCGGCATCCCCCATGCAGTCGGCGCAGCGATGACCAGCAAAATGAAGGGAAAAGACTGGGTAGCTGTCGCTTTCATCGGAGAAGGCGCAGCGAACGCTGGGGCTTTCCACGAATCGCTGAATCTGGCAGCAGTTTGGAATTTGCCGCTCATTGTCGTCGTGGAAGACAATTCGTACGGCATTTCCGTGGCGAAAAAAGCGTCCACGTCCGTCGAGTCGAATGATTTACGGGCGTCTGCTTATGGCATTGCAGGTGCCTACGTAAAAGACAACGACCCGATCGCCATGTATAAAGCAGCTGAGGAAGCAGTGGCCAGAGCGCGCAACGGCCAAGGACCGACCATCATTGAAATCGAAACCTACCGCTACCTGGGCCATTTCCAGGGAGATCCAGAACTGTACCGGGATCAAACGGAAGTGCCGGGGCTTCGCCAACTGGATCCGATCAACAAACTGAGAAAGATGTTGGCCGAATCCGAGAACATCAGCGAAGACGATTTGGAAACCATGGAAAAGCGCGCCAAACAAGAAGTGGATGAAGCCTACCAGTTTGCAAGAGACAGCAGCTACCCTGATCCGGAATCTGCATTGAAAGATGTCTTCCATTCATAAAACAGGAAAGGAGCCGATCTATTGTGGAAACAGCGAAAAAACGGATATTGAACGGCAATAAAGCGATGGCTGAAGCCATTTCACAGGAAATGGAACGCGATCCGAATGTCTTTGTGTTGGGTGAGGATATCGGAAAATATGGAGGCATCTTTGGTTCGACGCAAGGATTGATCGAGAAATTCGGACCAGAGCGGGTACTGGATACCCCAATTTCCGAAACCGCTTTTATCGGTGCTGCCATTGGTGCTGCCGCTGAAGGCATGCGGCCGATCGCGGAATTGATGTTCGTCGACTTTTTTGGCGTCTGCATGGACCAGATCTATAACCATATGGCGAAAATCCCTTATATGTCGGGCGGCAACGTCAAACTGCCGATGGTGCTGATGACCTCGGTCGGCGGCGGCTACCGGGATGCTGCCCAGCATTCGCAGACACTTTATGCGACCTTTGCCCATATGCCGGGCATGAAAGTGGTCGCCCCCTCCAATCCGTATGACTTGAAAGGGATGATGGTGTCAGCGATCCGCGATGACAATCCGGTCGTCTTCATGTTCCATAAATCACTCCAAGGTCTCGGCTGGATGGAGCAGTTGGATGTCGCCGTTGATAATGTGCCGGAAGAATCCTATACCGTTCCGTTGAATAAAGCAAAAGTCGTCCGGGAAGGCAAAGACGTGACGATCGTTGGCATCCAAATGATGACCCACTACGCGGTCGAAGCAGCGGAGCGCCTTGCCAAAGACGGCATTGAAGCGGAAGTCATCGATTTGCGGTCACTGGCACCGATCGATAAAGACACCATCATTGAGTCCGTGAAGAAAACCCATCGCCTTCTCGTGGTCGATGAAGATTACCTGTCCTACGGCATGACGGCGGAAGTCTCAGCGATTGTCGCAGAAGAAGCATTTTTTGAGATGGAAGCACCGATCAGCCGGTTGGCGATTCCGGATGTGCCGATTCCATACAGCGGCGTGTTGGAAGACTTCGTCATTCCGGGACCGAATAAAATCTACGAGCAAGTGAAAAAGATGATGGATGAAGCTTAACGCCCCTGGAGGTGGTGAAATGATTGAAATCCGATTGCCGCAATTGGATGAAGATGTAGAGGAAAGTTTGATGGTTCTCTGGTTTGTGTCAGTTGGCGATTTCGTGGAAAAAGGACAGCCATTGGTAGAAGTCCAGACGGAAAAAGCCGTTTCCGAAATAACCGCCGAAAGCAGCGGAACCATACAAGAAATTGCTGTCAAAAGAGGCGATTCCGCAAAAGTTGGAGATGTACTGGCAACCATCGATCCTGATGGGACTCCCGGAACAGGAGCAGCCCAGGATGAACCCCCGAAGGAAGCGAAAACCGAAACAAACTCTGATAGCCAGCCATCCAGTAGTTTCGTACGGGTATCACCGAGGCTTAGGCGGCTTGCAAAAGATCTGGGAGTCAATCTGGATACGGTTAAAGGAACAGGGAAAAATGGCAGCATCACAGAAGAAGATATCCGGGATGAAGCGGGGCTTTGAGCTTGTAGAAGCACTGTCCGAAAATATGCTATAAAAAAATGCCGAACTTCGCGATGTTTCTTCGCGGAGTTCGGCATTTGGCATTCATAAAAATCTATCGGCTTTAGGATTGCTGTGTATTATGATGGGGTTCCATCACTCCGTTTGCCTAGTTGTTTCTTTTATCCAAAGCTTTCACCAATTCTTCGGCCAATGCTTCAGAAGAGAACGGGTCACGCCCGGTCACTAATTGGTCATTGCCCCAAACCACTTTTTGCTCAGCGGAATAATTGGCCACTTTGCTCATTTCACCTTCCAAGCTGAATGGCAGAATTGCCGGAAGCCCTTCAGGTTCAACCGCTTCCGGATATCCGGTTACGTCTAAGCCGGAAATGATGCTTTTGCCATCCGGACGTGTTGTCCAAAGCAATGGAGCGGGTCCGTGGCATACGGCTGAAACAATGTTTCCATTGTCGTAAATGGCATTGATGATTTTATGCAAGGTTTCATCTTTAGCCAGGTCATACATTGCTCCGTGGCCACCCACGATAAACACCGCGTCATACTCTTCCGGAGTGACTTCCGAAAGCTTTTTGGTGTTGTCCGCTAATCCGGATTCATACATTTTTTTGTATTTGCCTTCTGGATCATAATCTTCGCTGATGCTGGCCTGATCAAGAGTAGGTTTTCCACCTTTTGGTGAAGCCAGGTCCATTTGATGTCCCGCATTCTCCACTATCTCCATCGGCGCAAACAATTCTTCGGCCCACCAGCCGGTTTCGTAATTATTTTCTGTATCTTTATGTCCACTTGATAACACTGCTAATACTTTAGCCATTTTAAGTTTCCTCCTTTAAATCATCCTGAACACTAAGTTTTCCCGAATATTTTCCCGCTTAAACAAACTGACAACGCCTGTGAATTAAGATTACTCCTCCACACCTTTTCTCAGCCACTTCGCCGTCAAGGTGTCCGACTGGAGCATCTTTTCCGGAGTCCCTTCAAACAACACTTCGCCGCCTTTTTTGCCTCCGCCTGGACCCATTTCGATGACCCAGTCGCTCGCCGCGATAAAGTTTAAATTGTGTTCAACGAGGATGACCGAATTCCCTTTGTTTACGAGGCTTTGGAAAACGTCCAATAGATGATCATTGTCTTTTGTGTGCAGGCCCAATGAAGGTTCATCCAACAAATAGATTTGCCCTTCTTTTTTCAGGTGGCTGGCAAGTTTGAGGCGCTGCACTTCTCCACCGCTCAACGAACTGGTCGTCTGTCCGAGTGTCAGGTACCCCAATCCGACATCCTTTAAGGTATCTACTTTTTTGACGATTTTCGGCATTTTCAAATACCGATTGGTTTCGTCGATCGACAGTTCCAATATCTCCACAATATTTTTTCCTAAGTGTCGATACGACAGCGCTTCATCCGAATACCGCGTGCCTCTGCAGGCTTCACACGTGACGGTCACGGGATCCGCAAAAGCTACGTCCGGCGTGGTGACGCCTTTGCCCTCGCAGACCGGACAGGCTCCTGTCGAATTAAAGCTGAACAAGCCCACCGGCTGTCCCGTTTCTTTGGCCAGAATCGACCGGATGTCGTCCATGATTCCCATGTAAGTCGCAAGTGTCGAACGGCTGGAAGTGCCTATGCTGCCTTGGCTGACCGCGATGGTTTCGGGATAGTTCTCCATAAATGCGCCGAACAGCAACGAACTCTTGCCGGATCCTGAAACGCCGCATACCGACACGAGGACGTTTTTCGGAATGTCGACACTGACATTTTTCAAGTTATTGGCCGAAGCATTTTTGATCGAAAAACTGTTTTCTGCCTGCCGCGGGGTTTTATTCACGCTCACTTTATGATCCAAGTCCGTGATGGCTGAAGCTTTCTTTAACCCTGCCTGTGCGCCTTGATACACCACTTCGCCTCCGTTCACGCCCGCTCCCGGACCCATTTCGATGATTTCATCTGCCGTTTTGATGACCGCTAAATTGTGTTCGATGACGACGACGGTATTGTAATTGTCTCTCAAATTTTTCAACATATGCGTCAGCATGTCGATTTCTTCCGGATGCAGCCCTGCGCTGGGTTCATCGAAAATATACGTGATGTTGTTTAAACTGCTTCCTAAATGGCGGGCAATTTTCACGCGCTGTGCTTCTCCGCCGGAAAGTGTGCCCATTTTTCGTTTCAAGCTCAAATAACCCAAGCCCAAGTCCACCAGTTGTTTGACGTTAGGCAATACTTGCTGGGCAATTGATTTTCCGACCGGGTCTTGGATTTTCTTCAGTTCCTCCAGCAAATCCGTCAGTTCCAAATGGTCATAATGGGCGATATTCAACCCGTTGATTTTGCATTCCAGCACTTTTGGATTCAATCCTGAACCTTCGCACGTTGGACACGCTGTGTGCGTGGTCATTGCCAAGACATCTTCCTGAGACGTTATTTTCAATTTCGTGAGGTCCCGGTTAATGTACAGGCGAATAAACCGGGGAAGGATGCCGTCCCATTCGATGTCTCTATTGCCTACTTTGTAATAATAAGTGCTGAATGCCCGCTCGCCTTCCGGCGGTCCGTAGACTAAAAGATTGTATTTTTCTTCCGAGAAATCTTTGATGGGGAGATCAGGATCGAACAACCCGCCATCCACCATCCATCTGCCTTGCCAGCCAGGCGGCGCCAACGGCTTGAATCTCACTGCGGAATCCCTGAGCGACTTCGTGTGATCGATGAGTTTGGTGATATCCGGCGCAACGATTTCTCCGTATCCGCTGCATTCCGGACATTTTCCAAAAGAACTGTCACTGGAAAACTCCGTTGCTGAACCAATCGATGGGCTGCCGATCCGTGAAAACAGCAGCCGAATCAACGGATCAATGTCCATGTACGTGCCAACCGTTGAACGCACATTGCCTCTTACCGGTTTCTGTTCCACGACAACGACCGGGCTCAAATGCTGCATCAAATCGGCATGCGGCCTTTCGTACCTCGGCATCTGGTGTCTGACATACAACGGGTAGTTCAAAGTCATTTGCCTTCTGCTCTCGGTTGCCAAAGTATCAAAGACGACGGAACTTTTCCCTGAACCCGACAGACCGGTAAAGACATTGATTTTCTCTTTCGGGATATTTAAATCAATGTTTTTTAAGTTATTTTCTTGTAGCCCTCTTAAAATGATTTCGTCTCTTTTTTCTGTCACACTAACATTCTCCTTTTTCAATCAAATCCAGGAATTACCCTACTACTAAAAGCTTTCCCTATTTTGGATGGGTTCACACAACTGTCTCTCTGGTTATGAGGAAGGCGAATATAAAAAACACACCCGCAACAAGAAGGTTGCGGGTGTGAGACTATAAAAGAAAAAACTCAGATAGTGGCTCTCTTCATTTCTTTAACGATCCATCAAACGTTTTTTATACAGGACAAACGAAATCACAGTCAACACAATCGCCCACATGGAAATAATAACCAAATTAATGATCAGTTCATTGGTCGTCGCTCCGATTTCCAAAGCATTCAGCAATTCACTCAATTGGCTGCTCGGTAAATAGCGCAGGACTTTCACAAACGGGTAATCTTCTTCAAATACCAAAGCGAATGGCCCCATGGTAAAGATGATCAATACCGGGAAAATCGAAAGGGACGCTTCAATCAAAGTTTTTGAATACAAACCGCAAATGGTCCCGACTGCCGTATAAAGCAGAATGGAAATGCCTATCGCCGCCACTAGCACCATCATATTCGATGTATCGTAACCGAAGGTGTACGTCGAAAGCGCCAGCACGGCCGCGGAAATGATGAATACCAATGCGCTTTTCCCAATCAGCACATCCAGCATAGAAGCCGGTGTCATCATCAGCGAACGCAGCGTGTTGCGTTCTTTCTCCTCAGCAATCAAACAAGCCTGGACAAAACTGGTGAGCATCGCCAACGAAAAGTTTATGACAAACGCATACATAGTGGCTTGTTCAGCACCATCTGAACGGTACATAAAGGCGAAAAGCAATGGGAATAAGATCATCACTGAAATTGCGTAGTTTCTGGAAAACTCTTTATAATCTTTGACTATTATGGCTTGGATCCGTTTCAATGACACGTTCATACCAATTCACTCCCTGTCAGTTTAATGAAAATATCGCCTAAACTTAGCTCATTTGTATAGATGCGATCAATTTGGCCTTGGCTCATCCAGTTGGCAACCTGGGTTGCCGAATTTTCGTTCATCGGCAACCGCTCGCTCTGGCCAGACGTCAATTCCACTGTCAGCGTGCCATCGCGATGGGTCTTTTTAAGTTCAGCGGGCGCACCGATTGCGCGGATTTCGCCTTTGTGTAAAATCGCTACCCGTTCACACAGCGTTTCCGCTTCGGTCATGTCATGTGTCGTCAAAAAGATAGTTGTGCCGTTTTCATTCAAATAGCGCAACCCTTTATGGATATGTGCTGTATTCACCGGATCCAGCGCAGACGTCGGTTCATCCAAGAACAGCATTTCTGGTTCGTGGATGATGGCACAGGCCAAGGTGACGCGTTGGCGCATCCCTTTTGACAGGACACTGATCCGCTTCTTGCGGTCGGCAGTCAAATTGACGAAATTGAGTACTTTATCAATGGATGATTTCGGCAAGTCGTACAAGCCGCGAAACAGTTCCAGGTTTTCCTCAATCGTTAGCCGTTCATATAATCCACTGTTATCGGTCAAAATGCCGAAGCGTCTTTTTTGATCGGTTTTTTGCATCAGTTTGGCTGGCTTATCCAGCACGGTTGCACTTCCACTTGTCGGATCCAGTTGTGCAGTCAAAATTTTCAGCAGGGTCGTTTTGCCGGAACCACTCGGCCCCAGGAAACCAAAAATCTCTCCTTTCGGAATATCAAATGAGACATCTTTTAATGCCGGTTTGCCAGCGAATGATTTTTGAATGTTTTGGACGGAAATTGTGTTCATGTGTTCCACTCCCTTTCGTTGATAGCATAAGCATATAAAGAAAAAGAGAAGAACACCTCCAAATCAGGCTAAAATGTACCCTATTCCGGCTGAACTGTACCCCGAAAGCGCCGGTTTGACCAATTATTTCCTGGGAAATTTAAATGTTCAGAAGCTTTTTCAACTCCACTAATTTAGTCCGTGACAGCGGCACGACCGAATCCTGGCCAGTTGTCAGGCGCAGGCTATAGCTGTTTTTCGTCCAAGTGATCAATTCCCGCACTTTTTGCAGATTGACGATATACGACCGGTGGCAACGGAAAAAGCCGTAATGCTGAAGACGCTCTTCCAACTCGGCCAAAGTCAGTGCGCAACTATAGGTTTCGCCTCCGACATGTACTACAGCCATACTGTTGATGCTTTCAATGTAATCAATTTCCGGAGGATTGAACAAAATAACTTTGTCGTTCTTTTTTGTCGGGATCTTTTGAACCTTGAATTCCGCTTCCTCAATCTCTTCCTGCACTGGCGGCTCACTGTCTGAATCAGCAAAATCCAGCTGATGCAGTCCGGCATTGTCCAAGCGGAAAATTTCATCGCAGCTGATGAGCGCATCTTCCAGATTGGATGTAAGGATAATGATTCGTTTTTCTGCTGAAAGCTCCTGCAGCAATCGTGCAAAGACGAGCCTCTCCTGTTCTTCCAGCTGGAAATACGGTTCTTCCAATACAATTGTTTGCTGATGTGCGTAATAAATGCGAAGCAATGACAAATAGATTTGTTTCGACGAAGGCAAATGGCTGATTTTCATCTTCCTTAAATCCTCCAGCTGAAACAGGCGGAGCATCGTGCCAACCGGTTTGTCATGTCCACTGATGTTTTTCATAAAACGCAGCAACTCTTCCACCGTAAGGCGCTTGTACTCTCCCTGCTGAACAAGCGACACGTACGTATCCGGCTGCTCAGCCAGTTCAGCCAGCAGGATTTTCTTGCGCTGAACATTCGTCTGAATGCCGATGACTTTCTGCTTTTGAAGGCCGACTTCTATGGATGGAATTATTTTTTGACCATTTACAACCACTGCTTGAATTTTCATAGCTGCCTCCCGCATGTAAAAAAGATATCGATTCTACCATTTATTGTATCGCTAAATAGGGCGAGTAGAACAGCCCATTTCAATTCAAAACATGCACCCAGTTTAATTAAGGACTGGGTGCATGTTTTGATGGTTCAGTATTCATGACTTCTTCTCTGATTCCTTCCAAATATAAATCCCTTCAATCCAAAATCTCCAAGCAATCTCTCCTATCAGTAATTTCCAGCTAACGTCACTTAATTTTCCGAGTTAAAACTATCCGGTTGCGTTAGTGTACTATTTCTGTTCCAACAACTTAAAAATAAAGAAACTCAAAGAGAACGTCGGGTTTTGTTAGAGCAAATTCAAGAATGAATTAATAAAACTAAATATTTCCAGACAGGAAATTATCATCCCCTAGTATTTACCTTCTGAATCGTGTTATATTCATCTTTGGAAAATAGCAATATAGATCTAGAAAGAGACAAATCAGGGGGACATATTAAATGGATGTGGTATTTGTTTTATTGATATTGGTTGCCTTATTGGCTTTCGCTGCGAGTATTGTTTTGCTGCTCGTCAGTGCTTTGTTCAAAAAAGGGTTAACTGTTAAGCAGGCTGGTCTTGCGGCTGCTCTTTCATTGGCAGTAATAATTGGTTCTGGCGTTGGAGTCGCCTTTACAGCAGACGAAGTCGATACGGCGGCTGGCGTCGAAAGTGAACAAATGGAAGCACAGAAAGAAAAAGAAGCTGAAGAACAACGCATCGCCCTGGAAGAAGCCGAGATCCAGGCTGCAGAAGAAAAGGAAGAAGCACGCCTGGCAGCTGAAAAAGAAGCCGAAGAAAAAGCGGCAGCTGAGGAGCTGGCGAAAGAGAAAGAAGCGCAGGAACTGGCAGCGAAGAAAGAAGCTGAAGAAAAAGCAGCGGCCGAGAAACTTGTGAAAGAGAAAGAAGCACAGGAACTGGCAGCGAAAAAGAAAAAAGCTGAAGAAGAAGCCCGGCAAAAAAATGAACTGTTCGCAGGATATAAACTGATTGAAGTGGATGGCGGCGATGTATCTGGATACCGTGAAGCCAACATCGTCGTTGACATTGGATACGGGGACCGTGAATATTGGGCCTTTACGAATGAACACGGGCAACTGGAGCGTGTCGTTGCTGACGAAATCATTGTACAGGACGACAGCAGCGAATCTGTCTTGTCGTCCGGCAGGTATTATTCGGATGAAGCAAAGGTTCCGGGCGTCGAAAGCGACGTTTTAGATGAAGGGCATGTCATCGCCGATTCTCTTGGAGGGGTATCGAATGCCTATAATATTACCCCCCAGGAAAGTACGCTCAACCGGCACGGTGATCAAGCTTATATGGAAGACAGTATCCGTGACGCAGGCGGAGCGACGAATTTTGAAGCCATCATCACCTATCCGGATACGGAAACGCAAATCCCTTCCAGTTATCAGTACAGCTATACGATAAAAGGAAACCAAGTCGTCGATGCATTTGACAACGTGAACCCGGATGAAGTAAACGCCTCACTCGGTTTAACAGACAGTGAGCCAGATGCTTCATTCAGTGCGGCCACAAACAGTGAACCTGCCGAGTCAGCCGCTGCAGACACAGGCGGAGATGTATCCAGCGTTGATACGAATGGCAATGGACAAGTGACGATCAAAGAAGCAAAAGCAGCCGGTTTTAGCATGCCCATCATGAGTGATCATTGGCTATATCCATACATGCGGGACAATGATCACGATGGAATGGTCGGAGAGTAAGTTTATATGAGAACAATGACGAAGCCAAAATTTTCACAGGGCACCAATAGATTTATTTCCTTAACGGACTGAATACTGGTTTTCTTTAAAAATAAACTGGGTACACAGGAGGCAAATACAAATTCTGGAGGAATCAGCCGTGAAGAAGAAATGGATTCCAACGTTGCTGGCATTTGGTTTATTGGTTGCCTCTCCCCTCACTTTCCAACCGGTGGAAGCTACAAATCATCCATCTGCAGTCACCGAAGATAAGCTGCCAGCCCGCCTTGCGAATTTAATGGACATCGCCCCGGAACATCAGTTTATTTTGCGCAACGGAAGTGAACGCATTGAAGTGGAACTTCTCCAGTGGACATTGGATCATTACGGACTCGAAACCGCGGTTGATGGCATCTTTGGGCCTCAAACAGAAAAAAACGTCCGCCAATATCAGGCAGATAAAGGCTTGAGAGTTGATGGCGTTGCCGGTACGAACACGTGGGCCGCACTGTACGGAGAACATGATAAACCTGCAGACCCAGAAGGAGAACTGCCCGCCGAACTCCGGAACTTAATGGATATTGCACCGGAGCATCAGTTTATCCTGCGTCAGGGAAGTGCACGCATTGAAGTGGAACTTCTCCAATGGACATTGAATGAATATGGACTAACAACAACGGTTGATGGAATCTTTGGACCCGAAACCAATAAGAACGTCCGCCAATACCAGACAGACAAAGGCTTGAAAGTCGACGGCATTGTCGGCACGAATACGTGGACGGCGTTATACGGGGAATATTAGAAAACCTTATTTTCGTAGCATCGCTTATATAAGAAATACGTTTAAAACTTAGGCACTGTGTGCTCCAACAAGAAATACCCATCCGGAAAATCGGATGGGCATTTTTCATTTAACATAGCACTTTATAGGTAACGCAAAACGACGTGAATACTCTAGCCGTTACAGGACAATCGGCGCTTTCTTCGCTTCTTGTTTGAATGTTCTTGTCGCCGCTACTGCTTGTGTCCAGCCATCGTATAGATGCTCGCTTTGTTCAGTTGGCATATCGCGTGTAAAGGTCTTGTCGATTTGCCATTGCTTGGCGATTTCTTCTTTGTCTTTCCAGAATCCAACTGCGAGTCCTGCTAGGTAAGCTGCACCCAGTGCTGTCGTTTCCTGGATGACGGGACGCTCAACCGGAACATCCAAAATGTCGCTTTGGAATTGCATCAGGAAATCATTTGATACCGCACCGCCGTCTACACGCAAGGTTTTCAATTCAATGCCGGCATCTTTGATCATGACATCCACGACATCTTTTGTCTGGTAGGCGAGAGATTCAAGTGTCGCCCGGATAAAATGCGCTTTCGTCGTGCCGCGCGTCAAGCCGAAAATTGCGCCGCGGGCATCCGTGTCCCAATAAGGGGTACCAAGGCCGACAAATGCCGGTACCATGTAGACGCCGTCCGTCGATTCGACTGACGTTGCATACGCTTCACTTTCCGGCGCACTATCCAGAATCTTCAAGCCATCACGCAGCCATTGAACGGCGGAACCCGCAACGAAGATACTGCCTTCTAACGCATATTCCACTTTGCCGTCAACACCCCAAGCCAAAGTCGTCAATAGGCCATGCTCAGAAACCACACCTTCTTCGCCGGTGTTCATCAGCATGAAGCACCCTGTTCCGTACGTATTTTTTGCCATCCCTTTTTCGAAGCATGCCTGCCCGAACAAAGCAGCCTGCTGATCCCCGGCGATACCTGCGATCGGCACTTCATGCCCGAAGAAATGGTAATCAACTGTATTGGCATAGACTTCAGAAGACTGGCGAACTTCCGGCAGCATGCTTTTCGGCACGGTCAGGATATCCAAAAGCTCCTGATCCCATTCCAAATCGTAGATATTGTACATTAAGGTACGCGAAGCGTTGCTGTAATCGGTGACATGGGTTTTTCCGCCCGACAACTTGTAGACGAGCCAGGAATCAACCGTCCCAAACATCAAATCGCCGTTGTCCGCTTTTTCGCGCGCCCCTTCCACATTGTCCAAAATCCATTTGACTTTCGTACCGGAAAAATAGGCATCAATCAGAAGGCCTGTTTTCTTGCGGAAGAGTTCTTCATGTCCTTGTTCCTTCAACTCTTTGCAGATGTCGCCTGTCTGGCGCGACTGCCAGACAATCGCTTTGTAAATCGGCTTTCCGGTGTTGCGATCCCAAACGACAGCTGTCTCACGCTGGTTCGTAATTCCGATTCCTGCAACCTCTCCTGGATCGACATCCGCTTTCCGTAATACACCCGCCATACAAGCTAAAACAGAAGTCCAGATTTCATTGGCGTCATGTTCCACCCAGCCCGGTTTCGGGAAAAATTGTTCAAACTCCTGCTGCGCTGTTTCAACAATTTCCCCTTTATGGTTAAACAATACCGCACGTGAACTTGTTGTTCCTTGGTCGATCGATAGTATATAATCTTTGCTCATTTTCTATTCCTCCTCGTATGTTTTTTATGGACGTGCTTTTGTCATTTCGCTGTCTTCCACTAAGTTCGCTTCAATTTCATTGGCCACTGTGTAGCCTTTCTTCAGTTCAGCATTCGCCGCTCCGAATAAAATTAACGCCATGATTGCACTGAGCCCCCAGAAGAGTAGGCTAAAGTCGCCTGTAAACATGGCCTTGTAGAAAACAGCTCCATAGATACCCCCGAAAATCGGCCCGACTACAGGAACCCAGGCATAGCTCCAGTCTGAACTGCCTTTGCCTGGAATCGGCAGCAAAGCATGTGCAATCCGGGGGCCGAGGTCACGCGCAGGGTTGATGGCATATCCTGTAGGACCGCCGAGCGACATGCCGATGGCAATGATCAATGCACCGACAATCAATGGATTCAAACCTTCCGTGAATTGGTTGGCACCGATGAACAGCAAGCCCATCACAAGAACGGCGGTTCCGATGATTTCACTCACCAAGTTCGAAAATGGGCTTCGCACAGCAGGTATCGTAGCGAACACACCCAGTTTTGCTCCTTGGTCTTCTGTGCGTTTCCAATGCGGCAAGTAATTTAAAAAGACGATAGCTGCCCCGATGATAGCCCCCAAAATCTGTGCTGCTATGTAAACCGGCACTTGCGCCCAAGGGAAATCGCCTACTGCTGCAAACCCAAGCGTCACCGCCGGATTTAAATGTGCTCCCGAAAAACCGCCTACTGCATAAACCCCCATCGTCACTGCCAATCCCCAAGCAATCGTAATGACTATCCAGCCGCTATTTTCGGCTTTGGAATCTTTCAATACCACCCCAGCGACTACACCCGCCCCAAAAATAATCAGGATCATGGTACCGATCACTTCTGCTAAAAACTCCGACATCCAATATCACTCCTTTTCTTTTTTAAAGTAAAAACCGTGCAGCCGGCCAATAAAAAAATTCGCACTCAATGAAAGTCCTCCTTGGTAGAAGTACTCATTGATGTGCGAATCTCTTGGGCTCCAACACAGCTCTTAACTTGTTATCTATAAGGTATACTTAAAAGAAAGCGCTGTCAATACCAATTTTAGAATTTTCAGGAAAATAGTAAGAAGTTGATTTATAAGTTGTTTTTAAGCTTTTGCTGATTGTTAGTTGACCTAATCGTATCTTTATAATCTGTTGAAAAGGGATTAAAAACACACACCGGGAATGATGTTCAGTCCCTGCTTAGATTAAAATTCTTCATGCGTAGCCGGATCCATATCAAACAGCCTGCCATCTGGACGGGTTAGTTGTGCAATCGCGCTCATTTCGGTTTCACTTAAGGCGAAATCAAAAATAGCCAGGTTTTCCCGCTGCCGCTGAGGAGATGTGGAGCGCGGAATCGAAACAGAGCCGATCTGGTATTGCCAGCGCAGTACAACCTGGGGGATGGTCTTATTGTGCGTATCGGCAATTTTGCGCATTGTTTCATTCGACAGAATATCTGCCGCTCTTGCAATTGGGCTCCACGATTGCGTTTGGATGCTGTGTTCCGCGTGCACTCTCCGCTGTTCTTCCTGATTAAAGAACGGATGCAATTCCACTTGGTTTATACTCGGCGTCACCCCCGTCTCCTGAATAATGCGCTCCAGGTGCTCAGGCAGGAAGTTGCTCACGCCGATCGACCGGACGAGCCCCCATTTCTTCGCATCAATCAATGCCTGCCACGCTTCTACGTAGAGGTCTTGATTCGGAAGCGGCCAGTGGATGACGTATAGATCAAAGTAATCCAAATTAGAGCGATACAGCGATTCCTGAATCGCAACCAATGCTTTTTCGTAACTATGATAACGCCCCGGCAGCTTGGACGTAACCCACAAATCTTCACTGGAAATGCCGCTGCGCTTGATGCCTTCACCCACCGCTCCTTCGTTCTCATAATTATATGCCGTGTCAATCAGCCGATAACCGGCATTGATCCCACTGCTGACTGCGTTCGCCCCTGCATTGCCCCACAGTCCATATGTACCGAGTCCCGTAACCGGCAACATTGTTCCGTCGTTCAAGGCCACTTCTGGTATTGCTTTTTCCATCTGCTTTCACTCCTCTCATTTCTATTTTCAGATTACTCTTACCTTACCTCAAACTCAAACTATTCGACCCTTGAGATCATGCTCCAATCTCCAATAGAATAGAATGGTCTCTGAATGAAATTTACACTTTATCTAAAATTAAGAATTGGTGTACACTTAAAGATATTTTCATTAATTATAGTTAGGAGCCCTCAGATGGAGACAACCTCATTCACATTAAACGAAGCGACAATCGAAGACATTCAACAGGCTTTTCAGGAAAACAGGCTGACTTCCGTGGAATTGGTGCAGGCCTACCTCGACCGCATCGAGACATTCGACCGGAATGGCCCGAGGATCAATTCCGTCTTAACCATCAATCCCGACGCACTGAAAATTGCAGCCCAGCTGGATGAGTTGCGTGGACAGGAAGGTCAGGGGCCGCTATACGGCATTCCCGTGTTGCTGAAAGACAATATCGAAACGGCAGACCCGATGCCGACGACAGCCGGCGCCATCGCCTTGGAACAGAATTTCGCCAAGCAGGATTCCTTTGTCGCTGCGCAGCTGCGGAATGCAGGTGCCATCATTCTCGGCAAAGTGAATCTGAGCGAATGGGCTTATTTCATGTCGAAAGAAGGCGTGAGCGGCTACAGTTCACTCGGCGGCCAAGTGCTGAACCCTTATGGAATCGATACCTTTAAAGCTGAGGATGTCGGCGGGTCGAGTTCAGGGACCGGTGCTGCCATCGCATCGAATTTCGCTGTTATCGGCGTCGGCACCGAAACTTCGGGATCGATTTTGAGCCCGGCGAGTGCCAACTCCATCGTCGGCATCAAGCCGACAGTCGGACTCGTCAGCCGCTCGCGCATCATCCCGATTTCCGAAAGCCAGGATACCGCAGGACCGATGGCGCGCACGGTTGCGGACGCCGCAATCCTGCTCGGCGCATTGACCGGTGTCGACGAACAGGATTCGGCGACACACGCGAGTGCCGGGCGAGCATTGGCCGATTACACACCGCACTTGAAAACAGACGGCTTGAAAGGCGCCCGCATCGGTGTCGACCTAACTTTCCTGAACAATGAAGAACCAGAAGAACGTGCCATCATGATGGATGCCATCGACCAAATGAAATCGCTCGGCGCCACCGTCGAAGAAGTGACGATTCCCCAGCAGTCATTCGAATCGGACGTGTTGTGGTATGAATTCAAGCGTGGCCTCAACGCGTATCTTGAAACCGTGCCTGAAGAGGTGTCGGTTAAATCACTGGCGGATGTCATCGCGTTCAATAAACAAGATCCCGAGCGCCGCATGAAATTCGGCCAGGAGGAACTGGAAAAATCACAGTCCTTAAGTGACGATCCGGCTGACCCGACGTACATGGAACACCGAGAAATCGATGTGCGCTGCTCCACTTCTGAAGGGCTCGATCTCGTCATGAACGAACACCAGCTGGATGCGCTGCTGTTCCAAAACAACCGCGGTGCCGCCAAGCCCGCAAGAGCGGGCTATCCATCCATCACGGTTCCTGCCGGCTACACCAGCAGCGGGCATCCCGTCGGTGTCACATTCAGCGCCCAGGCTTTCAGCGAACCGCGCTTAATCGAACTGGCCTACTCCTATGAACAAGCCACCCGAAAACGGCAGGCACCAGATCTTCATAAATTTGGTTCTTCAATGCTGCACAATTCGTAAAGCTGAATACATGTAAAAACAGCAGCTGGAGAGTCCCAGCTGCTGTTTTTTGTTCACACGATCAATGACCCGTCGCAAGTTTTCGCACAAAGTCATCTAAGGTATCACCGTTCAGGATCATGAATCGGGGAAGCTCATAGCGGTTGTCCTCGTCCGTACTTATGCCTCCCTCTATTGTGAATGCTCCTTTAAATCCAAGATTTTCAACGACTGCAAGTGTGTCGTCATTGTAAGCTCCATATGGATAAGCGAAAACATTGATCCTTTTGCCGGTAAGAGAATTGAGTGCCACCGACGCATCATAAATTTCGTCATATTGCTGGTCGTAGCTCAGTGCGTCGAGAGACGGATGACTGACTGTATGGTTTTGGATATCGATGCCATTCTTCATGACCGTTGTGATTTCTTCTGCAGTCATGCTCCATCTGTCGTTTACCCAATCAGAAACCACAAACTGAGTTGCTTTCAAATCGTATTTATCCAGGATTGGGTAGGCGTTCGGATAAAAATCGCTGGTACTGTCATCAAATGTAATCAGGATCGGTTTAGCCGGCATAGGCGCTTTTCCATCCAAAATTCTGAAGTATTGTCTGAGGGTCAATGAACGATAGCCGTTTTCCTTCAAATAAACCATTTGTTCCTCAAAATCTTCTACGCTGTACTGATAAAGGTTATTCGGATCGGGATTATGAGAAATAACATGATAATTCACGACGGGAATTTCAATGTCAGTTGATCTTTCAGCTGCGGACGGGTGAATGCTGAACCCCATTAAGATCAGGGAAACAAGAAACAGGGAAACTATCAGTAATTTTTTCACAAAAATCATCCTTTCCAATTTGATGTTGTTTTCACTGTAAATAGAGATAAACTTCCTTTTGCTTTGCCTCCTTTCCCACTCTCATCTGCAGACCTGTTCGGAGAAGTAAAAAGAATACAAACTACATTGAGTCTTTATGCGCGTTCATTATATCATCTTTAATAGGTGATTTAACGTTAAAAATGATAATTTTCTGATTTTTCTAATCAATTAAGTTAAAGAGCGTCTTGTGGAGGCACTGTGTCTGGAAAAATTTAATTGATTAAAGAAATGCACAAAGAAAAAATTTCCTCTTCAATAAAATCAACTGATTTTGAAAAGGGCTAGATTAGTGTTTATAGATGATAATTGCCTTGGAGTACCTATAGACAGGAATGATATACTGAATTACAGAAAAAATACTACATAAAAGAGTGGTGCTAACACATGAAGCGATCCTTCCAGGGCAGCCGAATTTTAAAAACAGGTATAGCGATCTTTATAACAGCCACTATTTGCTTATGGTTCGACTGGCCCCCTGTCTTTGCGGTCATCACGGCCATTGTGTCGATTGAGCCGACAGTCAGCGATTCGATTAAAAAGGGACTTGTACGGTTCCCGGCATCTGCGATCGGTTCGGCATTCGCTGTTCTGTTTATTACACTCTTCGGCAATGCCCCGATCACCTATACATTCGCTGCTGTTTTTACTATTTTAGTCTGTTATAAGCTTAATCTGCATGCCGGCCTGCTCGTTGCCACACTGACATCTGTCGCGATGGTCGAAGTCATCCATGATCACTTCCTGATCTCGTTTTTCATCCGACTCGGTACAACGACTGTTGGTTTGCTTGTGTCCGTCGCGGTAAACATGCTCGTTTTCCCGCCAAACTACCGGACAGAAATTCTAAAGAGCATTCAAAACATCAGTGAACGTGCAGGAACGATGCTGGAACACACCTTCCATACGATTCTCTTCGAGGGAGATGCGAACCTCCAGCAAGATAAGGATCTAGTGAAACGGCTAACGACGGAAATCAGAAAGACGGAGAAATTAATCCATTTCCACCGGGATGATTTCAGTTTATACCCCCGGGTCCGGAATCGGGAAGCCGAGCTTCGCATGGCGGAAAGGCAATTGCTGTTTTTGCATAACCTGGAATTCCATTTAAACGCGCTGCTCCGCATTCCGCTGCATAGCATTAAGTGGTCACCAGCTGAGCGGAATGTCATCATGCGTGCCGTTGCAGAGCTTGCGGACGACTTGCAGCATTCCAATGAATACGATCACGAAAAGCATCAGCACCAACTAAAAATCATCACCGACTTCTTTTGGGAAGACAGCAAAGGCATCTCGACAAGCGACGCCATGCACCCTACTCTATTTCCGCCAGAGTTCAAGATCCTTTACGAACTCATCACCATTTATGATTTGGTCGATAATTTCTTTGACCCGAATAGTGTGAAGGCTGCGCGGGAGGCGGAGAAGTGATTGATTTAAAAAAGGCCGTGCCGGAAACTGAATTGTTTCTGGTACGGCCTTTTTTTGTTGGCGGATAAACTGTGAGTTTTGCGAAATGAAAAAGCAAATTCCAGCTCGATAAAGAACTTGACTATATTAACGTTCCTCACTCCAATTTATTGAAAGCATATGTTACAATATAAACTGAATATTCAGATTTAAATATACTATATCTATTTGAGGGGAGGTTTTATATGCTCCTTATTCTTAAACCATTACATGAAACGATGACTTTACTAGCTTTGGAACTGGTGACAAAGAGGTGTTACTAAAAATATAAGGAGGAAATAACTTATGGCAGTCGCTAAAGAACAACAATGGGCAACTAGTTTTCAAGAAGTTAATGACACTAATGAAGAATTATCTGCGCATGGAAAGTTTTTCACTTGTACGTATTTATTGGACATGGAAACCAAAAAGATTCTTCTTCAAATGCACGCTGGAAAGGTTGAAAAAATCACAGTGGACCCAGGTCCTCTCGACTCGTATCAATTTGCCATCCGTGCCAGTGCAGATACATGGAAGAAATTCTCCATGCCTACACCACCTCCTATGTATCATGGGATTTGGGCAGCCAGCTTTCAAGGCGACATGAAACTTGAAGGAGATTTGATTGTGTTAATGCAAAATCTTCGTTGCATCACGACGCAGTTAGAGTTGCTTAGAGAAGTCGGATCACCAGTTTAAACTAAATCAAGAGGAGGAAATACTAGTGGCTAATTCGAAGATTTCACCAGTAACGGGTCGTTATGTCACCTTTGAAGTTGAAGGAGAAGAATACAGAGTCTTTTACTTAGAGAATGGAACGGGACAACCAATAGTATGCCAACACACAGCAGGATGCCACAATCATCAGTGGACAGGACTTCTTGAAGATGAAGAATTCACACAAAACTACCGTATTATTGCCTATGACCTGCCGCGTCATGGGAAATCAGATCCTCCGCTGAATAGTGAGTGGTGGAAGGAAGAATATAAACTAACTGCGGACTTTTTCACAAAATTCATCGTAGCCTTTTGCGATGCGCTTGAGCTGGAGAAACCGATTTTTATGGGATCATCTTTCGGAGGAAATGTAGCATTGCAGCTGGCTCTTCACTACCCAGATCGCTTTGAAGCCGTCATCCCCGTAGAAGCTGCTGATTATGCGCCTGGCTTTTATCTGGACTGGTGGCACCATCCACATGCAAACGCAGCACAAGTCTGCGCAAGTGGAGTATGGGATTTGATGGCTCCCCAATCGCCGGACAAATACCGCTGGGCCACATGGTTTTATTACACTCAAGGGTCTGAAGCATTCAAAGGAGACCTTTACTTCTATTCTGTCGATCATGACTTGCGTGGAAAACTTGACCAAATCCAAGGCGATAAAATCAAAGTCGTCATGATGACAGGAACGTACGACTACTTGACCACCCCTGAAGATGGAAAACGTACAGCTGATCAAATAAAAAATGCGAAATTCATTGAGATGACCGACATCGGACATTTCCCAATGAGTGAAAACCATGAAGTGTTCCGAAACTACTTAAAAGAAGCCCTGAGCTATATAGGGGAATCCACTACTTCAAAAGCTTAACAATGTGTTTTAAATGTCAGGTTCACACTCCCGTTACTCCTAATCACTTAAATGTGAAAAGAGCTTTCCATATAAAATAAAAATGCCGTACCCGCTAACCTTCGAGGTTAGTGGATACGGCTTCTTCTAGATATAATTGTAGTTAATAAACTGATTTGAGTTTGACACAAGGACACGTTTTTTAGAAAAGTGTCTCTTTTTGTATTGGTTTGAATGATTCTGGCTAATCACCACACGTGATTATTTTACTAACTTTGAAAACATCTTTTTCTCTTCCGCTAACTGTTTACGTTGGTTTATCAGGTCCAGCATATAGTTCTCAAGACTTGTCATTATTGAGTCCGGACAAAGTCGTGTTAACTGCATTTTTTTTAGCTCAAACCGCATCAGTTCAATGTCAATTTGCTGCATCATTTTAATAATTTCATTTATTTCTAAGCGACGAGAGTTCAACTCGCTTGTTGCAAGTTCTCTTTGTTTGGTCTTTATTACATCATTTGCTTTTTCAAGTTCTTCTATTTCGATATATTGAAGAATGTGATTAATAACTTCAAACTTATTCATTATTCTTTAAAACCTGATTGATGACATCGTTATATAATTGCATTGCCGCTGTCCGCTCTTCTGTTTTCAGGTTGCTGCTAATTAAAACTGGGGTCAGCTCTCTTAAAATATCTCTTATAACCTTCCCTTTTTCTTGTAACTGCACAGTAGCTTGTTGCCTCGCCTGGACTTCGCGTTCTGTCATAGCTTCTAGTACACGGATTTGGGCATCGATTTCATTTATTTTCGTTTCACTATTAGCACGGATTTCAACAATATCGAGAATTTTCTGTCCAATTTGGAGAACTTCACTTACAGCATCCATTTTTCTTAATGCAATTGTGTGCTCATTGTCTTGTCCCTGTACTTCATAGTTTTTTGTTTGATTTGTTCCATCAATTACTTCACCTGTATAAATGATATCTTCAAATTCTAAAGATTTTTTTCTTGTCATATGCTCACCTTATCTTTTTTTATTTGTAAAATAAGTTCTTCGATTTCGGATATACGATGTTCTATTTCACCAATTTCTAATTTAGACGCCGGATTAAAATCTTCTGTATTGATGATATTAATAAAATCATCAAAGTAATTATCCATATTTTCATTATTAGTTTTCTTTAATGTTTCTAAATTGGCTATTACAAATGCACAAGTATCTTGTTGCCATTGATTTGTTCCTTTTTTCGTTTCTTTAATAAGGCGTCCTTGCCAACGCTTTGCTTCGATAACATAAAATATACTATCTATCAAGATTGTTGCCACGATAGTAATGTTACGTGTCGATGTAGCGCCAATCCGCTTTAAAAATGAAGCAAGAGCATTATGAGTTTCTCTAGAAAACTTTTTACCAACTACTTCTCCAGCTTTTTTTAAGCCCTTTTTCGCGAGATTCGCTACACCAGCACCAGCCCCACCTCGACCACCATATATGGATAAAAATGTTTGGAGCGCGCCATCTGTTGTTTTTTGAAGGACGAGTTTTGATATATTTTTCATAATGGGATTGAATTGGCCACTAATACTTACAATCTTAGTTTGGAAGTCAATAATTGCTTCATTGACTAATTCTTCTAGTTGGTTATTCAGCTTATCAAGTTCAACTTCTAGGAAATCCGTTATGACTTCACGTTGAATTCGTTCCCGACGTGGAAGTATATGCGAATGAATTAACCCTACAGTTTCTTGAGAAGAAGTCCATTTATTCGTTTCCAATATTTCTGTTTCTAGAAAACTATCCATATTCTCTTTTGCTTGTTCAAACATTTGGGGGACCTGACGATTTAAACGTTCAAATGTTTGATCAATTAAGTCATTTGCTTTAATTTTTTTATTTTTAAACTCAAAGATTGTTTGTTGTAATAAAGCAACTTCTTCTTCACTAACTTTCATTAGTGTCAATTGCTTTTGCCAAGGAATAATTGCTTCTTGAAGCAATTGAACTTGATAATCTTGTAAGACTTCTTCTATATGCTTTTTACGTGATTCTGATTGCACTTCATGACGGACAGCCGCCCACAAATCATCTGCTTGGGGCATTTTCAAACCATCCCCTGTGATAGCAGAAACAATAAAATGCTCTATTTCTGAATGCAATAGATCCTGTGCATAGTTCAAAATTTCTTTAATACGAACATCACTTGAATTTAAATCAGAGGGCACACGATTAATTACTAAAAAGAATTTAATATTGTCTTGTAAAAACCGTTCAATATACTGTAGAAACTCGGCATCATTATTGCCAATACCCACACGGTAATTGACGACATAAATAATGACATCACTATTCGGAATAAACTCTTTTAAGACTTCTTCATGTTCTTGATGAATCGAGCCGTAGCCTGGAGTATCGAATAAACGCATTCCTTGAAGTCCAAGGGGCATTTTAGGAATGTTTAAACGAACACGTAAAACACCTTCAGAAGGTTGTATCGTTTCTTGTAAAAAAGCTTCTGGTGATAAACGGCGTAATTTCGCATTTTTTAATAAGGCATAAGGGGTAATAGCTGTTTCACCATCAAATTCATTCAGCTCCACTATTGTGCCTGTTGTAGGTTTAGAAGATACATGTAAGACGTCTTGTCCAAGTAAACCGTTCACTAAAGATGATTTCCCGGAACTTGTTTCCCCTAGTAATGTGACAAAACTCTCTGGATAGTCGATACGCTCTTGAAGTAGCGTGAAGACTGAATGTAACTCTTCACTACCGAGTTGATGGATGACAGGTTTTATCCGATCCATTGTATGTTGGATGTTCATTTTATACTCCTCAGTGATTGAATGTATTGTAAATCATCTTGTAATTGCTGAAGTTGCTTATTGTACTCTTCAATTTCAACAAAACGAATTTTTCGCTGTTTGTCATACTCAACTTCTTGTAATGCAACTTGCTCTTCTTTTACTTTCTGAGCACTTGAGCGTACCGACATAATAAAATCATCGACTTGTTTAGATAATGAATGTTCAAGTGTTTTTGTAAATTCATCAATTGATTGTTCCAATTGGTTTAATGTGCTACGTTGGCGGCTTTCTTGCGTAAGTTTTTTCGTTGCTGAACCTAAGAAATTACCAATAAGACCACCGACTATAAATACTCCAGAAACCACCCATCCTGCTGGATTTGATACTAAAAAGGTCAGTGCAGCAGCCGCTGCAAACCCTCCGCCAACCGATAAAACGTTTGGTAAAGCTTTCTCAAATTTAAATGATGCAGTTTTTGAAAATTCTTCATATGATGAGAAGGAACCGTTTGGATTACGCATTATCAATTGATTTGATAATTGTTCCAACTCAATTTTTGTATCTGTTAATGACTCAATAAATACCTCTACAATTGTGTTGGCTACATCTTCCTGACATTCCTTGAAAGCTCTTGTTAAATTATCGCCGTCAACTACATCAGATTTTACTATGCGCTGCATATCAGTGCGTAAATTCTTTTTTCCACGGGTAACTTCATTACGAAGTTTGTAATGGATTTCAACTTGTTTTTCCGTCAAAAAATCTTCAATAGAGCGTAAGATTCTATTGTTCTCTTCAATTACGTTGTTCAACTTTTCCTCTTCCACTCGCAACTGCTCATAATGTTCTGCAGGTCCTTTTTTATAAAGTGTGATTTCTCTAAGTAAAACATCGGTGATGTCTTTATACGCTTGACCTTGTAAGTGAGTAATTTCATCTTCTAACATTATTGACCACGAATTTGTGACAGATTGTAAAAATTGCACAAAATCTGTCATTCCCGCCTTTTCCTTCATTTCATCATTATTTTGCAGTTGGCCATTTAACGCTTCATATACATTAATAACCCGGAGATCAATTGGATCGCTGGTCTGATTAGCATCACGAATTTTTTCTAATACGTTAATATTATGCTCTTTCCCGTCTTGAACTTCTGTAATAGATTCTTCGTTCCATTGATTTTGAATAAACCAAGCTTTCGATAACTTAGACCAAACACTTTTAATGAATGCAGCTTCTTGGCGGGTGATGGGCGGTACTGTGCGTAACATAAATATGGCTGCAGATAATTTCTGAATGTATTTTAGAGTTGTTTTTACATTGCCTGTAGTTAAACTTCCTACACCAGGTAAATCAACAAATACTACACCGTTTTCTAATAAAGGATGTTCTTTAAATGCTTGAATAAATGATACCTTTTTTTCGTTTCCAGGGTTGTAAGTGTTATGGATGTATTGCTCCAAATCTTTTGGGTTCTTAATAGACAATGGCGCTTGATCGTCGAAGTTTACAATAAAAGCTGTATCCTTCTTTCCATAACGAATTTCAACTGGAACACATGTTGTTTCGTCAGCATCTACAGGCAAAATAAGATCGTCCATAAGTAAGGCATTTAAAAAACTACTTTTTCCCGTCCCTTGAATACCGAGTACAGGGATGTAAAACTCTGCATGAGTACTATTTTTCACTTTATGTTGCAGAGTTTCTATATAAGATAAGTTCGTTACCGGATCTTTGTTTCCTAAATACCGATTAAAAATATCGATTGTCCGCTCTTGGCTCATCAACGTCAATGTCATTGTGCACTTCCCTTTTGTGTAAACCATTTTTTATAGAATGGTAAATTGCTGTACTCAACTTCTTCCTGCAGTGCTTCTAATCTATTATTTGTTTTTAAAAGTTGCTCTGATAATGTGGCATTTGCTTCGAGTAATCTAGCAACAATATTTTCGGCGTTTTGTTGCTGTAATGTGCTCATTCTATTGATATCCTCAGCGTGAACGCTTTTAGCTTCATCCATAACTTGTCTCAATACTTGGGTGATATTTTTCATACCCTCATCAATATTCCCTTTAATAATCGATATTTCTTTCGCATTTGCGTTTATTTCTACCTGGATTTTTTCCACCATTGTGCATTGTCCATCTAGTTTTTCCTTCGCTTCATTTAAATATTGAGTGAGTGAATGCTTGCACTCGTTAACTTCTTTTAAAATTTCGAGTATTCTAGTATCTGCATAAGAAGAAAATTGCTGTATCGATTCATTTAACCCTTTTTGCTGATTATTTCCGAATTCTTCTATACTGTTTGTTAAGTTTCTACTTAACTGCAATGCAATTTCGGTTTGAACTTGTTCAGCATTTCTAATTTTTTCGTTTAACCCATTTTCTAATTTATTAATCAAAATCAACATATCTTCTAAATCGCGAGCGATACGACTGATAGGCTTCTTTGACGAAGCTATGTCTGACTCAATTTGATTAATTTTATTTGTAAGTGTTGTTTGTAAACTAGTTAAGTAGCCAGACTGTTCATCATTTTTTTGCTGGAGTCCAGCAGAAATGCTATCTTCAATATTAGTAGTAAGACTGGATTGAAGATCTTCCATAATTCCCTTTGTTGCTTCATCAATTTCAATCATTATTGAATTTGTCATAGGTGTCTCCCGCCATTTCTATTAGTTAATGCATGTAAGTACTCATGAAATGCCCGGTGCATCAAACCTGAATTGATAAGATAAGACATTTTCCCTTGAATAAACTGCGTCAACTGGGTTGCGTCATAAATAATTGTGCGTGACTGGTCTAACTCAATATGCATGAGAGTGAATAATGGGCTTGCATCATTAATAAGTATTTCCCCTTTGTCGAAAATAGGAAGCGTCTTTAAGTCGTCTAGCATTTCTAAAGCTTCGCGATATGCTCCATTTTCTGTGAATTCTTTAAAGGACTGCATTACAATGTTACATACAACTTGATTGAAAACAGGATGTTGGAGAAAGCGGCTTCGTACAATCTGTTTTTTCGCTTGTCCAGATTGCGCAACGTCTGCCAATATATACGTATTAAAATCCTCTGACTTTATTGCTTTTTCAAATTCAGGATGATCGTGATTGAAGACTAAATCATTAACAATAAAGACATTATTTTCGACGATTAATCCGATTTCAGATAATTTCTTCTGGTCTTCGTTCGAAATATGTACATTAAAATAGCGATATGCAAACTGGACCAAACTTAAATCATCCCAACCTACAATAATCGTTTTATTATGTACTCTTAGGTCTGCATTCCTCTGTTCAATGTGTTGGATGCATTTTAAAAAAATAGTTTGCGAAATCTGCCTACTTAGTTCATACAGATGGAAAGTAGATGTCTGGATAGATATATTTGTTGTTTTACCAGATAAGACAATAGACTTTTCATGTTTCATTTTAATTGCTTCTTTATAAATAGTTTTTTCGTTAGCTAGAATATCTTTGTCTAACGCTTGTTCTATATTGGCTAGTTGAGACGTAATGGTAAATACATGTTTCATTTCATTGCGAGTAGTTTTCTTTTCATCCAAGGCAATCATTTGCTGCTCCTGCATGTCGTATACATTTGTCATAGCGAGTTGTAATTGTTGTTCCCACTCGTTAACTTTATTGGACATAATACCGTTAAAATTTCGTTCGAAATGCTCAATATTATGGCATATAGCTTGTTTATCAAGTTCTTCAATATTTTCTTCAATAGATTCATATCCCCACCCACTATCGAAGAGTGAACCTAGAATTCTTTTGGCCTTATTCATAACACCAGGTGATTCTACTTGTTTTGACAAAGTTCTTGAAGCAGATTTCAATTCAAAATAGTCCTTTGTAGAACTACGCTTTACCTCTAATGATGTAGAACGGATTATTTCTGAAAGATCATAACCAAGTGTTTTGAAGAAATCGTTTACTTCCACAGTAGAAATTTTAATTTGATCTAAAAACTTTTTTTCTATTTCTCTTGATGATTTTTTCATGCGAAGTAATATTTCTTTCGCCGATGCCAAATCTCTAATCGATAAATTAAAAATAACAAGTTGATAACTAGCCATTTCTCTTTCAAATTGATTTAACATTTGTTCCAGTTCTTCTTTCCTATCTCTTATCTGTTGTTGGGCAGTCTCAGTACTAGTTATTTGTCGTTTTAATTCTTCTTCAATCATTCGAATTTCTCGGTCAAAGGTTTTTTTGTTTCCGCGAAGCTTTCCTTCTTCTTCAAGAATGTCGGTTAATTCGTTTTGCAATTGACTTCCCCGTGTACGGAATAATTGCGGTCCCATTTTTTGATTGTAAGCACTAATTAAATTTAATAAATCGTTTATTTGCGACATAATCAACTTTTCATTATCCGCTTCTCGTCGTCCATCTACCGCTCGTTTTGCTGATAATTGCACCACTTGAACAATTTCATGCAGCTTTGGATTGATTGCATCTAAAATTCTTTTCGTTCGTTGGAAATGTTCTGAAGCAATGACTTCACGAGATTTCTCCACATGACCATTTTTTCCTAGCTTCGGGACAATTGAATCCAACATATTTTGTACAATAATCATTGGTTTATTGTACTGGTATACTTGTTCCAAAATACGTTTCGTGGTTTCATCTGAGTTTGTTTTAAAGGTGACTACGTATAAACACAAATCAATTGTGGGTAGTAACGTGGATAAAGTAAGTTCTTCATGACGTTCTAATCCATATGCGTCTAATCCGGGACTATCAATAATTTGAATATTTTTCGCTAACAAAAAATTCTTTGATTGCAAATGAATTTCTTTTACACCAAATTGATTATTAGCATTGTTTTCTTCGTCTCCATATTTTTCTAAAGCTGCGACAATATTTTTTTCATCAATCAGCTCAGATGTGCCATCTTCAAAAATAATTTCTGCTCGAGTAGTTTCGCCTTTGGAACAAATAATAATCGAACCTGAACTTGGTCGAACGGCCGTTGGTAGTATGTTTTCTCCTAATAGAGCATTTAATAACGTAGACTTGCCACTACTAGTTACTCCGACTAGACCAATTCGAATTGTTTTATCATTCCAACGTTTCAACATGGATTCGATTTTTAAATTATTTTTCTTAAAGTATTTTTTTGAAACTGAATCAAAATTCAGTAACTCTTGAATTTGTTGCCCGTATTCAAGTTCATTCATATTTATCCCCACTTTATTGATATGTTGTTTCATAAAGACCATTTTTGTTTATTGAGTATTCTAAATTTTATAGAGGACAAAAATGTGATTACCTAGTTTTCTATATCATATACCGGTAAATACAATTACATTTTTTGAATATAAAAGACTGTTAGACTTATTATTTTGTTTTATAGTATCTTTCATATCATATCATTTCCTCTTAGTGGAAATATATTGGTTTTCTAAATATTTCTTCCAACCTTATAATAATAACTTTTTTGTTTTGTAGGATATTTGTGAGATGCTCTAAGTTTTCAGGAACGCATTAGTTTTTGATCCCTGTGCGTCGCTTAATTATGAATACATACCCATGACTATATAAATCCAATGCGAATTTTTTTACTACTGATTTTCTCGGCTTTCTTATACAGTATTGTTGTATGTATTGAATTGTATTCAACACAGGGAAGCTGTTTTAGATAAAAATACAAAAGCCGTACCCATTAACCCTTGAGGTTAGTGGATACGGCTTTTTATTGATGCAATCGTAGTTAAGAAATCGAATTGTGTTTGATACAGAGAGCCGATTCAGTTCCCGCAAGTCCCGCCATTCGACTATGTTACCAATTATGCATGAACATTAGTGATCTCTTCCATCAATCGAACCCATTCTTCTCTCTTGAAATCATACAATTCCAGCTCTGTTTTTCTCAGAACCAGGTGGATGCTGTCGAATTTCTCGTCCGACCGGAACCGCCACCAGCTTTTCACTGTTGACGTCTTGGTGCCTGGCTCATAATAAGTCAATGTGAATTCGGGATCGATGATATCATCTAGCCGATCAATCTCTATATAATTATGCGGGAAATCAATATACAGTCCGAGCGCCGCTTTATGAGGCGTAATGGACCCAATTTTATACGCCGAGTGCGCGTCCTTCTTCTCAAGCGTCTCACTCCACGGAACCGGGTTGTCGCTCACGATCAAAATCCGGCCGGCCTCATCGGTTTCAATCCGGCAATTCGGCAAACTGTTAAACACTTCTGTCATCTCGTTCATTTTTTGTTCTACCATTTTGTTCATTTTGCTATCCCATTCCTTTCAACTCATCTATCAACCATGAATGCTGCACTTTCTGCTAGACAAGGCCATACCGTTTATTTTTCTGTTCCACTACCTGTTATTCTATCACGTCCCGCTGATTGCTCTGTGTTTAAAGGGCACGATTATTTTTAAGTGTCCCTTGCTTGAAATGGGTCGATTAAGGATATAGTAGCTGTACAAGATCTTTTCGATTCGGTATCACCTGCTTTTTTCTTATAAGAACTTTTCCTATACTCGATTTTTTAGCTTTACACGACACTTGAAACTGAATCGATCAGCAGGCGTGTTATTCATTAGGAGGTCTCTAGGATGAACCCACAAATCTTAATCGTCGGAGCTGGCCCCACTGGACTGGCTCTTGCCTATAGCCTGGCGCGTCAAGGCGTGCCGTTTCGGATCATCGATAAAAACGCAGGAACCGGCACAGCGTCACGGGCGCTCGCCGTGCATGCGCGCATATTGGAGCAGTACGAGCAACTGGGCCTGGCCGAACGCAACATCAAGCGGGGGCATCCGATTTTGTCGCTGGATGTCAGCGACGGCAAACGAGTGAGAGCCACAGTGAAATTCCATGAGTTGGGCAAAGGGCTGAGCCCGTTTCCGTTTATCTTGAGTTTGCCGCAGGACGAGCACGAAGAAATTCTCGTGGACGAATTAAGTAAAATCGGCATCGAAGTCGAATGGAACACCTCGTTGCTTTCGTTTGAAGACACAGGAGTTGGCGTGAACGCCGTGATGCAGCAACAAGGACAGCCAGAAGAAACAGCGGAATTCGCCTATTTATGCGGATGCGACGGGGCCGGCAGCATGGTCCGAAAAGGACTGGGATTCGACTTTCCCGGCGGTACGTACAAGCAATTATTCTTTGTCGCTGATATCGAAACGGAGCAGCCGGTAGACGATATGGAAAAGATGGACATGTACATGGACAATGACGGCTTTATGCTGTATATGAACGTCCGCAACGCCAACACTAAACGAATCCTTGGCATTGTGCCCGAGGAATTCAACGAGCGCACCGATGTCGAGTACCATGAAATCACCAATTACATTGAAAACAAAATCCGCGTGAGCGCGGCCAAGGTCAATTGGTTTTCGACCTATCGCGTCCATAACCGCGTCAGCGAGCGATTTGCCAAAGGGCGCGTCTTTATCCTGGGCGATGCCGGCCACCTGCACAGTCCGACCGGCGGACAAGGCATGAACACCGGCATTGGGGACGCCATCAATTTGGGGTGGAAACTCGCAGCGGTGGTTCAAGGAAAAGCCGCTCCTAAAATATTGAGCACCTACGAACAAGAGCGCATCGCCTTTGCGCGCCGGTTGATTGCGACGACCGACAAAGCGTTCCAAACGATTGTCAATCAAAAACTGCCCGGCACGTTGCTGCGGGAGTATGCCGTACCTTACGTCTTGCCGTCGGTATTCAAATTTTCCTTCCCCTCAAAAAATGCGTTTAAGATCTTGTCTCAAATCCATATCAATTACCGCAACAGCCTCTTGAGCAAAGGCAAAGCCGGCAAAGTCTACGGCGGCATGCGCTTGCCGTGGATCGAAACTGACATGGGCGATAATTTCACGCCGCTGCGCTCAGTCGATTGGCAAATTCACATATACGGCAAAGCGCAGCCGGAGCTGATCGACTTTGCCCGTTCGCAGTCGCTCCAGATCCATGAGTTTGCATGGGAAGCGCGGATGAAAGACGCAGGATTCAAGCAGGATGCGCTGTACCTGATTCGACCGGATGGGCATGTAGGGCTTGCGACTGAAAAGCAGTGGCTGCGTGTGTTGAAAATGTATTTGGAGACTTATGGGATTGTGGCTTTTGGAGCGGAGTGAGGTAGAAATAAAAAGGAGGCTGGAGGAATAGATCCGTGATGGGATCATTCTTCTAGCCTCTTCTTACAAATATATATTAAGCATTTAATTTATATTGCTCTGCCTTACCATACATGCCGTTTTCAGCTGTTACATCATTCAATTCTGCAATAATGACTTTAGGTCTGGAAGGACCGACTATTGTAGAAATATAGCTAACTTTAAATGTGTAAGTAGCTTTTTTGCGGAAGTTTCGATATTCAAGCGAATCTTCTGTAGTTGTCCAATAAAAAACATGGTCATCTCTATCTATTAAAGCGATTACTCGATATTCGTCGTTTTCAAAGCAAGAAACAAACTCAAGTTCCTTAGTATATTTCTTTCCTTTTTCAAATCCGTTCACTTCTTTGATTGCAAGCACCATCGAAATACACCTCATTCCATAGTGGTATGCATTTAATATAACAGAACTTACGTTCGATTTCCAGTCAAAAGATTAAAAATATTAGAATATTTAGTTTGTCTAGTGACTAAGGTGATGATTTAGGATAGCTCACATACTTTTTTGCATGTTAGTACTTGAAAATCCCACTTCTAAGGGAACGAGACGACACAACTCCCAAACAAAATATGAGCTTGAATAAAGCGCAACAAGCGCCGAGAGATACGCTAATTTTATTGATCAGTCGGTGTATATGTTATAAATTGTCGTGCTTTGTTAAAATCGTTTAAAATAATTTCTTTCCCTGTGAGGCAACTTCTCCAGCGTTAAAACCAGCCCTTACATCATTACCTCATGCGACGGTGATTTTTTAACCGAAACAGGAATGTGGGATTTAAAAGTTTCTAAATCACCACCAACTAAAAAAATACGCTGCAATTACTGGTCTATTATTTGTTGAGACTTCGTTCTATACACTATGAGTTTGAAGGTATTAAAGAATTAGGTATAGTTAATCCACGATTGAATAATGTCTATCCTGTTTATATGAGTCGGCGGAAACCTTATCTATAATCCCAGATATACTGCTTATGAAAGTCTCAACAGCATTAAGTTCTTCATCAAAGTCAATTACTTCTTAGATAAAAATACTAAAGCCGTATCTGTTAACCTTTAAGGCTACGAGATACGGCTTATTCTTTATGCAGTTGTAGTTAATAAACTGAATTGGATTTGACACAGGGGCGCAATTTTAAATGAGATTCTTTCTACTGCTGATTTTGTTATTTCTCTTATGCAGAATTGTTGCATGTCTTGAATTGCGCTCAACACAGGGAGGCGGTTTAAATCAAAATAATTTCATCTGCTCAGAACTGTCCTCTTCTTTTATATTATTCACTTTTGTATTTTCCACTTCATAAAAGCTAAGTAACATCTCACGATTTTCTATTATTTCATATAATATTTCCTTCCGATATAAAGTCACTAACAAAGCAGCGGCTTTTGCCTGACAATTTATCGATTTCTTAGGATTAAATTCAATATCTGTAAATGCATCATAGGTTACTAACTCTTCTAAAAGCTGGGGCTGAGCGGCAACTGCCTTGATATACATATAATCATAAAAAAATGTTTTAGGTTCATTTGGCCACTCTTCTTTCTTATAAGAAAAGCCAATAATGTCACCAGAATTTTTAAGTCGTGGATCCCTCTTAGCTAGCCTTGGAGAAACTTCTATCAAATCTGAATAAGGACCGCCATTTTCAAATCTTTTACTCCCTTGAAAGATCGACTCGAATGAGGTCATTTCTCCATTATCTTCGATTAATAAATTAAATGCACTTAAGGATACACCTATCGCTATATCACTTTTACTTGATATTTCTAATACTTTTCTAGACGGAGCTACTTCTAAAAAATTTTTATGCAATTCTTTTATAGACTTTTTCTTCTGTGAAGGAGCAAAACCTGCATGCCAATTAAATTCAACTTCTTTTAAAAGAACTTTATTTTTTCCAGATATGAAAACAGGACGTTTCGCCATATCTTACCTCCTTTCTCATTGTATTTATTGTCGAATTCTAAATAATGAGGGTGTACTTTTTACTAAATGGGGATAATTATTATAGTAGTAATCGAACACTTTTACATCTTTTGTATGGATAGCCTTAATTCTACTAGGTTTTATAGTTTCAGTTATCATTACTTCTGCTTGGACGTCCGTAGGGTATTTAGATGGCAATATCTCATCTTCAAAACTTCTTCTTACAAACATTTTCATGAAAGAGGCATGTCCTTTACGGCTAGTTGATTGCATTCTAACCGCATTTGAAGCTGCGTTAGTCTCATAGAAATAGCAATCCAGGTCAAATAGTAGTGAGGCATCGGCTTCAATAACACACCATTTCATTTCCGGATGTCTTTCCCTGACTCTATAGAAATATTTATTGTTGGGAAAACTAACTGACCAACAAGTAGAATTTTCCATTCCATCTCTTCGTTCATTATCATTTGATTCAAAATCTATATTCTTTTTTCTCAACTCATCTACAGACAAGATTCCATATTGAAGAATTTTCTTTACGTTTCTCGCATTCGTAAAGTGATAGATTGATGTAATATTTCTTTTTAAACACTCTTCTTTTATATACTCTTTCTCGGAAAGCTTCAATTGGTTTACTTTTTTAGGTAAATTATCTTGTAGACTAAGAGTATTCTGATGACCACTTACCTTTTCTTTCTTGTTAATACTCTCATCCACACTAATATTTTTCGATTTTTCAAAAAAAGGTTTCTTTTCCTCTGTATTGACAACAGATTGAATTAGCTCTGTGACTTTTTCTTCTACTGTTCTACTCCCTACAATTCGTGGCTTATCTAATTTATAATCTGACTTTTTTATATCTTCCACAGGTTTTTCTGGAGGGTTAAGTTCATTGATTCTATTTCTTTCCTCAGTATTAAGAGAAAAAGATTTAAGAGTATCCAGAATATATTTTTGAATTTTTTCAGTAGATAGTAGATAAACATATAATAAAATATCTAACCATTCTTCATGGTTGCTGTCTTCTTCTCTAACTGCTTTCTTAATGCTTTGTATTGCTCTAATTTGTTCATATTCTGAACCCTTAACCAAATAATACTGATAATGCTCTTTATATCTTTTAAAATCTACTTTCACATTATGATTTGGCAAATGGGTTGAAGGTTTTTTAAAGTTCTTTATGCCAATACTTTTCTTCCCATAATTTCTTGTAACTTCATTGGAAATATCTAATCGCATATTGTTTTCTATTATTACTAATTTATCTACCATATTTATTATATTTAAATCTTCAACCTCGGATACAGTTTTATTCTGGTCACTTAATTTATAAACTTCTTCAGTACTACTTCTGATTTCTTGAGGAACATTATGAAGTTTTTTGAGAATTGATAATTCCTTTGTTTCTATACTTATAATATCACTAGGCTCTTTTAATTTAGTTTCTCTTATTTTTGCTTGTACTTGTAATTCTTCTGAAACGATATTCTCCTCGCGTTCTGAAGAATATTTTCCTTTTTTATGAGTAAAAAAGATGTTCTTTACTTTTTCCCATAATTTCATAATTCCCTCCTACCTAGAAGTTAATAAATACCCCTCTATTCTACTTGCCTAGAAGCTTTGCAATTAATGTAAATTTCGGTTTCAGCATAAATAACAAGCGTTTTTTTTCCAGAAAGTGATTCTTAAGAAATCTTATAGAGCATACTTCAAAAATAATTTAATAATATCCTCTTGTGATAGATTGAAGAATTCTTGACAAGCTACACAGTAGGATAGCAAAATCTCAGTTCCTTCTGACTGTTGAAACTGTACATGATGATTCCTTTCCAACTCACTCGCTATTTCCCACTTATCTCTACTTTCACTTTTGCTCCCCCGATAATACGTCTCCACCAACTTGTATAAGTCCTCCATTACCCCTTTAATTTGCGGATGACCTTTTATCAGTGCCATATAATATTTGTTTTGACTTGATGGAGTCGTCTCGAACTGACCTTTAAAAATCACACGCACAATTTTTTCAATCGGAATTGTATTGCTTTTGATTAAAGGTATTAACCAGCTCTTTTTATTGCTGTAAGGATCAATAAAATCCAAAACATTCCTCAATTTTCTATTTTCAAATTTTATACAGACTACAGATTTCGCCGTATATCCCGTTATTTTATATTCTGTAATAAAATCTAAATCAGCGGGGGTCATATCCATCACTTTAAAGGAGTTATGCTTTGAAACATTCTTTATATAATGGGTATCTTGATAAGTAAAAACTTCTTCGTCTTCGCTCATAAATTCACTAATATTAATATGCACTTTACTGAAATCCTGGTCAGTGTCATTGGAAATTAGGAGTTGAAAATTGTTTTCCGATGACTCAGCAATCAGAAGTTTAAAGCCACTGCTTTCTTCAGTTTTCCCGGAAAGATAGCTTTCATAAGGCTCTTGTAGTGAGAATAGCCATCCATAATTCAGTAATCTCCAATTTTTTGCCCGGAGCTTCTCAATAATTTGTTCTTCAAAATATGGAAGTACCCCATTACCAATTAGCACTCCATTAATAGTTTTATTTCCTTCTAATTTCTTATACTCTTCTATGTACTCCCCTAATTGAGTGAGAGCTTTAAGATCAATAGCGTCTTTTTTTATTTCAACTATGGTCAGTTCCCCAGTCACCTTATTCTCCAATAAAAGATCCAAGCGTTTATTGGTAGTTTCGAACACATACTGCTGTTCTTTTAAAAACAGGTTTTGCCCAATCAAGTGCGGTGAATTGGCAATGAGATTTTCAATATCACGCTCAAGCAATTGAGGAATTTCATTACTTGAAAGTTGTAAGTTGGGAGAAGACATTTTTTGTTGCGTTTTATCGAAAATAAGTTTCATCAATAACTGAACTTGTTCATCATTAAGCGTATACCAGTTTCGAAACTTGGATGTGAGTGATCCAAATACCGTAAAATTTGTATAAGGATCAAAGGTGATTCCTAATTGACCGAGAAGTTCCTCATTCATTTCTATTGAGTTTACTAACTCAAAGGATTCAATAGGATGTCCGAAAACAATTACCTCATTTACATGCGAGTGCTTGTTGGCTAAATGAGGATTCTGATATTTTTGCATAATTAAGGGGTTAGCACGTGCCTCATTAATTGGCATAACTCTCACCACTTTATAAAACGCAGTAATATATCGCTTCCAATTGATACTTGTATGAAAAAATAAGTAATCATCTTTATTAACTGATTCAAGCAACTTAAGCCCTCTAAATCCTTTGTCTCCATAAGTAAACTCACGGAACATCGGATCTTCCTCGCCATCGTTTCGCTTGGGATCTACATAAGGTATTAGATAATTAACCACGTTTGTTCCTCCGTTCCTTTATTTTAATAAAAGCCAGACAATATACGCCTAATTTTGTAAGAATTTTCTTTCTCTTTTCTATGAGTAAATCTTATCATAAAAGGTAGTTTGAAATACATAAATTTTCCAGTTCTAAGTAATAATTCTCATTTATTGAAAGTGATTTTGATAATCAATTTTCCAAATTATTTTTAGCTCACCAAAAAGCCGTATACCCTATGAAAGTGGTATACGGCTTTTTAAGAATTTATATGTCTTTTCAGTAACTATGTTTACCAAGGAATGACACAATTATTAATGTTATTAAACTGAATTGGATTTGACAGAGGATAGCTATTTTATTCTAAAAATCGCAGTATACCCTCCATCAACCTATCCGGCAGCGGTAAATCGGGGGTGCTGTATACCTCTTCATTCCCGACTTCTTCCGATACCATTTTCAGCACATGGTTCATACGTCAATTACTAGCAGATCCCACTTGGTCCCTGTGCCCCGCTCAAAGATGATTGCTATAAAAGTTGTTGCTTCGTGACACCGCATGTACCGATTTGATAACGTTCAGGACTTTATAAGATAAAAACTAGTTGTTAGTTTCCCCTCACCTTTCCCTATTTGTGATTCGGTTAATTCCCACATAAGAGCAACGACTTTTATCTTATTTCAGAAGAAATTGGCTCGAGAAAGAATAGTCCGGGATTTTCGTTGTATTCTTCAACTACAGCGGTAATACGTAGATTTTGTCCCATACCAATAGTTTCAGGTATTTCAGAACCAGTGAGATTTAAATCAAAAACACTAACGTCTTCGAACTTAAAATCAGGGCCATTAAAAGTTGTTTCCCCATAGTCACCAGTATTAATTAAAATGTCGTATCTTGTTGTATATTTATCATGTGGCATCATGTGTGCAATATATCCATCAAATTTAATGGTTCTACCCGCATATTTCTTTGTAAATTCATCGACACTTGGATCGTTAGTATCGTTAACGGCCAAGACAGCTGCAAGATCTTCATTATTTTTCTCCGTTAATATTTCTTGATCGTTTTCCACAGATGTATCATTTGTTGATTGATCAACTGCCTCAGAACTCTCTTCTTCAGTTGATTTTTCAACTGCATCAGAATTCTTTTCATTAGTAGTTTCAGTATCACTTTTCTTTTCTTCTAGAAATGTATGATATGTAATGACTATTTCAGAATCTTTTTGGAAGCTATCATTTGCGCTAAAATCTGTAGCTCCATTAATCTCTACTTTTTCAATTTCTCCATCTTTTGTTAGCCAACCAGTAATCAAATCGTCCAGTACCTTTGTTTCTATATCGGTAAACCCACTTTCTTCTAATTCTGAAACGACTGTCTGATAATTTTCTCCAACTATTTCATCTGAAGATTTGCTCACTTTTAGCACATTAGGATCCTTTTCGTCAGAACAAGCTGAAATGCTAGTAATTGCAACTATTGAGCACAGGATTACTAATATTTTTTTCATAATAACCTCCAAATAATATGTATAAAATTAACATTTAAATTTCGAACTACTATAACATATTTATTTACTTATTTATTAAATATTTACTAGCAGAACAGCTCTAGACTTTTATAATCCAGAATTATTTACTTAGTGTTATTCTTTTGCAATTTAGGTTTTGGGCCATTTGAATTCTCCACGGTAATATTTTTCATTGAGTCGGTTAAGGTCATATTCCCATTCTGTAATAGCATGTTGATATTTTTGTTCATCGGATAATTGTCTTTTTCTTATTCTTATATTCGCGCTGATAATAGTGACTACTTTCCTGAGTCCTAGCTCCGGAACTGCTCTTTCAAGCACTTTCCACCTTTCACCTCTCGTAGAACCACTGATTCGGTAGCCCATTTTATTCAATTCACTTTGTTCACTAAATAAAGTATCCTTGGTCGGGGCATATAAAGATGGTTGCTTCACATCGTCTGAATTGCTTTGAACATTAGCTTTTTCAACATTTTTCTTTTTGAGATCATTATGGATGATATTCGAAAACTGTCGATACTTAATTACCAGTGGAGAATATCTTTTCAGCAACTTTTCAAATTCTTCATTAACCATATATATTTCTTTATTCAATAAATCAACAAAGATTGTTTCCACCTCAGTATACAAATAAATCTCCCGTGAGTGTTTCGTTTCATAAAGAGGCAATATAGCTTCTCGCTCGACCAAATTATATTTACTGATAAATTGTTCAAGATTTGATCGATCCACAACATTTACTTTGTATCGATAAATAGACGGTTTTAAAGAATCGTTTAAAGTAGCAAGGTCAGTGATAGCTGATGGAATAGGATAAGTTGAATTTTCATAATAAGACTTTTCTCGTTTTTTCTTTTCAGTTGCCGCTTTCAAATCATTTCTGACTTGCATCAATGTCTTTTCCCATTCATTTTCTTCAATACCATCTTTATTTAAATTCAACGAACTGCTAGCTAAAGGTTTTGCGTCCACCTTAGTCTTAAACGAGGATTGTTTGTTATTTTTTGATACCTCTAAATCTAATCGACCTTGAAGCAATAACCTTTCTGTCTCACTTAAATTGAGCTTTTCTTTTAACTCATTAATTTCTTTTTGCTGCTTCTCTATTTCTTCTTTTTGATTTTTATATTTTTGAAGCTCTGCTATCTCTTTTTGTTGGTTTTTAATGGTTGCTTCGTAATTGGATATTAACCGATTAATTTCTGCTTCTGCTGCAATAACAGTTTTTATGATTTTTGATTTAAAATCCATAACAACGTTCCTCTCTGCACTTAAATGGATATATTATACAACCAACTTGATAATAGCATAAGTCCATAAAGGGCGGATCCGCTTAAGCTTCAATTCAACAAGCACTAATTTATAAAGTACTATAGCTTCTTTTATTAAGTTTCTTCACATGTTTTTCTTGTTCAATAGCTTTCAGCGCATTAATAAATTGCGATTTTTTTTAAATCTTCATCTTTTTTTTAAAAAGAGATAGCCGCTATAAAAGTAAACTTTCAAGCACCCAAGAGCATTTGGTTAAACGCGAACAATGCCTCGTTGATTTCATGGACATTGTAATTCTTCCGCTTAATAAAATAGATTATAATCAAATCAAATTTGTGGCTCCGCGATAATTTATACCCCGCATTTCCAAGCAGTTCATCCGTTTCGTGAAGATCCAGTTCAAGCGCCACTGCAAAAGCGACAACGGTCTTTTTCATAGGCATGTATCCAGGGGAAGTGCGAATCTTAGAAAACAACTTCCGGTCGATATTCGCTTTTTTATACGTTTCTGTGTCGGTCATGCCTTTTTCGTCAATAAAACGGAGCAGGCGTTCTGAAAACGATTCATCCATATCTTCAAAGAAATCTTCCAGACTGATATCGATTGGCGCTTCCACCATGAATTCCTCTTCTTGATACTCCGATATGATTTCTGTCTTGGCTTCCTTGCGATACCGGCTGTCCCTTTTCTCCAGTTCCGTTACTTCGTTTTCATCAATAAAAGCGGAAATCGACTGGTAGAGCTTTTCACTGATTCCGAAAGACTGCTTGTCGAATACGACCAGATAAACATGCATTTCGTGATCGATCAGAAAGGCTTCGATTTCTGAGATGGCAATCCGCAAAGCCGCTTCTTTCGGATAGCCGAAGATTCCGGTCGAGATAAGCGGAAACGCGATCGATTCACATTCGAGGCGATGTGTAAGTTCCAGGGAGTTGCGGTAACAGTTCCGCAACAGGGCTTCTTCATTATTGAACTTACCTTCCCAGACAGGTCCAACCGTGTGGATGATGAAGTCAGCAGCCAGCGAAAACGCCTCCGTATACACCGCTTCACCAACAGCACAATGGCCGATGCGGTCGCATGCCTCTTGTAATGCTTGAGGTCCCGCTGCGTGGAATATGGCACCGCAGACACCGCCACCCATTTTCAAGCTGGAGTTCGCAGCATTAACAATGGCATCGCTTTTCATTTTTGTGATGTCATTTCGTACGATTTCCAGCGGCATGTGGCTATCCCCTTTTTGTTGGTTTTGATCGTTTATGAATTCATTCATTTTTTGGCTGAAGAAGGACAAATTCGAGAACCAGTCGTGCCATAAAATTGAACCAGTGCGGACATGTATTAGAGCCATATCGGACAGCAGAGAACCACTCATAAGAACAAGAAAACCGCTTGAGGAAAGTTGATTTTCTCAGAGCGGCGATGCGTGCAGTATAAATTATTGTGTACTGACAAAATCGCTTAGGATTGTGTCATCACCTGGGAAGTGATCCTGTTTATTTTAAACAAAGGAGTTGAGCCGATTTTCCCCGCTCACCCTACAAGCCAAGTTACATCATTTAACATTTCACCAACGGTTCCCATTTGGTCCCTGTGCGCCGCTCAATTATGAATAATTACCTATTACCATATAAATCCAAGGGGATTATTCCTAATGCTGAGTTTGTCGATTTTCGTATGCAGTACTAATGTATATCTTGAATTGTGTTCAACACAGGGACTCGGTTTTATTCTGAAAAAGGAATGGCGGTTTGTGTTTACATCTGTTTGTTTCACTTTGGATGAATGCATTCTCAGATACGTAATGTCCTAAGATATATTGCTGCTGCAGCAATAATATATGGTTTTTGCTACAATTAAAGAAAACTTAAAGGAGATCCAACATGCTGAAAATCAACAACACCCCACATTACGCTGGCGTTACCGTTGCCGGAGACTACCAGGATCTTGACGAATTATACGAAGCGCTGCACCTGATTGTTGGAGAAGAAGGTGAATTGCCTTCTTACGATTCAGTCAGGCTGCGTGTGCTTGGCGTCTGTTACGATATTCGCCACTCGCTGATGGGCGGCCGCGGCGCAATAGTTGTACCGAACGGTTTCGACAGGGAACGGGCACGCTCCATGCCGATTATCGGTCCTGAAACCAATATTTATCTGACGTTCGAAGTGATGTGGCCCGAATTATTATTCGTTTCCTTTTCACTGAACGATTTTATCCAGCTCTATGAAAAGCGGACCAATACACACCCTTGGGACCCGACCATTATTGCCGTCCGCAAATTCCAGGGTGCCGTTGTCCGATGTCTGCAGGAAACCCTGTCCGAATCAAAATTCGGCCATATCAAAAAATACATCCGCCCCTGGATGAATTATAGCTACGGATTGTACAACAACTACCCCACCCAATATGTGGATCAACTGAATATCAAGTTCCTGAAAATGAAACCTGAAAAGCGGCTAACCAATATCAGCATCATGGCAAAGCGCCTCGGCCAACTGGACCACAATTATATGGAGGCCAGAGAAGCTATTCGAAATGCCGCCGCTGAATTAAATGTGCATGAATCGGAAATCCGTTTTAAAGAAGAATACCCGGAAGACTTTGAATGGTGAGGGAGTAACTGGAACGAATAAGCAAGACTTCGGAAGGTACGTGCAAGAGTTTTTTATTATTTTTTCCAGCAGTTCCCATTTGGTCCCTGTGCGCCGCTCAATTATGAATATTTATCCGTCATAATATAAATCCAACGGGAATTATATCTACTGCTGAGTTTGTCAGTTTTCGTATGCAGTATTACTGTATGTCTTAAATTGAGTCTTGCACAGGGGCGCGTTTTTTAACTGGCCAATTGGTTTTGGGATGTATATGTTTAAAATGTGACAACCAAGCTACCAACTGATATAAAGTAAAGATGATTAAAGAAATAAATTGTTCCATATAAACACCCCTTTTTGTTCTTTATATAAAAAATTATGGCTTTCTTTGCAGTTTCAACCTCCCATGATTCCTATTATTAGAAGGATTATTGAAATATGTCCCTTCTATTTTATTTTCTTCCTTATTCAATAATAACGACCCGTACCCTTTATGATCTGAAAAAGGTTCATCAGCTTTTTCAGCATTTTTTTCATTTTGATAGGAATAAAAAACTTGTATCCCACCACCTGCGTTCACTTTAATTGCAGAGGTATAACTACTTGACTTAGAGTCGTTAAATCTTCCCATGATACATATTCTTGTCCAAGTTTGTTCAATTTTAAATTGTGCAGGAAATGATTCATTAAATTCGTGAAATGACGAGTTAAAAGTCCCCTCCCATTCTCCATCTAAATCTGGCACTTTAACTAGACCTATCTTTTTCAATGCCTTCCATCGCCACATCTTTTTATCAAAAACTGTATAAAGCAGACCGAAAATAGAAATAGCAGTCACAGGTCCCCAAAAACTAACGATAGGAAAACTTTCAGTAAGATAGCCAATTAAAGCTGTCAATAATGATGACAATGCTATTGAAAAAGCCGCAATATAAAAGATTATATTTTTTTGGTCGACATCTATACTATATTCATGCATTATTCCCACTCATTCCAAAAGTTTATTATTTGATTAATGAATTTACGAGCATCGGTTTCATTCCACTGTTCTTGACTGTAGCCAAATAACATTATCTGTTCATTTTGACAAATCAATTCTGATAAAGAATGTCGATTGTCCCCCATCCATTTTAAAACATTAAATACTCTCTTTTCTAAGTAATTTTCATCAAATAGACTATCAGGCACATTATAAAGCAAGTTCTCTAAAAAATATGAAGGAACCTCTTCTTTTGATATCATGCCTTTTTCTATCATTCTCTTTTTCATATTTTTAAAGACTCGAACATTAGGTTTGAAATATCCAGATGTCCTTTGATTTTTCGCTGCTCCATTTTTATAATGTTCTTTTGGAAAATTAACAACTGATCTGTTTTCGTTAGTTGTATAGAATTTAATCCCTGGTATATATTCTCTTTCATTTTCACTATGCCCGAAATTGACATACTTTCTATACTGAAAGCATGGAATTACATCCGCCTCATAATTGCCATCGTTGATTCTAATGGACTTGTTGCCAATCTCAATTTTATTATGTCCAAAAGCTTCTTTTAATGTTTCAACTACTTCATTTTTAAATGTAGACCAAGTATAGGTAGAATCTGAGAAGGTATTATTATAAATACTTTTTTCAAAAACATTTAAATCTGATACATCACTAAAAAACGTAGAATCATGCTGTACCACAATATCTACATCGCTGCTTCCGTAGATATTAGTATTGTTTCTATATGAGCCTTGCAAATATATCTCTAAACCATACGTATTTCGCACTTTTGAATTTTCACCAATTAGTTTCCGCTCTATTTTCTCTCTTAATGCTTTAGGAGTTGCAATTGCCCCTTGCTTAGCCCAGCTTTCTAATATACTTCTCGCAATGGTCATTTATATGCCTACTTTCTTTTTCTTCTTGTATATGCTTATACAAACATCCCCTGCATAAACCCTTTCTTCTGTTCTTCTAAAGCTAATAACTTTTCATTTTCTTTTCTTAACTTTGTATCCAAATTATTTAAAATGCAGCTAATTTTCCTCTGCTCTATAACTGACATAGGCGCTAAAAACTCAAATTCTTTCATATCTGCTTGAAAAAGGTGTGGAATTGAACTTCCTGAAACTTTCAAATGTATAAGTTGCTTAAATTCCCGTCCAAGCATTACTTGATATAGGTAATCTGGAAGAATAGAATCAGTCATTCTTACAAGCATCATAGTTGAATTAATTGTGGCTTCTTTTGGTAATTTTTTAATTAATGCAGGATTTCCTAAAGAACCGTCTTTCGAGAAAATAATATCATTTTCTTCTAATGCAATTTCAATAGATTCTCTATAGCGGAAATCTGTAATTTGATCACATTTTCCCCATTGAATAATCCCTTTTTTTATGTGTTTTCCTGCTACTAAATAGGCGCCATTTTCTACATACTCTTCTTGCTTTAAACCTTTCCAACCAAGTCTTCCTTTTATAATCGCTATATCGCCTAGCCTAAATTTCTTCCACTCCTCAAACTCCTTACCATCCTCATCCTTAAACCGCAACTCCTGCGAGAAAATCTTCTGCATCATTCCTTTTTTAAACTGCTCCAACTTCTCAATTTTCTCTTGCTGTTTTTCAATCTTTTTGTCTAATAAAGTAAGGAATGAAGCAATCTTATCTTGTTCTTTTTGTTTTGGCACAAAGCGGACTAGGTCATGCACATCATTTCTATTTAAAGTAGGTACTGTAGAACCTGCATTGTATTTTTTTAAGTCTAACTTCTTATAAAAATAATAAATGAATTTTTCGTTATTCCCTTTAAAGTCAGTTACCCATAAAGAAGTATTATGCGGCCAATAATCTGATTCAGTAAAATGAATATTCCCAATAGTACCAGAGCGTCCTGTAAAAACTCCTGGCCCTTTAGCTTTAAACTCATTATGGAATCCTAAAATACCGTTTGAATAACCAATCGGGTATTCGCCAGGTATAATGGCGTCTTTCACTAAATCAAAACCTCTTTGTAGAGGAGCAATCTCTTTCACTTTTTTCTTTTCCCACTCCCCATCAAACCCATCAAATCTCAAGTGAGGTACGTTCACCTAAACCAACCCCCAATTCCTTAAAATACTTCTCCAGTTCCCGATCGATTTCTTCAATCTCCTGGTCAATTTCAGTCAATCTCACCTGCACAGCTTCCAGATCCACTGGCTCTTCTTCAATGAAAGTATCAACATAACGCGGGATGTTCAGGTTAAAATCATTCTCTTTGATTTCTTCCAAATTCGCAGCATATGAATACCGCTCAATCGTTACGCGTGATTTATACGTATCAACAATCTTATCGACATTTTCATCAGTTAAGTTGTTCTGATTCTTGCCTTTTTCGAACTCGTTTGAAGCATCGATAAAGATGACATTATCGTCTGCTTTGCGAGTCTTTTTGAAGACCAGGACACAAGTTGGAATAGACGTACCGAAAAAGACATTGGCCGGCAAGCCGATGACTGCATCCAAATAGTTCTTTTCTTCAATTAGGAACTGGCGGATGATCCCCTCTGCCGCTCCACGGAACAACACACCATGTGGCAAGACAACTGCCATCGTGCCGTTGTCATCTAGTTGATGAATCATATGCTGGACAAAGGCAAAATCAGCTTTGGATTTCGGTGCCAGACGGCCATAATCGCTGAAGCGTTCGTCGTCCAAGTACTTGGCATCTGCACTCCAGTTGGCGGAGTATGGTGGATTGGCTACGACTGCTTCAAAACGCATATCCACATGTTTCGGGTTTTCCAATGTATTGTCATTCTTGATATCAAAATCGGTATAGCGCAAGTCATGCAGCAGCATGTTCATGCGTGCCAAGTTGAACGTTGTCGTTGTCAGCTCCTGTCCGTAGAACAAGCGAACATTCGATTCTTTAGCAACGCGCAGCATCAATGAACCTGACCCACAAGTTGGATCATACACATTCTTTAAGTTTGGCTTGTCGTGTGTGACGATTTTTGCCAGGATTTTAGATACTTGCTGCGGCGTATAGAACTCGCCCGCTTTTTTGCCGGCATTTGCTGCAAATTGCGAAATCAAGTATTCATAGGCATCGCCCAATACATCGATATCCACATCATCATGCAGGAACGGAATATCGTTAATGCTGAGAATGATTTTAGCGATTAGCTTCGAACGTGATTTCACATCACGGCCAAGTTTCGTAGACGTCAGGTCCATATCATCAAAAAGATGCTCAAAGTCCTGCTGGCTGTTCGTGCCCAATGTCGATTCTTCAATCGCCTTGATGGCTTTATGCAAAAGCTCTACATCAAACGTCCCTTTATCGCCTTTTGGAATTTCCGTCACCATCGACGAAAATAGGTATTCCGGTTCGATGACAAAGCCGATTTCTTCAAGCAAAGTTTCAATCAAGCCTTCACGGTACTCTTCGTCTTTCCACGCGTCTTCATACGAGATATTGTCTTCTTCCAATAGCTTCGCAATCCGTGCTTCTGTCTTCTCTGATAGGTAGCGGTAAAAGATCAAGCCCAAGATATAGTTCTTGAAATCATACGCTTCCATCTGGCCACGCAGGTCATTAGCCATCGTCCATAGTTTCTTATGCAATTCAGCCTGTTGCTGACGTTGTTTTTCTGAAGTTGTCATTTTATCTTGCTCCTCTTGTTATGAATATTTCCTTACGTTGTCATAGATGAAATCCTTTAATGCCTGGACACGTTTGCGCTTTTCTTTGAAAGGCGCTTTGATGGCATCATTAATCTCCTGGTCAGGTGACACACCGCTGAACTCGTATTCCTTCATGAAATACTCCAGCTTTTCTTCAGCGACTTGCACCTTCTCAGACATCGCCTGGATTTCATTTTTGCGCCGCTCACTTTCAAAGTCGCGGTATTTCTGGTCGACCGAATCACTATTCGTCAATGTCGGTGCGACTCCTTTCAGGAACTCAAGCAACAGTTCCCGTTTCAGGCGCATGTCATCACTTGAAGCTTCATTAACTTCTTTGATGGCACGGCGTACGGCAGTATCGCGTTCCTGCTTATTTTCGTAATTGATATTGCGCAGCAGTTCCAGTATATAATCGACATTGATACGGTCGGTCTGAATCAATTCGATTTCGAAGTCGACGTCGTGGATGACAGAGACTTTTTCTTTATCTTCTCGGGTGTTGTCGTATAAATGAAGGAACTTGCTTTTGAAATCGTTATAGGTTTGTTCATCCATCCCCATGTCTTCGAGATTGAACTCATATTCAACGAATGTTTTCAGCTTGGTCAGCACTTTTGTCAGATCTCGGAATGCGATGACGAATTCTTTCTCTTTCGTCTCGCCTTCCAGCTCATCGACTGCTTCCGGTGTAGCCGCAATTTCCAGTAAAGCACCGAGCTGATCTTTAAAGTCCGCCAAGTACTCATTATACTCTTTCATCAGCACGGCGCCAGTGTCGCCCGTCTGAGAAAATAGCCGGACTGCTTCATCTGTTTTGTCTTTCAAATTGCGGTAACAGACAATATTGCCGTACATTTTTTTCGGCCCTTCGACACGGTTGGTCCGGGAATAGGCTTGGATCAATCCATGATACTGCAAGGGCCGATCGACATATAGCGTACTCAAGGTTTTGGCGTCAAAACCGGTTAGGAACATATTGACGACGATGAGCAGATCGATTTGTGCAGCCTTCACTTTTTTCGATACATCGGCAAAATAAGATGACGTGTTATCGGTCTTATGGTTGGTACCGAATTCTTTATTGAAATCGCCCATGACGCGTTCGAGTGCATGGCGGGAATGTTCCTGGTTATCGTCGCTGTCTTCATTCGTGCCATAGCTGTAGATGGTGGTGATTTTCAAGCCGGTATCGAGCTTCTTGAAAGCGTCGTAATACTTGATGGCTGCCGGGATGCTTTCCACTGCCAGCATGCCTGTGTATTTCCTGTTATGGGTTTTATTGTGATGGATGCTTGCGATATGTCCGGCAATCATACCGATCCGTTCGTCCGCCATCCAAAGTTCCTGCCGGTCGATGCCCGGTACTTTCGTGACATCATCACCCAGCTCTTTTTCTTTGATGGTGCTGATGTATTCGACGGAGAAGCCAAGGACGTTGCCGTCATGGATAGCGTCTTTGATCAAATAGGAATGCAGGCATTCCTGGAACAAGTCGGAAGTCGTGCGGCCATCCTGGCTTTTGTTCGCGACAAATAGCGGTGTTCCGGTAAAGCCGATGTATTGGGCTTTCTTAAAATGTTTTTTGATGAGCAGGTTCATGTCGCCGAATTGGGAACGATGGCATTCATCGATGACGAAAACGACTTTTTCATTTTCATAAAGCGCCATGATGTCTTTGTAGCGCTCATTCTTCACGGCATACGCCATCTTTTGGATGGTGGTGATGATCAGCTTCTGTTGGGTGTTCTTCAGCTGCTCGACTAAGACGCTGGTTTTCGTGGTCCGGTCGACTGAGCCTTCCTGGAATTTATTGAATTCTTTCATCGTTTGGTCATCCAGGTCCACCCGATCGACGAGGAAAATAACTTTCTTGATGTCTTGTTCCTGCGTCAGCAGTTCACTGGCCTTAAAGGAAGTCAGCGTCTTGCCACTCCCGGTCGTGTGCCAGACATAACCGTTGTCGCTGCTGTGGATCACTTGCTTCAAGATCCGCTCCACGGCGAAAATCTGGTAAGGGCGCATGACCATCAGGTGCTTGTCGGTATCGTTGATGACCATGTATTTGGTGATGACGTTTTGGATCATCTGCGGTTCCAGGAACGACGCCGTAAAAGCATCCAGCTTGGTGATTCGCTTATTGGCATCATCCGACCAGAAGAACATCAGGCTCTTCATCGGTTCCCGGTCGGAGTTGGCAAAGTACTTGCTGTCCACACCGTTGGATGCAACGAAAACCTGAAGAAAGTTAAATAGACCACCGTATGAATCTTTACGGTAGCGCATGATCTGGTTGAAGCTCTCTTCGAAATGGAGGCCACGTTTCTTCAATTCGACCTGCACGAGCGGCAAGCCATTGACCAGCAACGTCACGTCGTAGCGGTTGGTGTAGCGGCCGACGACCGTGGTTTGGTGAGTGACTTGAAGGTGGTTGTTTTTATAGTTTTGCGTATCCATCAATTGGAGATAAAGCGTGCTGTCGTCATCTCGTGCTATCGTCTGTTTATCACGCAGTAGCTTCGCGGATTCGTATACGCTCTTTCCTTCGATAGTTAGGAGCAGGCGTTCGAATTCCTTATCGGATAAATTGATGCCTTTGAGGTTTTCTTTGTTTAACCGGTTCATTTGTACACGGAAGTTTTCTTGTAGTTTTTTGATGGAAGGAATCGGGACTTTCTCGTATCCCATTTGAGCAAGCTGCTCAATCATCTCTTTTTCCAGCTGTGCTTCGGACTGTGTTTGGGATTGATAAACCATGTGCCTGCCCCTTTCAAATTTCCGCAGTAATTTACATAATTTTACCACAATTCAGGGTGTATGTAACTGAGTAAAAGAATAAGTGAGAATTTAGATTCGTTTCTATTTCGCTTTATTTAAGTAACTTTCTCTATTGATGCCCGTCTACCTAACAAGAGGTGAACCACATGAAAAAAGCTACTATCGGCATCCTACTTATATTCTTTCTCCTCTTCAGCGGCTGCTCTAACGCCGAGCCGGAGATTACAGAATCAGAGGCAGAAACGATTGTCGAGCAACGCCATACGAATTCGTTTGGAACAGTAGAAATCATTTCGATCAGCTATGAGCGCGGCCGGTATGTGGTTGAATGGGAGAACGAAGGGAATTGCGAATGGGGCGTTGATTACGTGGATGGACAGAGTGGTGAGATTGAAATGGGTGAGAGGACGATTTGCTGATGGTTTCCGTCTTCAAACTAAAGAAACCTCCAAGCATTCAATCTGCTTAAAGGCTTTCTCTACTCTATCTAGACAAAATGTAGTCCAAAAAGTAGCATGCAATTATTCAGGTTCTCCTCCTAAACACATTCATGCCAACACCGATTAATAGGAAAAGTACTCCGATGAAGATGAGCAATAAAAGAAAAGCTGCCAAGGCATAGGCAAACCCTTCTCCTTGCCCAGTGAGCTCACCAAGCTTTGGAATTCCACCCATAACGATAAACAACGGCGGAAGAACAATCAGTAACAGTCCAGTCACCAACAGTTTTTTTGGTTTGCTCATCCGAGTCAGTCCTCTCTTTTCAGTTTCCTTCCTAGGTAATGGTTTATCAATAAAACGAAGCTTCACTACTTCCACAGAAATTACCCTTCATTCCTCACGCTGCTTTCTGCTGTTCTTCCATACAGAGCTTATGACTTTGATGATCAGGACTGTCAGAAAAGCGACCGGAACGAGCCAGAGGATATACTCCCAATAAGACATATCCGTGCTTTGATAAAACAGAGTACCAATCATCGCTCCCATAAAGGCTAGGAAAAAGTTTAAAAAGGGATCGACTTTCTTTGTAATTATCGGTTCTTTCAACCAGTCTACTATTTTTCTTTTATTCATAGACATCCCCTTTTTTGCGCTTATTTCGTTTTTCCATGGCGGGCAAAATAAATGCATACAGCAGGAATCCCGCAATGGCTTGGCCGATGACGTGGGTCCACACAGGTGTCCCATTTAGTATGTATGTCACCACAAACCCGATCACACCAAAAACTACAGTTCCTAAAATCGTGTTTTTCACGCGTTTATTCATCTAATCCCACTTTCAGGTATCTGTTTGTATAAGCCTCTCTTTTTACTGATACCCTTCTGTAATTGCTGGAAACCGATTGCAAAATAATTTCCAAATTATTAAAAGCCCACATCACTGTGGGCTTTTAAATTTGTTTTTATTCTATTCTTCGCCCATTTCTTCCAAAGCTTCCGGATAGATGATTGTATCCACTACCTCCCCGGTTTCAGCATCTTCGATATCGATGGTGACTTCGTAGTTGTCAGAATCCGCACCGTCCAATAGTTGATAATAAGAACCAGCGATGCCCAGTGTCAAAGTAGCGATGCCGTCAAAGCTGTTTTCAAAGGCTTCATAGTCAACTTGAACAGTAAAGTTGTCGTAGTTGCTGGATGCCTCTACTGCCTGGATTGATGGATAGTCGCCGGATTCCGGGATCTCGTTTTTCGCACTCTCGATGTTACCAGCGAATTCATTCAACATTTCCTTATGCTGGGCTTTCGACATTTTATACGTAATGGAGCCGTCGTCATTGACGGTCGCTTCTTCTACGTTTTCGGCTTCCGCTTCCGCACCTACTTGTTCCAGATCTTCTTCCGCTTCAAAGAAAGACGGCGGAATGGTCACTTCAACATTGAAGAGACCTTTATCGACGTTAACGCCTTCGCCTTCTTCAGCAGAATCGGTTTCTTCTGACTCCTGTGAATCCGGCAGCATTTCTTCTGCGCTTCCAGTGTCTTCAATCGGTTCTGTTTCCGGGGGGTTGTCGCTCGAACAAGCGGCGAGTGCCAGTCCACTTGCAGCCAGTATCATTGCAAATTTTTTCATAAAAATCCCTTTCTGTTCTGTAAGTGGGGGTCTCCACTACATTTTTGGTATGTGTCATTTATTCGGTCGCGTTTTCCATTGACATATGCATTATTACGTTGAATAATGAATTAAAAAAATTAGGCTGCCTAACTCCCAAAAGATTTTGGGAGCACGGCAGCCTTTATTTATATAACTGATCCAGATTGCTATTTTAGTCTAATAAACTGTTTTTCTGTTTATTACTCTAAGTTTTCGACTGCATAGTTGGCTTCTTCTTGTGTAAACTGTCCGCCGTACTCCGATGTCAATTGGTCACGGATAGCTTCAGTAGACATACTCATGGACTCCTGATAGGTTTTAGCAGATTCCAAGGCGTTTGCATTCCAATCGGCTTCGACATTGTCGATAGCATACTGTGCAGCATCTTCTGGGAACTGACCGCCGTATTCAGATGTCAACTGATCGAACACACCAGCTTTCGACATGTTCATCGTGTCCGAATATGATTGAGCTTGTTTCAATGCAGACTGAAACTCCTTAGAAACTTCGGGCTCAGCCGGCTCTTCTTCAACTGGTTCCTCAGTTTCAGCTGGTTCTTCAGCTACTTCTTCCTCTGCTGGTGTTTCTTCTGTTGCGGGTGTGGTTTCTGTCTCGGTTGCTTCTCCCGTTTCAGTGGATTCTTCTCCGCCTCCCGTCAAAACTGCTAATGCAATAATCAACACTAATATGCCAAGGATACCAAGACATCCAATCTTAAATACTTTTTTCATTTTTTTCCTCCATTGTATCTTTATTACTTTTTTGTTGTGATCTACTATACAACGATAACAGTTGTAGCATTTCATGTCTAGAAGCCTTTTTAGATGTTCTTGAACAATTCCATCGATCATTCAGCTCTTCAATTCCTTCTAAGATTGCTGAAGGTGCAAATCCTCTTTGTTCTGCAGATTGATTTCATTGCAGAAATTTTTTCTAAAGTTAAGGTTCCCTTTCCTCAAATTCCAAGTTATGCCATACTGAAGCCAGAAACAATAAGGAGGAATTTTTTATGGCAGAGTTAAATGCAATGTTGGCATGGACGTTTACACAAGAAATCGAGGTGCCGACGTCGGTTAATGAGTTGTTAGTTCCAGGTGAAGTGGCGCAAATCGCCTATAAGACGGTCCGCGATACAGCAGTCGTGACGAACAAGCGCTTCATCATTTCCGACAAGCAGGGATTGACGGGCAAGAAAGTCGAGGTCTACAGCATTCCTTTCAAATCGATCATCATGTACTCATCGGAAAACGCTGGCACGTTTGATTTTAATACGGAGCTGGAGCTATGGACGAGTATCGGCAAGTTTAAATTGAATTTGGCGAAGAAAGTTGATATCCGTAAACTTGACAAGGTTATTGCGGAAGCGATTCTATAAGCATCAGTTAACAGCACTATTACTACGAATAAGCCATTCAGGTTTGATTTATAAAACCACAGCCAAAACAATAAATAGACCCCTAATTAGCAATACAATTAGAGGTCTATTTTTATTGAAATATAAGAATAGGAACTCCCATACTTTTACCATATGGTAAGGTATATTAAGGAGCAAATTTAATAGGAAGTTAATACAAGTTAAGGAGTGGAGGCAATGAAAAAAGGATGGATTTCAATCATCGGAGGATTCGTTTTAGGAATAGTTATTTCCTTCTTTACACTTGAATACAACGGTTGGCAAATTATAAGACACGGTAGAGATGGGATCGCTTACCAAAAAATCAACGACCTTGATATTGATCTTCTGCATAATTCTTTCTTAATTATCGTTGTATCTTGTATTGGAATTTATTTAGTTTTAACTTTGCTTGAAAAACGAAGAAATAGGGTTAATTAGAAAAAAGGTGATACGGTCCTATAAGAGTCAGTCACCTTTTCTCTCTATTTAAAAATCCTTTCAAGTTGGAAGGTATTTTTCTGACTTAATTCACCCATCCTTTATCTGGCTATCCTATTTACAATTTGAGTAAATGAGTGGATTCCATGACTATCAGATGCAGAAAATCTTTAAAGTGGTTCCGGGTATGTGGATCACTATTTCCAGCACAATATGAAATTCAGAAAGAGCCAGGGCTTTTCTCCAATTGAGAAGATTCGTCTCTCTTATCAATAAATCCAAAACAAAAAGGTGACCGGCCAAACGTTTTAAAACGTCTGGCCGGTCACCTTCTCTAATGCTATGCATAATTTCACTCCATCAAATCCGGTAAGAACATCACGAGTTCCGGTATATAGGTCACCAGTGCAATAACCATAAACGATACGATTAAAAATCCCGGTAAATATCTTAAAATGGAACCCATAGTAGCATCTGCTATTTTACCGGCTAAAAACAAATTGATGGCCATTGGCGGAGTAATGAGGCCAACCGCTAATGTGACGACTACAACAATTCCTGCGTGAACTGGATCGAGCCCTACAATTGGCACCAAAATAGGATAGACAATAGGTGTAACCAAAATAACTCCAGTTACAGAATCCATCAGCATACCGATTAAAATCAAAAAGAATAGGATGATCAGCAGGATAATCCAGGTTTGATCCGTCAGCTCTAACAGGAATGCCGCGAGGCTCTGTGGAATCTGCTCGATTGTCAGCAACCTGGAGAAGATAGTGGCAAAAACAAGTGTCACCATCAGCATAGCGGTATTCAATGCGGATACTTTAGTAGCTTCAAAAATCTCACTCAAATTGAGTTCCCTGTATATCAATGAACTTACTAAAATCGCATAAACCACTGCTACGACTGCTGATTCTGTTGGCGTAAAGAATCCGCCATAAATCCCGCCAATGATAATGACCGGCATAAGCAATGCCCAAAAAGCTGACTTTCCAGTAACGATAATTTTGCGGAGCCGCTTTTCATTCCCTGCCATAAGCTGCGATTCTTCATTTTCCCTCAACTCAAATTTCCGCACATACAGCTGATTGACAATGATGAACCCTATGATAAAAAGAAGACCCGGAATAACACCGGCGACAAATAGATCACCAATAGATGTATTCGAAATGAATCCATACATGACCATCGGGATGCTCGGCGGAATTATGGCGCCTAGAAAGGCTCCTGAAGCGGTTAAAGTAGCGGCATATCCAGCAGGATATTTGGCTCGTTTCATTTCAGGAATCATCATTCCACCGACTGCTGCAACAGTCGCAACCCCCGAACCCGAAACGGCACTGAAGAAACCACTGGCTAGAATGGTGATAACTCCAAGAAACCCTTTTACTTTTCCGACCAGCGAAGCTGAAAAAGAAACTATTCTTCGCGAGATGCCACCTTTACTCATCAATTCCCCAGCGTATAAAAATAGAGGGATAGCCATCAGCGGAAAAGAATCGAGACCCGAGTAAAGCACTGCTGAAAACATATCCGGTGCCAGATTCGATCCGAACAAGATATAGACTAAAGAAGCAAAAGCAAATGAGAAAACTATTGGAGCTCCACTCAAGAGAACAATGATAAAGGTCAGCAACATCAAAATCATTTAAGTTCCCTCATTTCTCTTATGCTTTCAATAATCTTAATGAGAAAATGTACCAGCGTCAAAACCCCGCCAACTATTAATGGCAGAAGAACCAACCACATGGGAAGCCTTAGAATATTTGTGCGTTGCCCAAATTCCAACTGTTCCTGGAAGTAACTGAAAGATAGATAGACAAGTGCAGCAGCAAAGAGGGTTCCTAGAACCTGTATAAATAGATCTACGGCTTTTTTCTTTCTAGGAGTGTTCAAAAACGCATCGAGCAAGTCGATGCGTATATGGTAGTTTTGTTGAAAAGTAGCGGCTAGCCCCAGATAAGTAATCCATAACAAAGAAATTTTCGCTACTTCTTCAGTCCAGGGGATCGGAACCGGCATCAGTTTTCTTGCCACCACTTGTATAAAAACTACGGATGACAAAAGAATGAGTAAGCCGGTTACAATGATATTCTGCAATTGTGCACTGAATTGCAGGTATTTCTTTAGCATGCCCTCTCCCCCTTAATGAAAATTAAGATAGCTTATTCTTCGTATCCAGCTTCCTGCAAGACCAGATTCGTCAAATCTTCTCCTGCTTCTGCCCGAATCTGATCAACAAATTTTACTGATGTTTCTTTAAAAGCTGCCCGCTCTTCTTCCGTTGGATAAAATGTTTCCACCCCTGCTTCTTCCATGGCAGTGATTGAAGTTTCGTTGAATTCTCTGATCGCTTGACGTTCAACTTCGCTTGCTTCTTTCGCCGTTTCTTCCAATACCTCTTTTTGAGCATCGGATAATCCTGACCACACGCTTTCACTGATAAAGAAACCAAGTGGAGAATATTGATGGTTGGAGACAGTTAAATAATCCTGATGTTCAAAAAATTTGGCAGCATACGATAGAATCGGCCCGTTGTCCTGTCCATCAACCACTCCTTGCTGCAAGGCTGAGTAGATATCCGGGAAAGGCATCGGCGTTGCCATTGCGCCTAATTCGGAGTACCAATCAGCAAGCACTTTACTTTCAGGCACACGCATCTTAAGCGCCGCTATATCTTCCGGCTTTTCCACGGCCTGTTTATTATTCGTAATGATTCGGAAGTCATTATGTCCCCACGCTAAATTACGAATGCCTTTTTCAAGCATTAAAGCAGATAACTCTTCCCCTGCCTCGCTGTCCATTAATGCTTCCGCTTCATCAAATGAAGAAACTAAAAATGGAATATCAATTACAGCCATTTTAGGTTCAAAAACGGAGAAGACAGAAGAACTGATCAATCCGACATCAAGAGAGCCATTTTGGACCGCTTCGAGCATTTCACGCTCTCCACCCAATTGACCATCCGGAAATACAGTCATTTGAATTTGGCCGTCTGTCTGTTCATCAAGCGCGTCCGCCCATGCCTGTGCTCCCTGATAATGAGGGCTCCAATCTCCAACAACAACGCCCACTCTTAGCTCAAGCGGATCGATCGTATCTCCTGACCCTTCTGAATCTCCTGTAGCACCACCAGTCTCTTCACTGCCGCATGCGGTTAGCAAGACCACCCCAAACATCAGCATCAATAAAAGAATTCTTTTCATCCCATTCACTCCCTTTTCTTTAGAATCTATTTCGCTTCCAAAATCAGTAGTTCCGGTTTTTCCAGTAATTCTTTGACACTGTGCATGAACCTTCCAGAAGGCTCACCGTCAATGATGCGATGATCGAAAGTTAATGACATACCCATCATATGGCCGATTTGAATTTCATCATCGACAACTATCGCCTGCTTCTTGATCTTATGAATTCCCATAATAGCGACTTCAGGATAATTAATGATCGGTGTTGCATACCACCCTCCCTGGCTGCCTGTATTCGAAATTGTAAACGTGCTGCCAGCCAGTTCTGTCGCCTTAAGTTTTCGATCCCGCGCTTTTTGGGTCAACCCTTCGATTTCCCTCGCTATTTCCAATATGGATTTTTTATCGGCATGCTTGATCACGGGCACAAGAAGTCCATTTTCAGTAGCGGTTGCCACTCCGATATGGATATCCTGATGATAACAAATCGCCATGTTCTCTTCGTCGACAGAAGCGTTAAAAATTGGGTAGCGCTTTAATGTATGGGTTACCGCCTTAATAATAAAAGGCAAATACGTCAATTTTGTTTGGTACTGTTCAGCATTTGGAATCAGGGTTTTACGCATCTGCACAAGAGAACTGACATCGATTTCATCCATTCCTGTACACATCACAGCGTTTTGCTGGGCTTTCGTCATTTTTTCAAAAATCATTTTCCGTGTGCCGGTTATTTTTTCTACTTGGTCTTCACCTGAAGAAAAAATTTCTTTTTGGTCCGCTGCTTTTGCGGCTGCTTCCTGTTCATCTTTTCTTTCCTGTTTTTCCTGCTCCTTTCCGCTATCGAGATATTGCTGTAGATCTTTTGCCAGGATCTTGCCACCTTTGCCTGTAGGAGAAACCTCCCTTAAATCAACTCCAGCATCTCTGGCAGCCTTTCTTACGGAAGGGGCCGCCAGTATCCGTTCAGTCTTGTTCTTTTTGAGAGGCCCTTCTCCAGCTGCTGCGGATACTTCAATTTCTTCCGGGGGAGTAGGCAGTTCTACTTCCTCAGCACTAGCTCCTTGGGCTCTTTCATCTGAAATCCCAGCGAATCTAACGAGCACCTCGCCAACTTTTATGGCGGTGCCTTCTTCACCGCCCAGCTTTTCAATTTCTCCAGAAACCGGCGCCGATATTTCAACTACAGCCTTATCGGTCTGAACCTCTACAATGCTGTCATTTTCTTTTACACGATCGCCTTCTTTGACCAACCACTTCACAATCTCTGCTTCATGCAATCCTTCTCCGATATCAGGAAGTTTAAAGTCGTATGTAGACATGCAAGTCCTCCTTTCTTAGATATTATTCGTCCAATACAGCTGTAATCGCTTCATTGATGCGCTTTTCGTTTGGCAGCCACTCTTCTTCCACCATCGCAGTCGGATAGGGCGTATCAAATCCGGTGACCCTCAAAATCGGGGCAGACAAGCTGTATAATGCTTTTTCGCTTATAAGAGCAGCTATCTCCGCTCCCACTCCACCTGTTTTCACAGCTTCGTGGACAATGATGACATGCTCTGTCTTTTCTACTGAAGCTATGATCGTCTCCATATCCAAAGGTGCTACCGTCCGAAGATCGATGACTTCTATCGAAACTCCTTTTTCTTTCCACCATGCTTCAGCTACCGCTTTCACTGTATGAACGGGTGGCCCCCAAGTAATGATGGTAAGATCTTCACCTTCGCGCAGCCGATTGGCTTTTCCAATTTCAATTTCATAATCTTCCTCTGGTACTTCTTCTTGAAAAGCCCGGTATAACTTCATAGGCTCAAGAAACAGGACTGGATCCGGGTCCCGCATCGCTGCTATCAACAAACCTTTTGCGTCATAAGGACTGCTCGGCATGACGACTTTCAAGCCAGGGGAATGGGCAAATGCGCTTTCAAGGGAATCGGAATGCAACTCGGGTGCCCGAATTCCTCCTCCGTACGGTGCACGAACAACCATAGGGGCTGTTTGGGTTCCGCCTGACCGGAAGCGGAGCCGTGCAGCTTGTGCCGCCATCTGATCCATCGCTTCATAAATAAAGCCCATGAACTGGATTTCGGCCACTGGCCTTAACCCTCGTGCAGCCATCCCAACGGCGGCTCCAATGATAGCCGATTCCGCAATAGGTGTATCCACTACCCGCTTCTCGCCAAATTGTTCAAACAATTGGTCTGTAGCACGAAAAACACCGCCATTTTTACCGATGTCTTCTCCCAGCAGAATGACGCGATCATCTTTTTCCATTTCGCTTTTAAGCGCTTGGTTGATTGCTTGGACAATATTCATCATCGTCATGGACGGTTTCCTCCTTCCGCCTGCAGTTGTTGTTCTTCCAGTTGTCTTGTTTTTTCTTGGTAGATATTTTCAAATACGTCTTTCAGCTGGCTTGGTTCGGTGGATTGTGCTTTTTCAAATGCTTGAGTTACCGAGCTGTCCATCTCGTCAAACAGCTTTTTGTCTTTTTCCTCATTCCAGATGCCGGATTGGATTAAATGCTTTTTCATTCTTACCAACGGATCTTTTTTACTCCATTGGGTTTCTTCGTCCGTTAATCGATATTTTGTCGGATCATCTGCAGTCGTATGCGGGCCTTGTCTGAACGTAACGGCTTCGATCAATACCGGTTTGCCTGCTTTTGCTTTTTCGATTGCTTTCTTCATCGTCGTGTACATGGCAACCACATCGTTTCCATCTACTTTCACACCAGAAATCCCATATGCTAAAGCTTTTTGGGCAATAGTTTTACTGGCAGTCTGCTTTTCAAACGGTACACTGATAGCCCATTGATTGTTTTGGACAATGAATACAATCGGCAATTTATAGACTCCGGCAAAATTGAGCGCTTCATGAAAATCTCCTTCCGAAGTACCGCCATCTCCAATGTAGGCAACACTTACACTGTCTTCACCTTTATATTGACTCGCCCACGCTCCCCCCACTGCATGCAGGTATTGGGCGCCAATAATAATTTGAACCGGAAAAACATTCGCCTCTTTTTGTGCTAAGCCTTCTAAATGGCCCATGGTATACAAAAACAATTTCTCCATGGGCATTCCTTTCATCAAAGAAACCCCGATTTCCCTGTAGCTTGGATAAATCCAGTCTTTCTCCCCCGTCGCGAAAGCGCTTCCAATTTGCGCCGCTTCTTGCCCTTGTAAAGGAGCATAAGTTCCGATCCTTCCTTGCCGCTGTAGTTTCATGGCCCGAACGTCAAAAACTCTAGCCTTCACCATCCCGGTATACATCTCAATCAGCTTTTCTTTTTCTATCGAACTATCTGTATGTAGAGCTTTTCCATCTTCATCGATGTATTTGATCATTTCTATTTCCAGCTGCTCCTGTTCAATCCACATACACTAACCCCCTTTTTCTGAAATTACTATATTTTCTGTTAATTTATTATATAAAGATATTGACACGATGTCAACTTCTTCCGAAAGAAAAAATCCACTGATTGAAGAGGACTCTTGATTTATTTATATAACCCATAATTATAGATTTCTGCAATATTGCGGGCGATTTCTTTATGATCCTGAGTTGTTTTCCCCAATGCAATTTTCCATAGGAATTTTTCACCTGGATAATAAAGTGAACCTGCTACGATACGGGAATCGTAGTTCGGATTCCGGCTGTCGCCTCTTGCTTTAACCAGTTCGACATTCTTGGATATCCGCTCGATAAAACGCTCAGTGATTTCTTCCCATCTGTTTAATATTATTTCGGAGTGTCCGAAAGCTTCATAGAAAAGAGCTAACCACTCTTTATGGGTAATGGCTAATTCAAGAAAATCGGTAATGTTCTTTGTGGTGAATTGGAGAGCTTCTTCTTTAGTATTTGGTGTATATTCCCCGGAAGCTACTTGATAAAAATCTTCCATGATGTCTTCCATAATATTCATTAGCACTTCATCTTTTCCATTCTTAAAATGCGAATAGACAGTGCCGTAGCCCACTCCTGCTTTTTCAGCAATTAATGTAATAGTGGTGTCTCTATAACTTTTTTCTAAAAACACTTCTCTTGAGGCACCCAGAATCTTTTTACGTGTTCGTTCTGCGCGTATTTCATATCCATTTTTCTTCTCGACAGCCATCTTCAGCCCCCACTTTCTTGAACAGATTCATCCAGGATTTTAAAACAGTTTATCATATAAAAGGATAGAGTCCATAGCTTATTCAAATAGGCAAGCGGGTTCAATTGCAGATACAACTCACCAATTTTCTTAGGAGCTTTAGACTTTTCTATGTTCCGCAAAAAAGATTCGACTAGGAAACGCGTCCAATCTTTTTAATTCAATAGTTTACAAAGATCGAGAGACAGAAGACAGGACTTCCTGCTCCTCTGTCTCTTCCAGCATTCCTAATTTCATTGTCCCCTCCCGTAAAATTGATATAATGGCAAAAGAGAGTTTGAAATGAGGAGGCTGCCGGAATGAGGAAGATTCACATCGGGGTGATTTCACCATATGAGGCGATGTTGCCGCTTATCGATGAATTAAAAGAAGAGCAGTCTGATTTACTGATTGTTGCGGAAGTTGGCGATTTGGAACGAGGCGTAGAGCTGGCGCGCAGGATGGAACAGAATGGAGCCGATATTCTGATCAGCCGCGGCGGAACTTCCAAGATGATCAGAGAAGCCGTATCGTTGCCGGTTGTCGATATCCATATATCCGGTTATGACCTGCTGCGCTCAATCATGTTGGCGACTGGTCATTCGGACGAGAAGAAAGCATTGGTCGGTTTTCCGAATATCACTTTGGGTGCCGCTTCCATTATCAGTCTGCTGGAAATTGACATGAAAGTCGTAACGATTCCTGGTGCATCTGAAGTGGAATCGATTTTACTCGAATTGAAGAACGAGGGATATTCCACAGTCCTGGGGGACGTTGTCACAAGCAACTCTGCAGCACAGCTCGGGATGAACGGCCTGCTGATCCAGTCCGGACAGGAGTCCATATTGGAGTCTTTAGAGGAGGCACACCAATCGTTCAAATCCCAGCAAAAGAGCCAGCAAGTTCTCCGGGTTCTGCGGGAATTGCTGAATGACTCAAAACAGGATTTGCTTCTGTTAACTGACGATGGACAGATCCTATTTGAGAATTGGACTGCCTTTAAGAAGCTGCCTGTTGCGGAAGAAGAACTGACAACCCTAAAACAGCAGGTACTCGAAACAAACGAACAGACCATTAAGATCATCGAAGACGCGAAAATTCCGTTCCGGATCAACGCAAAAATCATAGAGGACAGAGATGGCAAGATTGTTTCATTCAATTTCAAGCGCCTTTCAAAGGCATCGGCCAAATCAACTGTTGTGAGGATTGAACACCTCATTCAGCTGCCTTCTCTTGTGGCAGCAAGCGCGGAAATGACAGGGATTAAGAATTTGATCGAAAAACCCGCCGTTGCCGGTGACACGCTTGTGTTAATCGGGCAACCTGGGACAGGCAAAACTTCGGTGGCGCGCTATCTGCATACCTTCCACCAAAAGAACGGGTTGTTTGTCCACGTGAAAATGGATGCTTCCCCTCTGTCTTTGGAAGACATTGAATTTTTACCGAACTCCACTTTGCTGCTGGAGTTCAGCAAATCACCGAACTTAACTCATACCCATAAAATCCAGGACTTGATGGAGCGTCTTGGAAAAAATGCAGTGCAGCTTATTTATTCGCTGCCGGCTTTGCCGAGTTCCTTTGAGGAAGAACTGGAGTTGCAGGAGGCACTTAAAATTCAGCTGCCTCCTTTGGTTAACCGGCAGGAAGATATCGAATACCTGGTGCGCCAATTCCTGACTGAGTTTCACCAGACGCTTGGTACACGTCCGATCAAAGTCCGGGATGATGCGATGCAGGAGTTGAAGAGTTATAATTGGCCCGGAAATCTTAACGAATTGAAAGCGTATGTTAAGAAACTTGCGATTTTGGAAAAAGACTACGTGATTGAAAAAGAGACCTTGGATCAAGTGCCGTTTACAGCTGAATTCCAACAAGGAAATCCGTTGTCTCTGGACAAAAATGATACATTAAAAGAAATTGAGAAAAAGATTATCGAACAGGTGCTGAGGGAAGAAGATTTCAATCAAACAAAAGCAGCAAACCGATTAGGTATCAATAGAGCTACTCTTTGGCGCAAACTCAAAAACTGAGTTTGCGTTTTTATTTAGCTAAAATCGTTGCATTTTTAAACTACTTTTCATTTTTCAGATAAAAATGATCGTATAAGTGTTGCATTTTATTCGATAAGTTTTATAGTGGGTAATGAAAGCGTTTACCGATGTCAGATTCTTGCAACTATAAAAAATAGAAAAGAGGGTTCAAAATGAAAATTAAAGCTACATTAGATCGTATTCCTGGAGGCATGATGGTTGTTCCGTTGTTATTGGCAGCTGTCATCAACACGGTGGCACCAGACTTATTGCGGATTGGCGGATTTACAGAAGCACTTTTCGTAGACAGTGCCAGTGCATTGATCGCTTTGTTCCTCCTCTGTACCGGAGCTCAGATTAACGTTCGAAATGTCGGTGTGTCTATTGCCAAAGGTGCTACTTTACTGACGACCAAATGGATTGTCGGTGCTTTGTTCGGCTTGATTGCTTATATGTTTGCTGGTGAAAACGGATTGTGGCTGGGGCTTGCACCGATTGCCATTATCGCTGCAATGACGAACAGCAACGGCGGACTTTTTGTCGCACTTGTTGGACAGTACGGCAATAAAGAAGACCGCGCTGCCTATTCATTATTGGCATTGAATGACGGACCCTTTTTAACGATGGTGGCACTGGCAATTTTCGGAGCCATGGGCTTCGTTGATGGCCTCTTCTCTCCTATTTCGTTTATCGCTGTCTTGTTGCCGATTGTCATCGGGATGATTCTCGGGAATTTGGATGAAGATATGCGTTCATTCCTGGATAACGGCAGTTCGATGCTGATTCCATTCTTCGCCTTTGCACTTGGGATGGGGATTGACTTCAATGCCATCATCCAAGGTGGACTTGGCGGGATCATACTTGGCCTCATGACCGTATTTATCACAGGTACTGCTGGATACTTCGTCTTTAAAGCATTGAAATGGAACCCGATTGTCGGAGCTGCCGAAGGTTCAACGGCCGGTAATGCCGTCGCTACACCAGCTGCCATCGCAGCTGCCAGTGCCAGCTTTGCTTCCGTAGTTGATATTGCCACGGTGCAGGTGGCTGCTTCCACTGTGACAACGGCGATTTTGTTGCCATTGTATATCGGCTTCCTAGTGAAGCGTCTTGAACGTAAAGGATTTATATTCGAAAATGGAGAAATGCTGAAAAAACAAGCTTAGAGGAGTGACAGATAGTGGGAACTCGAATTGGCATCATTGCCGATGATTTTACAGGAGCAAATGATTCCGGAGTCAGGCTGGCTCAAAAAGGCTTGAAATCCCGAGTGATTTTAACTGATTCATATAAACAGACCGACCAGGACGACACAGCTATTGATGTTTGGATCGTCGATACCAACAGCCGTTCCATGAATGGCGAAGATGCTTACCGGGCCGTTTTCAAGGAAATTGAAGCCCTGAAAAAAAGAGGCGTCGATGCCTTCTATAAAAAAATCGACTCCACTTTGCGCGGCAGTGTTGCCGCCGAATTGAAAGCGATGCAGGATGCAACGGCTTTGGACGCTATTCTTGTGGCACCTGCCTTTCCAAGCATGGGCCGAACCGTTGAAGGCGGAAAACTTTACATCAACGGGCTGCCTGTTACGGAAACGGAATTTTCACGTGATCCCAAGACACCGGTTTTGCACGATTTCCTCCCGGATTTATTGGCAATGGAAGGCGTTAAGATTACGGTTCTGGACCGCACTATTCTATACGGCGAGACTCCCGAAAAATGGGTTGCGGAACAAATCCAGGCCGGCGTCAACTGGATCGTCTGTGATGTCACGGAAGAAGCCGATTTTCCATTGCTTGCCGCTCTTGAAGCAAAATTGGACTTCAGCATCGGCTGGGCTGGATCTGCTGGCATGATCAATCATTTGTACGCGCCGAAGCAAAACACAGACCCGAAAAGATCTTTTGATGGCCCCATTGGGAAAGTCCTGATTGTCTCCGGCAGTTTGTCTGGAAAAACACAGGATCAATTAGCTGCTTTGGAGAAGCGCTCCGCAACCCGCATGATTGAAATCGATCCACTGGAGTTATTGACTGCCCCGGCACGCGTCTTGAGCAAAGTCGAAGAACTCGAACAGCCCGCAGACTGGGACAGCGTAGCCCTTTATGTGGGCGGTTCACAGGAAAATCGTGATAAAGTGAGTGAATGGGCCGCTGCCAATGAGTTGACGGCTCATCAGACCAGCAAAGGCATATCGGAAGGATTGGGGCATCTTGTAGAGAAGGCTCTCGCAGTCTCAGACTTCGATGCCATTATCATGACCGGCGGAGATACAGCTAAAGATATTTGCGCTGTGCTCGGCATCCACGACATGGAACTGTTATTTGAAGTCGAGGCTGGCCTCCCGCTCGGTATCGCCAAATGGAATAAAAAAGATATTGTCGTCATAACAAAAGCTGGCGGATTTGGAACACCCGAATCCATCAGCCATTCAGTAGATTATTTGAAGGGAGCAGGATTACATGCAAACGACTAGACCAATTATCGGAATCACTATGGGTGACGCAGCTGGAGTTGGACCGGAAATCATCTTAAAAAGCTTTGAACATGACGTGGTTCATGAAACCAGCCGCTCGTTTGTCATTGGAGATGCTTCGATTTTAGAACGCGCCAAGAAATTTACAAACAGCACAAAAACGATCCACCGCATTGAAAACCCTTCCCAGGCAAAGTTTGAGAAAGACACGATTGATTGTCTGGATTTGGGCTTGCTGACGGCGGACCTGCCGATCGGCGAAGTGTCGCCGGAAGCCGGAAACGCAGCCTTTCAATATTTAGCGAAAGCCATCGAATTAGCGAACGAAGGCGAAATCGATGCCATCTGCACCGCTCCTTTGAACAAAGAAGCCCTGCAAAAAGGCGGCCACATGTACCCGGGCCACACAGAAATCCTGGCAGAACTGACAGGCACCAAGGATTATTCCATGATGCTGTCAGCGCCGAACCTGAAAGTCATTCATGTAACGACGCATGTAGGGATCATCGATGCCATCAACATGATTACGCCGGAACGTGTTTTGCACGTCATCCAGCTGGCCCACAATACGCTGACAAAAGCAGGCATTCAAAATCCAAAGATTGCTGTTTGCGGAATCAATCCGCATGCCGGCGAAAACGGCTTGTTCGGATATGGCGAAGAAGAGGAGAAAGTGATACCTGCTATTGAAAAAGCCGTGGCAGAAGGAATCAATGTGCAAGGGCCACTCCCTGCCGATACCTTGTTCTTCAGAACTGTACGAGGAGATTTTGATATTGTTGTTGCGATGTACCATGACCAGGGCCACGCGCCTGTCAAAGTGCTCGGTCTTGAAGCAGGCGTCAACATTACCGTCGGTTTGCCGATCATCCGCACGAGCGTAGACCACGGAACGGCTTTCGACATTGCCGGCACAGGTATTGCGGATGAAAACAGTTTAATCGAAGCCTTGCGGCAAGCGGTGGAACTGGCACCTAAAAGATAAGTGTGATGAGTTTTCGATTAAAGAGCTAATTCCCATCCAAGTAATTTCAAGAAGATTTCTACCAAAAGAGTCAGGACCGGTTTATACGGTCCTGACTCTTTTGGTTTTGGTTTTTATTATGAGGCTAACAGGTTCATCTTATTCGCCGTATCTCAACAATCTGCATTTTTTTCATTTGTTAGAGGGCTTAATACACTTCCACCTATTCACATTACACTGCCCTTCCTCGTTTCGACCTGTTGCTGACATGGTTCCATCTGCTTTCAATCCAATTGTATGAGCACAGCCTGCCGCTATAGCTAGTATATTGGACCAGCCGCTCACTTCGCATTGCCCTTCCGTATTACGACCAGTGGCCACTACACTTCCATCCCTTTTAAGCCCGATGGTATGGTTGCTGCCAGCTGCTATCGCGACAATGTCACGCCAATTTTCTATATCGCATTGGCCATTTTCATTTAACCCAGTAGCCACTACAGTTCCGTTGGATTGAAGTCCAACACTGTGAAGATACCCCGCTCCTGTTTCTACGATGTCACGCCAGTCGTTCACTTTGCATTGCCCATAACGGTTGTTTCCAGTAGCCATCACCTTACCATCTCTTTGGAGACCCAGGGTATGCCAGTCGCCTGCTGAAACCGAGGTGATATCACGCCAATCGCCAACATTGCACTGCCCTTCATTATTCCTGCCCACCGCCACTACCGTTCCGTCTGAGTGGAGTCCGACCGTCCGGCGCCATCCCGCAGCTATCGCCATAATATCTCGCCAGTCGTTTACCTCGCATTGATTGTACTTATTCCAACCAATCGCGACTGCCTTTCCATCTCTTTGAAGTCCGACCGTATGAGAATTTCCTGTATGAGCGCTTCCTGCTGCTATCGATGTGATACCTCTCCACTCGCTGACATTGCATTGGCCATATTTGTTCTCTCCTACTGCTAGAACCTTGCCATTTGATTGGAGACCCACAGAATGGTGATACCCGGCTGCCAGGTTTTTTTTCGGCCAACGTTTTATCTCTAAAGCCATATTGGACCTCCTTAAAAAAGCTTGCTTAGGAAAGGAATTTTTACGGCTGACTCTCAATCAGCTTAATCAATCTTTTAACTTCTTCATCTTCCCCAACCTCAATCTCCACCAACTCCGTGCCTTCAATAATCTCATTATAAAAATCCTCGCCTGCCGGATACTCCCCGTCCCAGCGCAGCGGTACATTGTACAAATTGATCGTGCCGTCGCCGTTGCTGCTGTAGGTCACGGATCCGTCCACTACGCGCGATCCGGCCAATTGGATGACAGGTTCCGTATAAGCGGCGCTTGTGTCATCGTCCGGATTGAGCGGCGTACCTTCAGGGATTTGCTCGACGTACAAGCCATCTATCTCCTGGTTTGGCCCGAGCTGCCGCCATACTCTGGCGTACTCGATCTGCTCGCTGGAATAAGCCGATAAGGCATCTTCGCCTGATCCGGAAGCAGCTTCATCTGTAATCGCTTCATCTTCTGCGCCTTCTTCCCCTCCCTCTTCTAATGGCATCTCCTCCGGTTCGCCCCGCGCTTTTGAAGCATCCATGATCGGCGCATCTTCTTCACCACAGCCAGCCAGCAGCAATAAAGCAGAACTCACATAAAAGAGCTTCCCTACTTTCTTCATCTGTCCCACCTCTCCTTTCTTTTAGTCCGAATAGATAAGTTAGCACTCTATTCGATAATTGGGGTTGGTTTTCCTGCCTGAAAATCTGTGGATCATCAAATAAATAAACAATCGATTAGACTATCTGTTTCCACATAAAAATCCCTATCCGACAGTTGAATAGCTGCCGGATAGGGATCCATATTTTCACACTGTCTTCGTATCTTCTTGCAGTCTAGCTTCTGTGTGTTCTTCAACCGGTGCTGTAAAATGATCCGGTTTGATGACAGCCTTGGCTTTCATGACTGCGAAGTAAACGATTCCGGACACAATCAAAGATTGTACTGCTGGGATTCCAAAGGTGTTGACGTATTGAGTGAAATAGCCGACCAACACACCGACGACAAGAGCGATGGTAGCCATCCAGTTCCATCCTTTGTTGTCAGCCCATTGCTGCTTGCGGATAAAGAAGAAGTCAGCCATCATGACACCTGCAATTGCTGGATAGATTAAGGCGGTCATGTACAGGAAGTCCATGAAGTAATCCAGAATTCCAGCAAGCGCAATGACGATGGCGATTAATGTTCCGATCAAGGTCAAGATGGCACGACCTTTATTCGAATTGACGTTGAAGATATTGGCCATAGCCAATCCCATACTGTAGTTATTGACGAGCTGGCTAGTCCAAGTTGCAAACCAGAGAATCAGGAATCCCCATACCGGAAATCCAAGGTTCATCATAACATTTACGATGTCTGCATCGCCGACGCCGACTGACATGATTGCCCCTACATAAAACAAGGGGAATCCGACAGCAATGATGCCCAGCGGAATAAGAACATTGTCTTTTACTTTCGGTTTTGCATAGCGAGTGTAATCAGATGCAATCACCCACTGGGAGACATTGATACCGATAACCAAGCTTAAGGCAGCCAGAAACGTCATGGAAGGTTCAGGTCTCCATGCCATAATCGTGCTCCAACCTGTATTTTGAAGTGCGTAGAAAATACCGCCTATAATCAGAAGTAATCCTGCAGGCACAGCAATATAGTCAGTCCATTTCATTGAACCATACCCAATGATCGACGGGATAGCGAACAGTAAACCAACAACGATAGTAACGAGAGCCCATGGAACAAATTCATTCTCGTAATCGATGCCAAGCATCGCTGATATCGCATTTCCTGCAACGGCTGTCTGCAAAGCCCACCAACCGAGTGACACGATGAAAATCGTTAAACCGACGATAAAGCGGGCTTGTGCCGCTCCAAAGCTCGAGCGGGCAATTACGGAAGATGACCGGCCTGTTTTGGCACCGATATAACCGGCGATGGCATTGCCGATCCACTGAACGATAAACAAGGAAACCAAAAGAATCCAGAAAATTTCCGACATGCCGAAAGCTCCCGCAAGTGTTGCACCAACCATTAAAACAGGAATCGTGAATTCAAGTCCTCCGAAAATCATGGCTGGTGTCAGCCAGTGCTGCCGTTTATTTGCTGGAATCGCCGCTAAAGCCTCATCCTGCCCTACTGCATTCTTAATCCCTTTATCCTCCATTACTCATTCCCCCTTTTAGATATGAAGCTTTCTCTGTCAGCCCACCATTACAAAAACCAATTCACACTCTTCCTCGCCGTCATTCACCGCAATATGTTCTTCACCTTTTGGAATGAATGTCGCCTGCCCTGCTGAAACGCGGTATTGCTGACCATCGATTTCCGTCAACAAAGAACCTTTTACAATAACCGAGTATTCATTTTCAGCATGCTTAGAAAAACCAGATAAAGGAACCGTTTCACCAGGATAGATGATGACATGCCCCACCTGCACTGCTCCATCTTTTGGCTGTTCTTTAAAGATTGTATGCATCGAATATGCTTCATTTCCTTCTTGTGCCAAATCTTTGATGTTCAAAATATCCATGTCTACACTCCTCTTCCCATTAATCCCTCAACTTTGAAGGTTTCTTTGTTAACCAACACTCCATAAATTTCTTTCGCCTGTTCGGTGCTGATATAACCGTTTCTTACATCTTTCGCCACCTGCTCTTGAGGACGCTTTAAAGGATCTCCATAGCCGCCGCCAGTAGCTGTCATCAATCTGACTACGTCACCTTTATTGAGTGGATAACGAGGATAGATGCCAAAAGGTCCGTCTGTTTCTCCAGTGGATTTTTCAATGACAAATTCATTCGGTGATCCTTCATCTCCACCATTCAATCCCCATGGGAAGAATTTATTGCGTCCGAAGGTAGCTGATACAAATTGCTTGTCTGTCATTGCACGATACGTACGGGTCACTCCTGCTCCGCCGATGAATTCACCAGATCCTGCTCCATCTGTGCGCAAGCTGTATTCGTCGATCATGACACCATAGCGGGTTTCAGCCACTTCGACCGGCACGTTATATGTTTCTCCATCACCGATACAAAATTGCCCACGCGCGCCATCCTGTCCTTTCGCTGCTCCCCATCCGCCTGCCGATGGTTCTACAATCAAGAATGGTTCTTCCGTTTCATGATGATTACCGGATAATGTTACAGCACAGACAGACAAGAGCTGCCCTGCAGATAGGCGCTCCGGAAGAGATGGTGCCAGAGCCTGCCACACAAGATCGGCTCCTCCCTGCATGCTTTCCCAATAGATGGAGACTGGAGCAGGACGTTCCGCAGCCAGTATGGATTTTCGGTCGGTTATGATTTCCAAAGGACGGAAGACTCCGTCATTGACATCCTGCGATGGATTGGTTGCCGCCAGAAAAATTGTGCGCACTGCTGATACGAGTCCGGTATAAGTACAGTTCACCGGACCTGGCACCTGAGGATGGCTGCCTCGGAAATCACAGATGAACTTGTCATCGGTAATCGTTACTTTTACTTTGATCGGAAAAGGGCCGTTGCCGAATCCATCATCATCAACATAATCTTCTGCATAGAATTCACCTTTCGGCAATTTCGCCAATTCTTTTCGGGCCAATTGTTCGCCATGATCCAAATGGTGGTCAATAGAGGTCTGTACGACTTCTACACCATTTTTCAAGCAGAGCTCTTTAACGCGTTTTTCGCCTGTCCGAAGTGCTGCAACCTGTGCCCATAAATCACCGATCGATAAATCAGGGAAACGGATATTCGATTTGATGATATCGAGTACTGCTTCATTGAGCTGCCCTTCATTGAATAATTTCACACATGGGAATTGCAGGCCTTCCTGATAGATTTCTGTCGCATCGTTACTGAAAGAGCCAGGATCTTTGCCTCCGACATCCGTCCAATGCGCTTTGTTGGCCGAGAATGCAACGATCTCTCCTTCATGAAAAATCGGCAGGACCAGTCCAACATCAGATAAATGAGATCCACCACCAACATAAGAGTCATTGATGATAATAATATCTCCTTCTTTTAATCCCTCTTCGCCGAATTTATTGATCGTTTCTTTAACCATAAACGTCAGCATACCGATAAAACCTGTCACACCATTTCCTTGTGTCAGCAATTGGCCCTTAGCATCTGTCAGGCCGCTCGCATAATCAAGCACCTCATAGATGATCGGACTCATCGAGGTCCGCGCCAAGGCATGGAACATTTCATCCCCTATAGCGATTAATGAGTCTTTGACGATTTCGATAGTAAACGGATCAACTTTCACATTTTTGATTGAAGTCATCTTACTGCACCTCCGTCTCGATAAGTAAGTTTCCATAAGTGTCCACTGTCAATGTCTGTCCTTCATAGAAAACGGTCGTCGCGGTCGGCTCTTCGATGATGGCAGGGCCTTCAACGGACATTCCCGCTTCGAGCAAATTGCGGTGGTAGACTGGTGTTTGAATCCAGCCGCCATCTTCATAAAAAACCTGTCGTGTTTCTTTTAAAGCTGACTCTAATTCTCTGCCGGTCGACTCCAATTTTTGCAGCTCAGGCTTTTGAACATTCCCGAAGGCGGTCAAATGCAGGTTGACGATTTCTGTTTGCGCTTCAACTAACTTGAAGGTGAAGCTCTGCTCGTGCATGTCATGGAAGAGAGCAATCAACTCTTCAACAGATTGCTTAGTGATTTCTCCACCTGCAAGCGGCACTTTCACGGTATGCTCCTGGCCTGCGTAACGCATATCGACAAAGCGGTTAAAGATGATTTCTTCCTCTTTGACATTTTCTTCAGCGTATTGATTTCTCGCCTGATTTTCGAGTTTATTCCATTCATTATTCAGTTCTGTCAAATCCACGTCTTGAAGGCGATTAATATAGGTTTGGATGTAGTCATGCCGCAAGTCGGTCATCAACATGCCCCATGCAGAGAAAACGGATGAAGCGACCGGAACGATGACTTTTTTAACACCCAGATCACGCGCCAAAGCGGGGGCGTGCATCGAGCCGCCTCCACCGAATGCTACAAGTGAGAAATCACGCGGATCGTAGCCTTTTCGAACCGATATCAGTTTTAGCGCATTCAGCATATTGGCATTAGCGATTCGGATGATGCCAAGAGCCCCTTCTTCTGCATCCAACCCATAGACTTTCGATACTTTTTCTTCAATGGCGGACTTCACCGAGGCTAAATCGACTTTGTAATCGAAGTTCTCAGGCGATAGGCGTCCTGTCAAAAGATTCGCATCTGTCGTTGTTGGTTCTGTGCCGCCTTGTCCGTATGCGACCGGACCCGGTACAGCTCCAGCTGAATGCGGGCCAACTTTCAATGAACCGCCCTCATCAATCCAGGCAATTGAGCCTCCACCATTGCCGATTTCAACGATATCAACAACCGGCGCTTTGATTGGATATCCTGCATTGAGATCGTCTTTTTCGATATAATAATCAGTCGAAACTTTCACTTCTCCATTGCTGATCAATGAACATTTAGCTGTCGTTCCTCCAATATCAAAAGCGATAACGTTTTTCTCCCCAATGATTTCCCCAAGATAAGCTGCTCCATAGATTCCAGCAACCGGCCCCGATTCCACCATATTGATCGGAGTTTTTTTGGCCTGCTCAAAGGTAGTTGTTCCGCCATTGGACTGCATAATGTAATTGAAGCTATCAGCTTCGTTTTCCGAAAGCTTTGTGCTGAGTTTATCAATATAAGTAGAGGCGATTGGCTGGACATACGAGTTAAGGACCGTTGTATTCGTCCGTTCATATTCACGCCATTCCTTGGTCACTTCGTGTGAAGCCGTAACGGCGATTTCCGGCCACAATTCCTGTATCAGTTGGATGGTCTCCAGTTCGTGTACCGGATTCTTATAAGCATGCAGATAGGAAACAGCAATCGCCTCAACCTGTTCTTTTTTGAAATAAGTAATGAGCTCTTTAATTTTTTCTTTGTTTAGAGGAGTCACGATTTCACCTTTTTGGTTCAAGCGTTCTTCCACTTCCTGCCGCAGATAACGCTCAACGAAAGGTACTGGTTTTTTGTACCGGACATTAAATAGATCCGGCCGATTACCCCTGGCGATTTCAAGGACATCACGGAATCCTTGCGTGGTGATCAACCCTGTTTTCACACCTTTTCTTTCTGTTAGCGCATTGATGATTACCGTCGTTCCGTGGATAAATGTTTCAATGTCTTTTTGATCGATTCCACTTTTCTCGATAACATCAACCACGCCCTGCTCGAAATTCGGCGGTGTCGTATGGCTTTTGGCCACCCCTACTTTGCCGTTTTTATCTACGTATACCAAATCAGTAAAAGTTCCTCCAATATCAGTAGCAATTCTCATCAACGATCAGCCTTCTTTCCTTTGATTTAAAATAACACCGGCGTCAGTACACAAAGAATAAGGGTTTCCTCGTTCAATGGATTTTCCCATGAATGAGGTACTTCAGATGGATAATGGATTGAATCACCTTCTCTTACGAAATACTCTTTTCCGTCCACTTTGAACAATGCTGCACCTTTTAACACGTAGTAAAATTCTTCACCCGGATGGCTGGATGACTGACTTTGTTCTTGTTTAGGCGCCAGCCTGACCAATAAAGGCTCCAGTGAGCGCCCATTGAACTCTCCATTTAAACGTGTATACGTGGTAGGTGAACCTTCAAGTTGAAATGGTTTACGATCCTTTCCCTGCAACATGTAATTATGATTAGTATCTGTGTCAAAGAAAAATGTGATAGGGACGTTGAAAGCATCCGCAATTTTTTTCAATGAGGTAATGGCGAGAGAAGAAGACCCTCTCTCAATCTGAGATAAAAAACTGACCGACAGCTCCGTCTTTTCACTTAAATCTTTTAACGTTAATCCTTGATCGATCCGTAAGGTCTTAATTTTTTGATAGATTCCGTCCATAATTTAAAAATCTCCTTTTCATTAATACAGTGTGACAGTAAAAAATATAGTTTAAGTAAACTTTTTCTTATGATAGCATAATCCTTTATTAATTTGTAGAAAATTTTATTAATTTTGAATTTTTATTTTAAAAAGCTTGAACGTGATAGTGTTTAGACTTAGTTTCTTATTTATTCAAACCGTCAGCTTAAGTCACAGGCTGCAGAACTCATGATTTTCCTCTTATACATTCTGGAAAGTTCCATGCGATGTACTGCCTTACTTCCCATAAAGCACTTCGGCATACAATAGAAAAACCCATATGGATCGCTCCTCCACCGTCAGATTAATCTCCAACGATTTCAGTGCAGTCCACATGGGCTCTTCATCTATTCACTTATCTTACTTACACTTTCGCCAAAATCAACACGCCTTTTTCTTTCAGGACCAGATTTCCGCTCACTTGTTCATCCGTCAGCACTTCTTTATATGCGCTGTCCTGCAGCTCGATCGTGACTTCTTCGTTGTTGTGGTTCAACACGAATAGGTAGTTCTGGCCGTCTTTCACGCGCTCGGTTGTTTCGACGCCATCCGGTACGGCAAGCAATGGCTTGACGCCCGCTTCATCGCAGACGGTCTTGAGGAAATCGACCAGGAATTCCGCGTCCGGACTTGACGCGATGTACCACGCTTTCCCTTGCCCGAATTCGTTGACGGTCAGCACCGGCATGCCTTTATAGAAATCGGAACCGTATTCCGCAACCGCTTCTGCGCCTTCTGTGTGAATCAAATCAAACAGCAAGTTGCATGAATACTTGCCGCTCATCTTGCCGCGGACTTCATTCATGACGATTTGATTCGTTTCGTCCGGATGAAGCGCATCGATTTCTTCCGCCCAAATGCCAAGGACGTTGCGCAGTTCACCTGGGTATCCGCCAAGCGTGACGATATCGGTTTCATTGACGATGCCGCTGAAAAAAGTCGTCAGGAAGGTTCCGCCGTTTTCGACGAACTTCTCGACTTTCGCTGCATAGCCTTCTTTGACCATATAAAGAACTGGTGCAATGACGACATCGTATTTGTTCAAGTCTTCTTCGACGCCGATCATGTCGACTTGGACATTCAATTTATAGAGCGCGTCGTAATATTTATGGACTTCGTTGACATAATCGAGCGACACGGAAGGTCCGCTGGAAAGTTCCGTCGCCCAGCGATTTTCCCAGTCGAAGACGATCGCCACTTTAGCATTTACCCGTGCATCGAGCAAGGTATCGGATAGTTGATTCAGTTCTCTCCCGAGTTGCGCAACTTCGTTGAAGACGCGCGTATTTTCATGTCCAACGTGTTCAATGACCGCTCCGTGGTATTTCTCGCAGGCACCGACAGATCGGCGCAGTTGGAAATAAAGAATAGTGTCCGCCCCGCGGCCGATTGCCTGGTAGCTCCATAAGCGCATGACGCCTGGACGCTTCAAAGAGTTATACGGCTGCCAGTTTTGCTGGCTTGGCGTCTGCTCCATCAGCATGAACGGTTGACCGCCTTTTAAGCCGCGCATTAAATCATGTGTCATGGCCGTGTAGCTGTATGGCGTATCGATCGCCGGGTAGTTGTCCCACGACACGACATCCATTTCTTTCGCCCATTTGAAGTAATCCAGCATTGGGTAAGTGCCCATTAAGTTGGTGGTGATCGGAATATTGGTCGGCACGTGCTTGCGGATGGCCTTGTATTCCAGCTTGTAGCAATCCAACAGACTGTCAGACTGGAACCGGCGGTAATCGAGTGAGATGCCTTGGAAATCGGAGACATTGTCTTCGCGTTCTTCGCTCAGCATATTCGGTGCGACGATTTCGTCCCATTCGTAGAACGTGTGTCCCCAAAATCCGGTGTTCCAGGCTTTGTTGAGCTTCTCGATTGTGCCGTATTTGTCGCTCAGCCAGCCGCGGAAAGCATCCTGGCAGTTGTCGCAATAGCAGTAGCCGCCGTATTCGTTGGATACGTGCCAAATCAAAACGGCCGGATGGTCTTTGTAGCGCTCCGCCAGTTTCTCGGCGATCCGCTCTGAATATTCGCGGTAGGTCGGGCTGTTCGGGCATGAGTTATGCCGGCTGCCGAATTTGCGTTTTCTGCCATAGAAATCCACACGCAAAACGTCCGGATATTTCTTGGCCATCCATGCCGGATGCGCTGCCGTGCTTGTTGCGAGGCATGTGTAGATGCCGTTTTCGTAAAGGCGGTTGATTTTATCATCCAGCCAATCAAAATTATACGTGTCTTCATTCGGTTGGTTCAATGCCCATGAAAAGACGTTTAACGTGGCCACATCAATCCCTGCCAGTTTGAACATGCGGACATCTTCGTCCCAGATTTCTTTCGAATCCCATTGTTCAGGGTTATAGTCCCCACCGTGCCAAATCTTCGGCAATTTATCGTTAATCATTCCATTCCATCCCTTCTATATTTAAGCTCGGTCAGCTCAGTTTCGGCTGATCCACTAATTGGATTTGGTCGGTCGTAGTGTTCTCCAGTTCCAGTACGACGATTTCATTGTTTTCCTTTTTCAGCAAGGGACCTGGCAAGTAAAGCCGTTGCTGCGGCCCGGCTGTGTTCCAGTAGCGTCCCAGATTGAAGCCATTGATGAAGACGTTGCCTTTCGTAAAGCCTTGTGTGTCGACATAAGTATCCAACCCTTCCGCCGCATCGAAGAAACCGCGGAAGAATTTCGGAAATCGCTCTTCCCCGCTCAGTTCGTAGGCTTCCGGCAAGCGGTCCATCTCGATTTTGAACATTTCCCAGTGGAAGAAATACTGTTCGCCGAGCCACAGGTTTTTGATCAAACCTTTCGGATCGGTCAAATGTTCCCCGTAATTGGCCCGCCCCATATTTTCAACCAGGATTTCCAATGTGTTCACTTTGTCTGGGAAGTCCAGTGTCACCATTTTCTCGGTGTCATTGATATACGTCGTCGTGATGTACCGGCCGTTGACGTAAATAAACCCACGGTCCCGGATATTGCTTGAATCGAACTTCAATTCGCCCAGGCGATTGACGGTCGTGCGATAAAGGGTGTAGCCATATGCCTGGTCGATGTCTTCCATCGCCAGCGGCACAATGTGCTCGACTTTTCCGCTGATATCTTCCAGGACATCGAACAAACTGACAATCTCTGAAAGTTCGACGTTTCCGTAAGTTTTCGCCGATGGGCTCTCATCGAAATCCGCAGGCACTTCCCTAAACTCGCTCAAGACTTTCTTGACCGCCTTGTATTTCCCGGTGATTGCGCCGCCCTCCGTCAGCAGGCTGTCGTAATCGTAGCTGGTGATCGTCGGGTAGTAGATGTCGTAATGGTTGGCGCCGTTCATGAAGCCGAAGTTCGTGCCGCCGTGGAACATATAGAAATTCACGGAAATGTTCTTGTCCATGACTTCCTTAAAGACCGCAGCCACATCGTCCCCGCTCCGCACCGTATGTTCACCGGTCCAATAATCAAACCAGCCGATCCAAAACTCAGCCACCATTTTCGGTGAGTCCGGCTTGAAGGCTTCCAGCGCATCAAACGACTCGTCCACACGCGAACCAAAGTTCAGCGTCGTCATGACATCCGGCAACGAGCCTTGCTTAATGAAGTCCGGTCCGTCTGAAGTGAACAGGAAAGTATCGAGTTCGTGCATTTTGTATTGTTCTCGATAGAAATCGAGGTAAGCCAAATCATTGCCGTACGCACCGTATTCATTTTCAATCTGCATGGCGATGACCGGTCCACCGTTTTGGTACAGATGCTTTTTGAACTTCGGCAGCAACTCCGCGAAATAATCTTCCACGTGCTTCAGGAAAGACCGGTGGCTGCTTCGCATGACCAGGCTTTTGTGTTTCAACAGCCAGGACGGCAAGCCGCCCATTTCCCATTCCGCACATATATACGGTGAGGGGCGCAGGATCACATACAGTCCTACAGCATGCGCCAGCTCGATAAAGCGTTCGATGTCCGCCATTCCTGAAAAGTTGAACTGGCCTTTTTTCGGCTCATGGAAATTCCATGGGATGTAGGTTTCGACCGTATTCAGCCCCAAAGCCTTCAATTTCAGCAAGCGGTCTTCCCAATGCTCCGGCACTGTACGGAAGTAATGCATCCCACCCGACAAGATCTGGAAAGGCTCGCCTTCAAAATAAAACGAATCGTTTTTAGCAGTCAGCACATCGACGCCTCCTATGTAAGTTGGAGTATTTTTTAATTATCGGCATTACGCAAAACAGGTACGCTTGTTGAACTAAAGAATTATCATTCCTATCCCCCTTCGGCGCTATGGACAGCGCACAGGTGCGCCGTCCGTGTATGCCGACCGGAACCGCCTTTGCTGAGAGAATGCTCTTGAGATAATGGAGCAAAACAGCGCAGACGCCCAGGGGAGCAGCGCAGCGACATACAAGATATCCACTCGGGCGACGAGCCCGAGTTAGCTCAGCGCGAGCCCCAGGCAAACAAGCTGTTTTGCGGAATATCGGATATTAAAATTATTAGTTCAACTTATATACTTATTTTTTACAGTTATCCAGCGCAGTCGCTTTTGCCATGCCCAAAGCGTCCGGTGCGTCATTAGAACTCAACACCACTTATACTCTCTTTAATTTATAAACAACAGAAGAAAAGTCTGCCGGATGTTCATTCCTGCGGTAACGGTTCAGCTGCAGGCCTGCGCCCATCAGCTCGTCGCCGTAGAAGGTAGCGTCGATTCCATCGATTGCGTATTCGAATTCCGGATTCAAGCCTTTAAAGAATATCCGGGTAAAACCTGGATTTGGCTTCGCCAGCACTTGGTAATGACCAAGTATCGCCTCGTTCTGGTCTTCTGAGACCACCATCCAACTGGTTTGATTGCCATCTTCTGCAAACGGGCTTTCGATCCGGTAAAATTGCCCTTGCTGAATCAGTGAGCGGTTTTCTTTGTAAAAAGCGATTTGCTTTTTCACGTCTTCTTTTTCTTCATTCGTCATCATCGTCACATCGAGCTCGTAGCCGAAAGCGCCAAAGTACGCGACATTTGCCCGTGTCTCGAGGCTCGTGATCCGTCCCACTTGGTGGTTTGGTACGGCGGATACGTGCGCGCCCATCGAGCTGATAGGATAAACCAGCGAAGTGCCGTATTGGATCTTCAGGCGTTCAACCGCATCGGTATCGTCACTCGTCCACCCTTGCGGCGCGTAATGCAGCAAGCCCGGATCGAACCGGCTGCCGCCTCCCGCACAGGACTCGAACAAGACATGTGGAAATTCCGTCGTCAGCCGTTCATATAAGGAATAAACGCCCAGGATGTAGCGGTGCGCCACTTCCCGCTGGCGATTCGCCGGCAATTCCAAAGAACCGATTTCCGTCATATAGCGGTTCATGTCCCATTTCACATAGGAAATCGGTGCATCCCTCAGTACATCTGCCATTAGGTCGTGAATAAAATCCACAACTTCCTGTCTCGAGAAATCGAGGACAAACTGATTTCGGCCGTGCGACATCCTGCGGTTTGGAACGTGGATCACCCAATCAGGATGGGTTTTGTACAGCTCACTTGCTTTTGAAACCATCTCCGGTTCAAACCATAAACCGAACTCCATCCCCAAACCGGTGATATCTTTTGCCAATTGGGTGATGCCGTTCGGCAGTTTGCGCTTGTCTTCAAACCAATCGCCTAAGGATGTGGTGTCATCATCACGTTTGCCGAACCAGCCATCGTCCAGAACAAAAAGCTCTACACCGAGCTCTTTGGATGATTTGGCGAGCTCAAAAATTTTCGTCTCATTAAAATCGAAATACGTCGCTTCCCAGTTGTTGATCAGCACCGGACGTTCGCGGTCGCGCCATTTTCCGCGAGCCAATCGGGTCCGGTACAATTTGTGGAAAGTCTGGCTCATGTCGTTCAGGCCATCCGGCGAATACACCATGACCACTTCCGGCGTTTGGAACGCCTCGCCGCTTTCCAATAGCCAATTAAAATCAAACGGGTTGATGCCGATCATCATGCGCGTTGCGTCAAAATGATCCACTTCCACCTGCGCCAGGAAATTGCCGCTGTAGACCAAACTTACGCCGTATACTTCACCTTGATGCTCTGTCGTCGCTGGACGTTTCAGCGCAAGAAATGGATTGTGCTGGGCACTGCTCGTTCCTCTTGTGCTGGCGATGCTTTGGATGCCGGGAACCAGTTTGCGGTTTTTAACATGCCGCTCCCTTGCCCACGATCCTGACAGCTGCACCATCTCAAAGTCCGAATCCGGCAAATCGATGCTGGCACTCAGCGCGCGCGTCAAATTCACATCCGCCTGCCCGTGATTGATAAACTGAGCCGATCGGGCAATCGCATTCAATTCTTCAAAAATCGTATATGAAAGCCGGACTTCCACATCAATTTCTCGATCGTATAAAAAAATCTCCAAAGTGGTTGCCTCATTTTCATCCTCCACATAAGTGGCCGGCAACCCTTTCAGCTTCTTTTTCCCTTTAAAGATCTGGTGGTCCTGGTACACAAAATTAGTGATGCGGCTGCCGCCTTGCTGCAGCACCTGATACGCCGGCTCCCGGAAATCCGTCGTACCATACGCCGGGTATTCCTGTTTGATCACATCCAGCGAAAAAACCAGATCGCCTTCATTGACGCAAGCTGTATTCGGGGTAGCCTCGATATGAAACAAGCGCTGGAACGACTCCCGGTGGCGCAGCTTCTTGCCATAATAAAGCTGGCCCAGTTGCCTGTTTTCCAAAACGCTGAAGATATAACTCGTTTTCTCAGTTTGCAGATGAAACTCACGTGTGGACTCGTTGTATAAAATCGGCACAATTTACCTCCTACTTAAAGTTATAGAAGTTGATGTTTGCAATTTTGCATGACGATATTCCGCAAAACAGCTGCGCTTGCCGCGGGCGAGCGCCAAGCCTCCTCAGGCGCTTCGCTCCTTGCGGGGTCTCGGCTGTCTCGCTACCCCGCAGGCGTCTCCGCTGTTTTGCTCCATATCTAAATATTTAGTAGTAGAAAAGTATTGTTGCTTTTATTACATAAACTAATTAGCGCCGGCGCGTCCCAGGGCTGAGCGAAGCAAGAAGACAGGTGCTCTTCCTGGCTTCTTGCGGGAGCTGTGCCCAAAGCGACCGAAGCGGCGTATAAAAGCAATACCCAGCTACTAATTGGAGACAACTGACTACTATTTAACCCTTAACCGACCCCATCATTCCCGCAACAAAATGCTTCTGCATGAGGAAGAATACGAGAGCAGTCGGCAATGTTGCGATGACGATCGCTGACATGATCACGCCGTAATCTGGTGAATAGCTCGACCCTAAATTTGAAATCAGCAACGGAATCGTTCTTTTTTCAGGTGATTGCAGAATGACCAACGGCCACAAATAGTTGTTCCAGCTGTTCATGAACGAAATGATCGCCGCTGCTGCATATGTCGTTTTCATCGTCGGCATATAAATGCGGAAGAAAACGCCGATCTCACTCAAGCCGTCAATCCGGCCCGCTTCCACTAAATCTTTCGGGAACATCTTCGTGTTCTGGCGGAAGAAGAAAATGAAGAACGCGGTGGTCGCGGTCGGCAAAATAACTGCTCCGAGCGAATCGATACCGATAAGCGGCGCCGTATCGCTGATGCTGCCGAACATGCGGTACAAAGGAACCATGATTGCCGCAAACGGAATCATCATCGACAACAGCAAGATGGTGAAGACGATGTCTTTTCCTCGGCTGCGGTGAATCTCAAAACCGTAGCCGGCAAGCGATGCCAACAACAGCGTCAAAATGGTGGTGATGACCGCAATAATGGCTGAGTTGATTAAAGCTGGGACAATATCCACTGTCGCAAATAAAGTCTTCATGTTTTCGATCAGGTGCGTCCCCGGCAGCAAGCGCCCTTGCGTCACGTCGACCGATTTATTGGTGATGCTGACAAGCATCCATAGGAAAGGAAAAATGGAAACGATGGCTGCGAGGCTTAGAAACGTATAAATGAAGATTCTTTGTAGTTTTTTCATTTTTTCTCACCCGCCACTCTGAATTGAATAATCGAAAGAATTACCACTAAAATTACGATGACGTAGGAAACGGTTGACGCATAACCGAAGTCAGGCGTGTATTCGAAAGAAAGGTTGTAGATGTATTGCGAAATCGAAATCGTCGCATTTCCGGGTCCGCCGTTGGTGATATTGACGATTTCATCAAAGATCTGCAAGGTACCGATCGTGGATGTGATCGATGTGAACAAAATAATCGGCTTCAGCATCGGAACGGTGATTTGGAAAAATTGCTGGATGGAGTTTGCTCCATCGATTCTTGCCGCTTCGTAAATCGACTTATCGACGTTCTGCAAAGCCGCCAGATAGAAAATCATGTTATACCCCGTCCATCTCCACGTAATCGCAAGGATGATGACGACTTTTGCCCAAAAGGGATCGGCTAAAAAGTTAATCGTCTGCGAGATGAAACCGAAATTGAGCAGAAATTGGTTGATGATGCCATCGATGCCGAACAAGTACTTAAAGACGACCGAATAGGCGACCAATGAAGTGACACAAGGCAAGAAAATCGCGATTCTGAAAAACCCTTTGAATTTCAATTTCGGATCATTCAGCAATACGGAAAAAAACAACGCCAATACAATCATCAATGGCACTTGGATAAGCAGGTAAATCGATGTATTAGTCAGTGCTGCGATAAATGTCGGATCGCCGAACAATCGCTGCCAGTTATCAAAGCCTACGTATTCCAGGTTCGCGCCCATCCCTGATTGAAAAGATAGGAGAAAAGCTTGAACCATCGGATAGAAGTTAAAGATGCTGATGGCGATGATCGAGATAATGACAAACAGCCAACCAACTTTCCTTCTGAAAAAGACACCGGTTTTCTGGCGTTTGGTCTCTTTATAGCGCAAGCTCACTGGAAGATCTAATTCACTTTTTTTCGTTGATTGCTCCCTCATGTTTCTCATTCCTCCTATAAAAAAACCTTGAGTTGTGCCGGCCTGGTGAGCGATAAAGCACTTCTACCAGTTATTCGGCGGCAACTCAAGGCTTCATTAATTTCCACTCAATTATTTGAGTTGTGCTTCAGCTTGTCCCTGGACATTTTCAAGTACTGTCGTAAGCTCTGCGCCGTTCAAATAATCTTGCATTCCCGTAACCAGGATATCTTCAATTGCATAGGTATGCAGGCCATAGTTGACGCCTGGAATTTCGTCTGTCCATGTAGAAAGGTCAGTGATGAGCTGCTGTCCGCCGAAGAATTCATCTTCTACTGCATATGCATCCCCTTCAGCTGCTGGTGAGTATGTCCCAAGAGCGCCGATGTCTTTTACAAGTGTTTGGTACAAGTCAGGATTTGATCCGAATGTGTTAAGCAAGAAGTCTGCTGCTTGTTCTTTGCCGTCCACGTTCAAGACGTACCATGAGCTGCCGCCCAAGTTGGAAGCGTTGACTGCTCCGTCCATATCCAATCGTGGCATTGGAACTACTGCCCAGTTGCCGGATTGATCTGCTGCTTGCTTGACGCTTGGTGTGATCCAGTTTCCTGTTGGAACACTGGCAACGTCTCCGCTGTTGAATGCGCCTACAAACTGGCTCCAGTCAGAAACGATTTTTGCGATGTCCGCGTCCATCATTTCTTTGTACGTTTCAAATGCTTTTTCAAGTGTTTCGTTGCCTGCAAGGTTCGGTGTCGAACCATCTTCTTCGACATACCATGAACCGTTTGTCTGGATCATCATGCGGACTTGTGCCAAATCGTTCGGATCCAATGTCAGCATGTTCTTGCCTGTTGCTTCTTTCACGTCTTTACCGATTTCAATATATTCCTGCCATGTGATGTCCGTTACGTCTTCTACTGTATAGCCCGCTTCTTCAAGATAATCTGTGCGCACATACAATGCCGCTACACCTGAATCGAACGGCAATCCGTATTGCTCACCGTCATAGCTTGTCGTTGCAATTTTGTAATCTGCAAAGTCATCTGAACTGATGACATCCGTCAGTGGATGGAATGCATCCGGGTAAGCTTGCAGGAAGCTTTGTGCACGGTAATCCTCAATCAGCACAATATTCGGCATTCCGTTCGTCGTACCAGAGCTAAGTCCTGTGTTCAGTTTTTGGATGATATCATCCTGTGCATTTTCAATGACGTTCACTTCGTACTCGCCGTCACCGTCGTAAGCTTCTTTTGCTTTCTCAAGAGCTGCAATGTTGAATGCTGGATCCCAAGCCCAAGCCGTAATCGCGTCCACGTCTGATGAACCTTCTGAACCACTGCCTCCACTTGCTTCTTCATCCCCAGAAGAACAAGCTGCTAAAACGACCATGCCGACTACCAGCAATAACATAAGATAAAACTTCTTCATCAAAAATCCCCCTTTTTGTAAGCGCTTAACTTTTCGCCTTACATACAGTATAGCGACACAAAAAAAAAGATTGTTAGCACAATCTTTAGGTGTTTTATTTGAAAATTATTAGATATTTCAAATTTCTCCGTCATTTAATTGGACTATTCTTAGATGCTGGTAATTTTATTGGAATTCATCGGAATATCTGTCTTTTGGAAAGGCAATTCCACTTTTACTTTGGTGCCTTTGCCTTTTTCGCTTGTGATTTCCACGCCGTAATCTTCCCCGTACAGCAATTGGATGCGTTCATGGACATTGCGGATGCCGATTCCGCTGAACAGATGGCGTTTCTCTTTGATATCTTCTTTCGTATGGTCGCCTTTCATCTCCATGCCGTCGCCCGTATCGACGATTTCACACAGGAGGTTATCGCCTTTTTGGGACACCAGGATTTGGACGAAGCCTTCTTTTTTCTCATTGAATGCATGGAAAAAGGCATTTTCGATAAACGGCTGAAGAATCAGCTTCGGCAGCTGGCAGTCCAGACAGTCCGGTGAAATGAAGAAATTCACTTTGATTCCATCGCCATACCGTGATTGGTTGATGAGGACATAGTTTTTCAAATCCGTGATTTCCTGTTCCACGGTGATGGTTTGCTCAACATTGCTGAGGGCATTTTGCAACAGTGAAATCAACGCGTGGATCATATCGGTCGCTTTTTCTTTTTTGCCTTGCTGGATCATGAACTTGATTGAAGCCAGTGTATTATAGATGAAATGCGGATTGATTTGATGCTGCAGCGCCATCAGTTCCGCACTGCGCTGCTTTTGCTGGGCCAGCACGACAAGATCGACGTATTCCTGCAATTCGCTGAGCATGGAATTGAAGGCGTTGGCGATTTTCTTGGCTTCGTAGCCTCCGGTTTCGGCCACGGGCACGTTGAAATCGTGTTTAGCCATTGTTGAGATCTGCTTGACCAAGCGGCTGATGGAATTGGTCATGCGGCGCGAAATGAGAAACACCACGATGACGGCGAGCAAGACGATGCCCAGACTGATCAGAAGAATTTCTTTCGTATTGATCAAATTATTCAGCACGGCGTCTTTATCCACCAGATTCACCAAATACATATTATAGGTCGGAAGGTATTGGGACATCAGCAAATAATCGGTATCAAAGACGTGCGCATCTTTGAATTTCAATTGCTCTTCGTCCACTTCTTTTGCCATTTCCAGGATATCAGTCGCTTCCTCGCCGATCAGTTCCTGTTTATTGCTGGAAACGATCTTCCCTGTTGCATCGACCAGCAGCACTTCGTTTTCCACGCTCGTGTAGCCTTCGTAAAATTGTTTCAGCTGCGCTTCCCGGATCGGGAAATACAGGACACCGTAGATTTCGCCGGTCGACCTTTCCATAAGCGCTTTCGTTGCGACAATCATCGGTTCATCTGTAAACGAAGTGGATGGCAAATATTGATAGAGCAGCGTGTTCGGGCGATTGACTGTGTATTCGGTAATCGGGTGGTTCCGCAGCACTTCCCACGAGACGGGCCAATTCGAATAATTCACATTGTACAGCCGTTCGTTGTTCCCGAGCACAATCATATTGGCATCATACGACTCGACTGTCCGGTAGATGCGTTCAATCTGCTGGCTGATGTCGTGATAGGATTTATACGTTTCCAGGGTGCTGGCATTGGTTTGGGTCAACACCCGTTTAACGGTTCCGTTGTTTTGCACCTCATGTGTTGCACCGACGATGGCATAGCTATAGTCTTCGAATTGGGTTTCGATCTGCTCCAAAGCTTTCGTGTTCGAAATGCTGAAGGTATCCATAAACAAGTTCGAGGACATCCGGATCGAGCTGAAGGTGATCAATAAAGATACGGCCACGATGCTGATCACCATGATCAGGAACATTTTGATGAACAAACTGTTATTTCTTAAGATGAGAAACGCCTTTTTCTTCATTTTCATGGTGGGCTTGGAGCTCCTTTCGGTAACTGCCTGGAGACATCCCGGTTATGCGTTTAAACACTTTGCAGAAATAGCTGTGCTCTGAATAGCCGACCATTCCGCTGATGTTCGAAATGGAGACATCGCTGCTTTCCAGCAGTTCCATCGACTTCTTGATCCGCACACGGTTCAAGTATTCGCTGAACCCTTCTTTGTGGTGCGTACTGAAATAAGAAGACAGGTAGGAAGCATTGAAATGGAAATGGTCGGCGATTTCAGACAAGCGCAGCGGTTCCGTGTAATGCTGCTCGATATACGCAAGAATCTTATCGAGATTGTTGTACGGATCGCTTGCCTTATCTCCTGAGAGGATGATTCCCTCCACTTCTGCGAGGAATCCGTTGAATAAATTCCGTGCTTCGTTGATATGGACAGCCTCATTGATACTCGAGAAATAGCTGTATTTCTTTTGCTCAAGTTCTTCGGTTTCATACTTCATGGCATCCACCAACACGATGATATTGAAGACGACATTGCCTAAAAACGATTTGAATTCGAAGCTGTCGTTATTGTATCGCCCCGCCAAATAGTCGATGTGGTTTTCCAGATATTCAAACGCCTTCTTGAACAGGCGGTCTTTGAATAACTCGATAAACCGGTTCAAATCGAAACTGTCTTGTTTTTCATTTTCCTCCGGCAGCTTGTCGTAGATGAACGAGCTCGTTTCCGGCAAATAAAACATGTATTTTTTCATCTGGAGACGGCCTTCATCGTGAACCTTTTTCAAGTCATCGATGGTATCGAACGGTTTAGACAGCATCCAGCTGGTATCCGGAGTGTCGCTCGACAGGTGTTCGACGGTCTTTTTGATCGCTTCCAGCTGAGACGGATTGAAATTGAGCAGAAGCATGGCTTCTGCTTCCCCAGAACCCAGGGAGAAAACCGGCAGCTCTTCAAGAATGGACTGTTTCAGTCTTGCTTTCAGTTGAACCGGGTCCAGCTGTTTTCCGCTTACATCCACCAACGCAAAATGGCTGTTGGGAAACGTATCAGATGAGACCGCTTGATCCATGGAAAGGTCAAAACCCGAAATCATATTTTCCAGCAGTTCTTCCGTGGAGCGTTCCGGTTTGACGGCCGACGCACAATGTTGCAGATCCGGGATTCGGCTGACCACCCGGTTTAAGATCTTCAACAATTCAGGCCCATTCAATTTGGGCTTCAGTATATAATCGGCCACGCCGTTCTGGAACGTCGACCGCACATAATCGAAGTTTTCAAAACTGCTGAGTACGATGAATTCAATGTCGGGAAATGCGTTCTTCCCTTCCCTGACCAGATCGATGCCGTCCATGATCGGCATGACGATATCGGTAATGACGATATGCGGAGAAAATTCCGCAATCATCCCCATCGCTTCTTTGCCGTTCGCTGCTTCTCCAACGATTTGAAATCCTTGCTGTTCCCAATCGATATAATTGATGATCCCTTGCCGAATCAACATTTCATCATCGACAATAAGGACTCTGCACACTTCTCCCATGAACTTACCCCCTTAAAATGCAACTCATAAGAAAAATTCCATTACTTTCAGAAACAGGATTTCCATCGGAACCTTTTGTTCCGTCTGTAGAGTTGGCAGCTCTCTAAAGTCTCTATCGTGCCATTCTACAGATATAGTACCATCTTTTTATTGGACCATGTCGATTAATCGGAACAATTGGACTTTCAGCTTTCTTGATTAATCCAGGAATTGCGGCGATCAATTGCTGATTGGAAAGGGTGCAGACAAAAGGAAAACCCATCACCCACTCGCTGGTTGCAGCAAGGAGGTGACGGGTTTTATTTCGCTTTAGCGGTCTTCTTCGGTTTCAGTTGCATCAGTGAATTCTTCTTCTGTTGGAGAATCCTGCTCTTTTAGAACTGCTGGCAAGGTCGCGACGGCTGCGTGCTCGGCGGGCCGGTTGTTTCGGCCCACATAGGATTTCAGCAGTTCGCCGATGTCGATGCCAGTCATTTCCTTGAGCGGCTCCTGCATATCGACCATCGTTTTGGTGACGCTTTTGCCGAAGGATGGAATGCCTTGGCCGTTGCCGGAATCAATGATTTTCACGGATTCGATATTGCTGAGCGGCATGGCGACTTTCTCTGCGAAGACCGGCAGCATCTCGATCAGTTTTTCGGTGATGATGACGTCGCCATGTTCTTCCATCGCTTCCGCCAACAGTTTGCGGGATTCGGCTTCCGCTTTTCCTCGCTCGCGGATGACTTCCGCTTCTGCAGCCCCTTCGTCCCGTTTGATCTTGGCTTTCGCTTCCCCGTCGATGACAGCACGGCGGGCATCGGCTTCCGCTGAACGGGTGGTTTCGTAATAGGTCGCATCAGCTTTGGTCTTACGCACTTTGCTTTCCTCTTCTTCGAGCTTAACGGCGCGTTCCCGTGCTGCAAACTGCATGCTTAGCTCTTCTTCCTGGATTTCCATGGCCAGCTTGGCTTTTTCCAGTTCATAGGATTGCTCGGACTTGGCACGCGCACGTTCTGTTTCTTCTTTGAAGGCGGCGTCTTTCAAGTCTTTTTGTTTTTTCGATTCCGCTGTCGAGATCTGGCGCAGGTATTCTTCTTCTTTCGCTTCCTGGTCAGTCTGTGCGCGGTGAATGCGTGTTTCGCGCTCGGTGTTGGCTTCTGCGATTTCAGCCAGCTTGCGAACTTCCGCAATCCGCGGCCGCCCGAGGTTTTCCAGGTAGCCATTGTCTTCGTCGGCGTCGCGCAAATCGGTCAAGCCAAGTGACGTGATCTTGAAGCCCATCAAATCGAGCTGCTTCTGGGCCACTTCCTGGACGTCCGTGTTGAATTTTTCGCGGTCGCTGTTGATGTCTTCGACCGTCATTTTCGACAAAATGGCGCGCAGGTTACTGCCCAGCACCTCGATGATTTCCGTTTCGATTTCTTCCTGTTCCTTGCCAAGAAACTGCTCGGCGTAATTCGCGATGCCGTTCAGCGTATCGGCCACTTTGACCATGGCTACAGCATCCGCGACAATCGGCACACCGGCGTTCGTGTAGACGCGCGGCGTCGCCAGTTTCAACTGGAAAGACGTCAGGCTGACAGGCGTCGAGGTCTGAAAGCGTCTCAGCAAATAACCGCCGCCCCGGATGATTTTCATCGAGCGCCCTTCGTCGTCCGTGAAGATATTCGTATCTTTTGTCGGATCCCCGAGTTTCGGTCCGGTGATGATCAGCGCCTCATTGGATTTGGCGGTGCGGTAACGGATTTTCATCCAGAAAAAATACGCGACCCCTGCGATTGCGGCGATGATCAGCAACGCAATAATGACTGTAATGATGCCTAATGATTCCATTGTGCTTCCACTCCTTCTGTTTAGGTGATGGCCTATAGTAATAATACGGACGATTAATCAAAATGTTTCAAATAAAGGAAATTTATTTACAGATAAATAAAAATTGGCATCCTTTTCACGGCCGGTAGCCATAGCCGAAGTTGAAGATGAAATAAAAGAAAAACACCAGCAGCGCTGCCGGCAGCATGCTCAACGTGATCAGGATTCTTGCGGTTATGGTGTGGGCATTCAGAAGCCAATTGATGTAGATATAAACCAGAATGCCGATGAACGGCAGGAGCATCAGGTTCGATGCAGTCGATGCCCATTGCGAATTTTCATCCCAGTAAGCATCCGGAACCGGAATGATGCCGCTGTATTTTTCATTGATGCGGCGAGTTATGCCGATAAATACAAACGACATGATCCCGTAATAGATGACGACCAGGCTTTTCCCCCACCAGTTGAAATAGGGACTAGTCATGACGATGATTATGATGATTCCCACGACGATGAAAAACCAGCTGAAGGTGTCCATGAAATCCCTCCTTTATTTGGTAAGCAAGTTCTTTCCTATCCATACGTTTCGTGAGGTAATAAGTTCCAATTCGGATGAAGGGTTTAGTGTGCTTAGCTTTCGAGGAGGGCTGCCGGGTTGCTGCCTGCTGAATCTTTTTGAAACATTTCTCAGCTTGTGCCGTATTATAATTACGAGGAGGTGTTCGTATGATGGGTGACTTTTTCTTCTTTATTCCATTACTAACGATTCTATTTTACTTGGTGGTGCTTGGCTTTGCAGTTTATGCAGTGGTCACCGGCTTGAAGCTGGCGAAGGAACGCAATGCACAGCTCAAGGCGATTGCGGAGGAGCTGCGCCGCAGACCGTAAGTTCTGAAAGGGGTTCGGTGGTATGGGACTGATCCGTTGGCTGTTTTTTGAAAAGAAGCATTTGGCTTACACGGCTTTTGGCGTCGATATGTATTACAAAGCGGCCGGCAAGTTCAGCGCGCACGGCGTCGCCTATGATGCGGTGCTGAAAATGAACGCCAATGTATACGGCACCGAGGGGCATACCGGCGCTCCACAAATGCGCAACGCGATGGCGAACACGGCCCAATATGATTTTTATGTGGCGAAAAAAGATGCGCACCGCGCGCAGCAGGCACTTCATGGATAGACGGGTTGGGGGAGAGATCTCCCTTTTTTGCATCCGTTGGAAATATATTCTATTTTAATTTTAAAGGAGGGATATCTTTGGAGATTGGAGTATTCTTGTTGATGGCCATTCTCGGCACCGGCTTCCTCCTGCTCATCGCTTTTGAAATGTACCGAAAATCACAGATCAAATTGGCTGAAATTCAACTGCAACGCGACAAAATTGCGTTGGAACAAAAACAATTGGAGCTGCGCGGAAAAAGCCTGTAGCAACTACCCTTCAGTGAAAGGACCGACAAAAAATCTTCGGGCATGGTGTTTGCCTGAAGCTTTTTTTCATCCATTCATCCGGGCTTTCGGGCTTGCTGCAAACAAATCAGCGTATAGCGCAAACAACCTCGCGTATTCCGCAAACAACGCTGGTTATTCCGCAAACAAACGCGTTTATTCCGCAAACAACGTAGCCTATTCCGCAAACAACCCAATTATGCCGGCAGTTTCCTCGCTTTTATTAACCAAAAGATGCTGAAAATCGCCAGAAGGATGCCGGTTCCGAAGAAAATCATTGAAAATAGCGCGAGCCCGGCGGTCGGCGAGGCCATTGATGCCGTAGCGAGGACGAGCAGCGCGATGGCGCATAGTAGGAGAACCACGCTTAAGGCGATTTTTTTCCTTCTGAATATCCAGAAAGACAGCTGCAGGAACAGGATCATGCCGGATATGAACATGATGAGCGGGAATAAGGGCTCGAATTTTGCTGCGTAAACGAGATAGTCGATGGTCAGGATATCATTTGCTGATGTCACTTCTCCGCTCAACCAATTGGTGAAGACTGCGGAATGGGGCCATTCCCAGGAGATGTCGTCGAGCTGGCTACCTTCGTACAGGCTGAAGAATGTGGCGACGGCGAAAAAGGTCAAGGCGCCGAAGAAGAGGATGGGTTGCTTTGATTTTCTTGCTGTTTCACTATGCATCTGATCGCTCCTTACTATGGATTCTTTTCTATCTACTATATCAATAATTTTCCATATAACGCAAAAAAAGAAGAGAAACCCTAAGGCCCCTCTCCTCCCTTATTCCAATCAGGTTGGTTCCACTTCATATGAATCGTCGCTGATTTCCCCGACGATTTCCTCCAGGATGTCTTCCATTGTCACAAGCCCGGAGATGGTGCCGTCTTTTGTTGTGACAACCGCCATATGTGTCCGGCTTTGCTGCATTTTTGTTAGAACCTTTTGTATCGGTGTTGTTTCAGTGAAGCTTGTCATTTCATGGATAAACGATTCCGGCTCTTGTACACGTCCCGCCGCCATGCTCGTCAACAATTCTTTGGTGTTGATGAAGCCGATTAATTTGTCTTTATTGCCAGCCTCGGTGACCGGGTAGCGAGTGTATTCGTGCGCGTCGATGACTTTGAACAGTTCATCACGGTTCAGGTTGTTATCGACGGTGACTATTTTCTCCCGCGGAATCATGATATTACGGACGATGCGGTCATCGAAAGCGAAAATGTTTTTCAGATAGGTCAATTCGGTTTGATTAATCTCACCGCTCTGGTAGCTTTCCGCCATGATCAGTTTCAGTTCTTCTTCTGAATGGGCTTCTTCGTGGCCGGCCGGCTCCACTTTGAATAAACGAAGGAACTGGCGTGCCGATCCATTCATCAGCCAAATGAAGGGGTTCATGATTTTTCCGAACCAGTACAGCGGCGGTGCCAGCAGCAAGGTCATTTTTTCGGCATACTGGATCGCCAAAGTTTTAGGCGCCAATTCTCCGATGACCACGTGCAGGAATGTTACGACACTCAGTGCAATGGCGTAAGAAAGGACAGTTGATAATGCTGCCGGAACTTCAAAGGCTTCGAACAGCGGATGCAGCATACGTTCAACTGTCGGCTCCCCTAACGCACCAAGCGCCAAGGCGGTCACCGTAATCCCCAGCTGGCAGGCGGACAAGTAGTAGTCCAAATGATTGGCTACTTCTTTTGCCCGTGCAGCTTTCTTATTGCCTTCTGCTATCAATTGGTCGATCCGCGACATCCGCACTTTCAAAATGGCGAATTCGGCACCGACGAAAAATGCGGTTGCGATGATCAGCAACGCTACAAGTATTAAGTTAATCACTATTTGTCCATCCAAGTTGTATCCCTCAACTGAGGGATTCACCTCCATATATTTTTAGGGTGCACTGGATATTTTCCAATCCAGCTTATTGCATTAATTTTTCGGCTGTTTATGGAACATGACTTGCTTGACCTGCTGATTATCCATTTCCATAACGGTCCACAAAGTCTGGCCTTCCATGACTGTTTCGCCTGGCTTAACTTCCCCCACGCTCTTGAAATGAATCCAACCGCCGATGGTATCGATTTCTTCACTGTCATCAAATGACAAGCCAAAGCGATCCTCGAGATCCTTCAGCAGGACACGGCCATTGATCATGTATTGGTCTTCATTGATTTTGCTGATTTCCGGGACTTCATCGGCGTCAAATTCGTCTCGGATTTCGCCGACGATTTCTTCCAAAATATCTTCCATCGTAATCATCCCGGCGGTACCGCCGTATTCGTCCGCCACCAAAGCGATGTGGACGCGGGCATTCTGCATATGAAGCAGTGCATTCTGCAGCCCGGTCGCTTCAAAGACGGTCGGCAGTTCGATGATGAATTCTTCCAGTTGCCAGTCCCGCCCTGCAACGATATGTGGCAGCATTTTCTTGGCACTGACAAAACCGAGAACGCGGTCTTTGTCGCCGTCTTCCGTTACCGGATAGCGTGTATAATTGTTCTCATCCAAAATCTCGATGATTTCTTTCAACGGCATGTCTTTATCCAGCGTCACCAATTCGGTACGCGGCACCATGATGTCTTTGGCCACTCGTTCATCGAATGAAAAGACGTTTTCCATGTAGGAAAGCTCGGTTTCATTGATAGCTCCGCCTTGATAGCTTTGGGCCATGACGATTTTCAGTTCTTCTTCTGAATAAGCCTGTTCATGTCCTGCCGGCTGAACGCCGAAAAGCCTCAACAGAACGCGGGCTGCCCCATTCAATGCCCAGATGAATGGCTTCATGATTTGCCCGAACCAGTAAAGCGATGGCGCTAAAAGCAAGGACATCTTTTCAGCGAATTGAATCGCTAAGGTTTTGGGCGCCATTTCACCGATCACTACGTGAAGGTAGGTCACTAGCAGGAACGCAATCGCGTAGGAAGCAGCAGATGCTATAGCATCGGAAACTGCAAAAAATTCAAAGATCGGGTACATCAACCGCTCGACAGTCGGTTTCCCGAGTGCCCCGAGCCCAAGTGCCGTTACGGTGATGCCAAGCTGACAGGCGGACAGGTAATAGTCCAAATCGCTGGCCACTTTTTTTGCCATCACTGCTTTTTTATTGCCTTCTGCAATCAATTGGTCGAGCCGCGACATGCGGATTTTAACGACCGCAAATTCCGATCCGACAAAAAAGGCAGTCAAGGCAATCAATATCACTAATAACGCTAAATTCAATAAGGTAACTATATCCACGTGTTCTCCCTGTAAAAGGGATTCACCTCCAAAGTTGGTTACAGCAAAGCGACCAAGGCGGCAATGGCTGCCACTTGATGCTCAAGCGCTTTGCTGATGTGCAGCTTCACGGAACTTGGCGCATCTTTCAATTGCTCTTCCAAGCGCGTGATTTTTTGTTGCAGGTATTCGAATTCTTCATAAACTTCATCCACCAGCTCACTTGTTTCCGGACTTTCCGGCGCGTCGAGGATTTCTTTGATTTCCAAAATCGACAAACGCTGTTTCTTCAGCAGCTGGATCCGTTCCAGCGTCTGCAAAGCAGAAGCCGGATAAAGCCGGTAGTTGGTTTCAGAACGCTCACTCTGAAGCAATCCTGAGACTGTATAGTAATCGATGGTTCTTGTTGATACTCCACTCATTTTTGCAACTTCTCCGATTTTCATTAAGTCCTTCCCAATGCAGACGCCTCCTCTTTTTAATCCTTCCAGCCCCATCAACATCTTGGTGGCTGAAATCCGTTTTGATCCACTGCGGTAAAACAGTTTCTCTATGTAATAAAAAATAATAGCATAAGTCATCAAAAAGCATACAGTATCACGTGCCGCTTTCCGGTAAAAATAATGAGTCGCCCAACCTAATTGACAATATTTAGACATTTATTGTTTGGAAATGATTTTAGCGAAAGAGTGCTTCGGGCACTCTTTCTTCTTTTTCCAATCAGGGTTTTGGATAGCGCCTTCCTGCAAACAAACCCGGTTATTCCGAAAACAAACCTCCTGTCCCTCCGTTTTGATTGGCTCGATCCGCTATTTCCTGATCAAAATTCAAGCTGTTTTTTTGATTTTCCAGGACTGTCGGCCGGACAATCGGGTATAAGCTTAATACAGCAATTTCTTGCTGGATGACTGCTTTTAGCCACGGGGTTTATTTGCAAAATCGATTTTCATGTTCGGCAAATAGCTTGGAAAAGGAGATGGCGTTTTTGGAATATCAACTGACTTTGCGCTTAGCTAATGAAAATGAGGGGTATGCCTGGCTGTTCGAAAGCCCGGAGGACACGATGCCGCTCTTTGATGAGGTAGTGGATACGTTCCAGCATTATGAGCCGGATGATATGGAGACGTTCATCCAGGAGAAGAAAAAGGAAATCGAGGAGACGGGGTCCAGCCACACGGCACAGATTGACGTGACGAAAGTGGAGCCGAAAGCGATTATCCGTTCCGCTTCGTATAAGGAGATGTGGTACGAAGGAAAATATTTTGATGATATTTTGGAGGTTCTGACCGATAAGTTGGGACCGCCGGAGAATCAGCGGTTTGAATAATGGGTGTTATGGAAGCGAGTTGTCCTTGAGGCAGCTTGCTTTTTTATGGGGGATTGCTGGAATACTCGGGTATAGATTGCGAACACCCGGGTTGCGCCGCTGAACATCCGGGTTAAGACAGCAAACACCCGGGTAGACTCCCCGAACACCCGGGTTAAAACGCTGAACACCCGGGTAGAGACACACACCACAACACAAAAAAGCCAGGCGCTCCAATCCGCCTGGCTGCTTGTCTATTCACGCGCCTTGATCACCTGCTCCACCAACTCACCCACCTCGTCTTCCCCTTCGACCATCATCGCGACAATCATGTCGGGGTTCACGAGGCTGTAGCCGACGAACCAGCCGTTCTGCTCGCTTCTTTCACGCGCGCTGCCGCTTTTGCCGGCGATTTCTACTCCGAGCTCTTTGCCGGCATTACCTAACCCCGCCTGCAGCAACTCCGCATTCGGAGCACCCAACAAGTTTTCATTCCATAATTGCTCGTCCTCATCATCGAGGAACAGGGTCGGCTTGTAGAGCTTGCCGCTGGTCAAAATGGGGCTGTACAAAGTCGCCATGTGCAGAATGTTGACCTGCATCTGCCCTTGTCCCGAAGCTGTTCCGGCAAGTTGGCCTTCGGAACCGAATGTGCCATTTTGTGAAATGCGGGACGGTGTCACCTCGATCGGAAAGGCGATTTCTTCGCCAAATCCGAAGTTTTCGAGGCCTGTCCGGAAATCATCGTTTTGCATGTTGAGTGCCTGCTGGGCAAAGTAGATATTGTCGGAATGGGCAAGCGCCTTGTCCAAATCGATCGGGTTCGGCACGTCATCGCGCGGCCGCGTAACCCGGTAATCGCCCCACGAACGGTAGCGCTGCCACGACTTGCCGGTGATTTCGAGGCCTTCATCGGGATCTAACGTACCGCTTTCCAATCCGATGGCCGCAGTGATCGGCTGCATCACCGGACCTGGTGTATAAATGGCCGCAAAGCGATTGAAGAATGGCTGCAGCGGATCATTGGCAAGCTCTTGAAAGCGGCTATTGGTGATGTTTGGAATAAATTCATTCGGGTCAAAACCCGGTGAGCTGACCAGCGCCAGCGTTTCTCCCGTATACGGATCGATGGCGGCACTGGTTCCCGCCTGTTCCCTCATTGCACCATAGATTGCCTGCTGCAGCTCAGCGTCGATGGTCAGCGTAATGGTTTCACCTGGCACCGGTTCATTTTCAACTGATGTGATGACGGCATTTTCCCGCTGTTTCTCCAGGATGATGCGGCCGCCCGCTTCCCCGCGCAGCCGTTCCTGCAGAATTTCCTCCAAGCCCTGTCGGCCGACCAGCGCTTCGGTCGAATAGCCCTGGCCGCTCCAGTCGTCCAGCTGCTCAGCAGTGATCGGCCCCATATAACCGCTGATATGCGACAGCGCCCGGCCATACGGATAATTGCGCATCGCCACTTCGACGCGGGTCGTGCCAGGAATCGTAAACAGCTCATCCAGCGTGGATTGATCCGCCTTGATCTGCGCAATCGGCACGACGTAATGCGGCCGCACCCATGGTTGATTGAGCTTGTCGTCGACGGCCTGCTCGCTCATCCCCAACAACTGCGCCAGCTGCTGCTTTTTGGAAGTATCGAAGTTTTCCGGGATGACACTGACTTCATAGCCGCTGCTATTGGAAGCGATCGCTTGGCCATTCCGGTCGACGATTTCCCCGCGCGGCCCTTCGGTAATTTGAGTCGACACCTGATCACCAGCTTCCAGGTTCGGCAAAATGAAGGAAGGATCCCATTCAACGAACCAGTCTTCCACTTCCCCATGCGCCTCATACAACAGCGTCAGCGTCTTTTCGAATTCCACCGGCCCGATGACCGTATCGAACGCGATTTGAATCGGGAAATCCGCCGGTTGTTCTTTCGTCCATTCCGCACCTTCCACCGGCGTATAGGAAATCTCCAGATTGTCGATTCCCAGCTGCTCGTGAAGCTCTTGTTGCCAAGTCACAAAATTCGCCTCACCGTAAACCCTTTGCGTACCTTGATTCAAATAATTTGTATGCATGCTTGGAAAGTCTCCGCTTTTCCATAGCTCAATAAATTCCGCAACCCGCGCTTCCGGCGATTCAACCGTTTCGGCTGGCTCTTCTTCCGGCGACGGTTCGGGTGCCGGTTGCGCCTCTTCCTCCTGGCACGCCGTCAATAGTAGGATCAATAGAAAGAAGATGGCTGGTAAGATGGTCTTTCTCATCACATGACCTCCGCTCTTTTCCTTTCTTCTATTATGGCTTGAATAGTGGAGAATATAAAGACTGAATTTTCTGTTTTGAAAGGATGTCGCGTAGGGAGTGCGAAATGTCATGTAGAAAGTCGAAGCGTTCAGGTAGAAATATGCTATGTGCTTGTAGAAACATCGATTGTTTATGTAGCCTCGCACTATTCAGGTAGCACCGCGGAAGCTTCATGTAGAAACCTCAAAACTTCATGTAGAGATCCACCTAATGCTTGTAGAAACAGCAATTCTTCATGTAGCCTCACACTATTCCGGTTGAATCGCTAAAACTTCATGTAGCAACCTCAAAACTTCATGTAGAGATCCACCTAATGCTTGTAGAAGCAGCAATTCTTCATGTAGCCTCACACTGTTCAGGTAGCAGCGTGAGATCTTCATGTAGAAACCTCAAAACTTCATGTAGAGATCCACCTAATGCTTGTAGAAACAGCAATTCTTCATGTAGCCTCGCACTATTCCGGTAGCACCGCGAAAACTTCATGTAGAAACCTCAAAACTTCATGTAGAGATCCACCTAATGCTTGTAGAAACATCGATTCTTCATGTAGCCTCACATTTCCCCCGTAGCACACACTTAAAATTCCACAAAAAAATAGCCAGGCGACGTTCGCCTAACTAACTCATCGATTATTTCTTTGTTTTCTCTTTGATTTTATTCGCAACGTCGTCTTTCATGACCATGGCTTTTTCTTTGTAGGTGGTGGCTTTTTCTTTGTAGTCGTCTTTGTTTTCTTCCCAATGCGCTTTGCCTTTTTCGATCGACTTGTCTTTCAATTGGTTCAGTTTGTCTAGAAATGCCATTCAGATCATCCTTCCGTTCTGCCCGTCCCTTAAATGGTCGGGTAAACTACTTTAAGCATACCTTGCGCCGCCCCCTTTTGTCTAAAGATAGGCGCAAATAAAATGAAACTTGCTGAAGGAATTGGCGTATACTCTATATACATAATTTGAACTGATCCTCTTATGAAAATAAAAGAAAGGCGGTGCTCCATGTTCGAGCAGATGAAGGCGCGCTATTTGATCTTGTTTTCCGTGTTGGGGATGATTGCCACCATGATTATCCTGATTGCCCTCGATGTCAGCGACACTACCTTTGATGTCATCAGCCAATTGGTGCTGTACGTTTTGGTGCCGGGAATTTATTTCGGTTATTATTTCCGGAAGCACAATACCTCGGTCTGGAGCGTGCTGTCTCTAAACGGCGTCAAGAAATGGCTGCCGGCTTTGATTTCCTTAGTAGTGGTATCGATCGCCTTTTCGATTACCATGTTCTGGTTCCAACTATTTATGCTGGCGCCGATTGCGCCGTGGCTGGTCAATTTCATGCTGGAGACGCTGCCGATCCCGGATACACCGTGGTATATCGTCTTCACGATTTTCAGCATCGCTATTTTGGCGCCGGTCGTCGAAGAGTTCATGTTCCGCGGCGTGCTGCTGAAGCGGCTCATCGGCAAAACCTCGGTGTGGGGCGGGGTGTTGATCTCGAGCCTGCTGTTCGGCATCTTGCATCTCGATGTCATCGGCGCGTTCTTGTTCGGCGTCGTCGCATCTCTTTTGTATCTGCTGACCAACAACCTGCTGCTTCCGATCCTGTTGCACATCATCAATAATTCCTTGGCGGCGGCTGCGATGTTCCTGGCGCCGACCTGGCCGGAATCGATCGCCATTTTCGATTTAGCGGATATCTACACGAAAGCAACACCGAACGCGGTCATCCTCGGCATCAGCGCCGTTTTGATGCTCGGTGCCATTTTCTGGCTGGCACGCGCTTTGGAATCACGCAAAAAGCCGGAAGAAAAATTCATCCACGAATAGCAAAAGGTCCACCGCGCAAACACTGCCCGGTGGACCTTTTTCATTTTATACAGCCACTTCCACTGAAAACTGGCTGTGGTACAGATCGGCATAGAAGCCGTCTTTGTCGAGAAGTTGTTGGTGCGTGCCCTGCTCGATGACTTTCCCTTGATCCATGACCAGGATCAGGTCGGCGTCTTTGATAGTCGACAGGCGATGCGCGATGACAAAGCTTGTGCGCCCTTCCATCAACTGGTTCATGGCCTGTTGGATGAAGATTTCCGTCCGTGTATCGACGCTCGAAGTCGCTTCATCCAAAATCATGATCGGCGGATCGGCAAGAATCGCTCGGGCGATGGTCAACAGTTGCTTTTGTCCTTGTGAAATATTCGAGACTTCCTGGTTCAGGATGGTATCGTAGCCGTCCGGCAACGTGCGGATGAAGTGATCGGCGTGCGCCGCTTCTGCCGCAGCGAGGATTTCCTCTTCACTCGCACCGGTTTTTCCGTAGGCGATATTGTCGCGGATCGTGCCATTGAAAAGCCACGTATCCTGCAGCACCATACCGAAGTTCTGGCGCAGTTCATTTCTGGACATCTCACGCGAATCAAAGCCGTCAACGGTGATGCGACCTCCGTTCAATTCATAGAAGCGCATCAACAGATTGATCAAAGTCGTTTTGCCGGCACCGGTCGGCCCGACAATCGCAACCGTCTGCCCCGGCTGAACGTCGATGTTCATTTTCTCGATCAACAGATTGTCCCCATAGCCGAAGTCGACATTTTCAAAAGCGACCGCGCCTTTCGCACGTGCCAGGACAGAAGTGGTCACTTCCTTGACTTCCTCTTCTTCGTCCAGCAATTCGAAGACCCGCTCAGCGGCGGCAACTGTCGACTGGATGATGTTGGCGATGTTCGCTGTTTGGGTGATCGGCTGCGTGAATTGCTTGGAATAGGTGATGAACGCCTGGATATCCCCGATGGAGATGGCACGCTGCGTCACCAGGATGCCGCCTACAACACTGATCAGCACGTAGCTTAAGTTGCCGATCAACGTCATCATCGGCATGATGATCCCCGAGATGAACTGGGCTTTGCGCCCAGCATCGTACAGCTCTTCATTGACCGCATCGAATTGTTCGTTGGATTTGGCTTCATGGCCGAACGCTTTGACGACCTGATGGCCCGTGTACATTTCCTCGACATGGCCATTCAGGCGGCCCAGATTTTTTTGTTGGCTGCTGAAGTATTTCTGGGATCTCTTCAAAATCGGTCCGATGACGAACAGGGACAGCGGCAACGATACAACCGCGATTAAGGTCAACAAGGGACTGATCGTCAGCATCATCACGAGAATCCCGACAATGGTGACGATGGAGGTGATGAACTGCGTCAAGCTTTGCTGCAGCGTGCTGCCGATGGTATCGATGTCATTGGTCATACGGCTCAAGGTTTCACCGTTTGGCCGGCCATCAAAATATCTCAGCGGCAGTTTCTCAAGTTTTTTATTGACGTCCTGGCGCAGGTCATAGACCGTATCCTGCGCTACTGTCGACATCATGTATTGCTGGATGTAGCTGAACAAACTGCTGAACAGATACAGCCCGGCGAGAATGGCGAGAATCTGGCCGATGACACCAAAATCGATGCCGCCGCCAGGAACTCCCTGCAATTGTCCGTAAGCTCCTTCGAACAATTCGGTGATCGCCATCCCCATGATTTTCGGTCCGACGATGGCGAATACGGTACTCAGTATCGCGACTAGGAAGACCGCCGCCAATTTTTTACGGCGCGGTTTTAAATAAGAAACAAGGCGGCGGAATGTACCTTTGAAATCCTTGGCTTTTTCTGCCGGCATATTCGCTCCGCCATGAGGAGGTCCCATCTTGCTCATGCGATTTCCTCCTCTGACAATTGGGATAAGGCGATTTCACGGTAGACTTCATTGGATTTCAAGAGTTCTTCGTGTGTGCCTATACCCACCATTTTCCCTTTTTCCAACACGATGATGCGGTCTGCGTCCACAACGGTGCTGACGCGCTGAGCGACCAGCAGCACCGTGGCGTTTCTTGTTTCATCTTTCAAAGCTTTGCGCAGCTTGGCATCTGTCTTGAAATCGAGCGCCGAGAAGCTGTCGTCGAATATATACAAATCCGGCTTGCGGATCAAAGCACGCGCAATCGACAGGCGCTGCTTCTGGCCGCCCGAAAGATTGGAGCCACCCTGCTCGATTTCAGCCGCGTAGCCGCCTTCGATTTGATCGATAAACTCTGTGGCTTGCGCAATACTAGCCGCGTGGTCCATTTCCGCTTGCGTCGCATCCTGTTTGCCGAAGCGGATATTGTCCGCGATCGTTCCGGTGAACAAGATCGATTTCTGTGGCACAAAACCGATTTTCGAACGGATTTCCTGTTGTGAAGCTTCGCGGATATCGACGCCGTTGACACGGATCGTCCCGCTCTTGACGTCGTAAAAGCGCGGCACCAAGTTGACCAGCGTCGACTTGCCGGAGCCCGTCCCGCCGATCAAAGCGGTGATTTCACCCGGTTTGGCCGTAAAGCTGATATTCGACAGCGCCGGTTCTTCCGCTCCCGGATAATAGAAGGTAACGTCCTCGAACTCCAGCGTGCCGCGCGTGCGGTCCGCTTTAGCGGTGCCGTCGTCCGTGAAGGCCGGTTTCATTTCCAATACTTCGTTGATGCGTTTCGCCGATACCGCAGCGCGCGGAACCATGACGAACATGAAGGATGCCATCACCAAAGCGAACATGATCATCATGACGTATTGGATGAAAGCCATCAAATCCCCGATCTGCATGGCACCGTTGTTGATGCGGATGCCGCCGAACCAGATGACGGCGACGACGGTCATATTCATGACCAGCATCATCACCGGCATCATGAAGGCCATGACTTTATTGACCTTGATGGAGACATCTGCGAGTTCACGGTTGGCTTTTTGAAGGCGCGCTTTTTCTTCCGGCTCGCGGTTGAAAGCGCGGATGACACGGATGCCCGTCAGGTTTTCCCGCACCACCAAGTTCAGGCCATCGAGCCGCTTTTGGACTTCCTGGAATAAGGGCATGCCGTATTTCAGAATCAGCAAAATTGCGATAGCCAATACCGGCATAGCGCCGATGATGACAAGAGACAATTGGGCGTCTTTTGAGACCGCCATAATGACGCCGCCGACCAGCATGATCGGTGCGCTGATGACCATGCGCAGCATCATGATGACGACTTGCTGCACCTGGGTGATGTCATTCGTGGTACGGGTGATCAGCGAGGCGGTTCCCACTTCATCGAATTCCTGAAGCGAAAACTGGCCGACATGCTTAAAGACCTTGTGCCGCAGGTCACGGCCCATGCCCATTGCTGCTTTAGCCGAATAAAAACTGGCAAAAACCGCTGCAACGGCGCCGATCGCGGAAACCAGCAGCATCCAGCCGCCGATTTCCCAGATATAGGGGATGTTCCCTTTGACAACACCGTTATCGATGATGTCCGCCATCAAGGTCGGCAGGAACAGCTCCGCCATCGACTGGCCGAATACCAATAAGACAACCGCCACCACGACCCATTTATAAGGATTCAGGTTTTTCAGGATTTTGATCATTTTGCAGTCACCTCTAATTCTACATCCGCTAAATAAGCCGAAATTTTCCGGTGGGCATCGAGCAGCTCTTCTACCTGGACATCCGTAAACTGTTCACTAGCCGCTTTGAAGACCTGATGCAGGCCATCTTCCTGGAGATGCAGTTCGTCCACCAAAGCCTGCCCTTTTTCATTCAGCGCCAGCAGGGTTTCGCGGCGGTTGTCCTCGACTTGCCGGCGATCGAGAAAGCCTTCTTTGACCAGCCCATCCACCGCCTGGCTCAAAGTGCTTTTCGGCAGGAAAGTCTTCTCCCCGATATTTTTCTGCGTCATTTCCTTGCAGTTGATGATCGTCATCAAAATCGAATATTGCGGAATGGACAGTCCTTTTTCCGCAGCCGACTTTTGAATGAAACGCACCATGTTTTTCTGCACATGGGCAAAGGACAGCATCAATTGCATCGAGGCATCCATTTCTTTTTGTTCATCCATCTGTTCCACCATCTTTCATTTTCGAACCGTTCCAAATGGAACAATCTTTTGCACTGCCTTTAAGCTACTCCGATTGGCGGGGTCCGTCAACTTTGATGCACTGCAATTTTTTCTTCAATAAAAAACACCTCCTGCCAGCGTGCCGGCTGAGATGTGGAGCATTTTCACAAGCATATTTTTATCTGGGCATCCGTGTGGTGCGAACGGCAGCAGTCAATCAGCAGCGCCACTAATTGGCGGTTCTGCATGAAGTTCTGCGGCTCGGTCCAGACCGTGCGGAACACGTGGGCGACAAGCTGCTCACAGACGGATGGATCTGAACCGGTTTGGCGCGCTATATTCCAGATGATGCGGTGATATCGGTCGTATAAATCCGCCAGGGCTTGTTGGTCCCGGTTCAGTATGCCAGTCATCAATTTCTCGTCTATGGTCAATTTGCCACCCCCTTCCTTTGGCATTTCCTTAAGGCAATCGTCCTAAACCTAACTATCTCGAAATAAAGACAATTTAACGAAATAAAAGAAAAAACACCAGCAAAATTCGGCTTCCGCAGAATTTTCTGGTGCTATCGATCTATTCGATTTAATCGTGAAGGATGTTTTGAAGTGCTTTGTCGAGTGTAGGATAAGTGAACTTGAATCCAGCTTGCTGCAGCCGCTCCGGCAAAATCCAACGGCTTTTCAATATCAGTTCCGGCTCTGTTCCGATAACCACCGCACCCACATTCAGCATCCATTTTGTTGCCGGCAACCCAATTTTCCGGTCCATTGTCTGGCGCAGCTGCTTCATCAATTCGCGGTTGGTGACCGGTTCAGGCGATGTCGTATTGAGGACGCCGCTGATGGTTTCATGGTCGCGGATAAACAGGATGATGCGGTAAACGTCTTCCAGATGGATCCAGCTGAACATTTGGCGCCCATTCCCTTGTTTTCCACCTAGTCCAAAACGCACCATATTTTCATAAGGCGTCATGACACCGCCGTCTTTGCCGAGGACAATCGACAGGCGCAGCGCTGCCTGACGAGTGTTCGGTAGCTTAAACGAGAAAAACGCCTGCTCCCACGCCTTGCCGACCTCCACCGAAAAACCGCTGCCGAATTCCCCATTCGCTTCGGTCATCGGCCGGTCTTCCGCATGGCGATAGATCGTCGACGTACTGGAATTAATCCAAAGCGGAGGCGGATTGTCACAAGCCAGAATCGCGGTTCCCAATGCTTCCGTCGTCTCCATCCGCGAATCGAAAATTTCGCGTTTATTCGCTTCAGTATACCGGCAGTTTACCGATTTCCCCGCCAAATTGACCACCATCTCAGCGCCTTCCAACGCGTTGACGATTCCGGTATGGTTGCTCCAATTCAAATGGCCGGGCTGCCGTGAAATAATGACAACCTGATACCCCTGGTCTGTGAATTTCTGTTCCAAATACTGTCCGACAAATCCTGTGCCTCCAGCCAATACGATCTTCTTCATCCCATCACCCATTTTCTGTAAGTTGTTCTCAAGCTACTTGACGCTTTAGTGGAATAAAAGATGCAGCTCAGCCAAATTCTTTTTGGTGTTTCTTTTTGCGCTTCAAGTAATCCTCGTCTTCCCGGATTTCGTCCCAGCGCTTTTTGAAGATTGCCGCCGACTCCGCCTTCACCGGATCGATGTCGCGCTCCTTGATGCTGCCGTCTTCATTGTATTTGCGGCCGCCTTTGTAATTGGTGTAGCGGCGTGCCCGCGTATAGCCCATCTGGATGAACTTGCGCGCCATATCCATCCCGACAAAATCATCCTGCTTGCGGTATTCTTCGAACATCTCGGAAATCTTATCGCACGACTCCTGCGCAATCTCCGGCGTCTTAAAGCGCCAATGAGGCAAAATTTCGCTCTTGTACGGTTCCACCAACAGCACGCCCTGCTCACCCTTGCCCACGCGGTACAGCTCCGGCTGCTTGCGCAAGTCCAAGTTTTCGTAATCCAAATCATAATCAAACGCCACGGTGATCGACTCCTTTATACTGATTGCTTTGTTAGAGTTATACCCTTGAATGGGGTGGGTGAATCCATAGGGAGGGATTAGTGGATAGGAAGCGTTGCGTTTTTGTGTGGAGAGTGGTGATTGCCGTAGAGACGTGGATTGTTCATGTAGAAAGCTCGACTCGTCATGTAGCGGCGCGAGTTGTGCGGGTAGAAAACCGGTATCCTCCTGTAGAGAGTGGCGACCCCGGTAGAAACGCCGATTGTTCATGTAGAAAGCTCAACTTGTCATGTAAGGATGCAAGTTGTGCTGGTAGAAACACGCTAATCTCTTGTAGAGAGTAACAATCACTGTAGAAACGCGGGCTGTTCATGTAGAAAGCTCCACTCGTCAAGTAGCGGCGCGAGTTGTGCTGGTAGAAAACCGGTATCCTCCTGTAAAGAGTGGCGACCCCGGTAGAAACGCCGATTGTTCATGTAGAAAGCTCAACTTGTCATGTAAGGATGCAAGTTGTGCTGGTAGAAACACGCTAATCTCTTGTAGAGAGTAACAGTCACTGTAGAAACGCGAACTGTTCATGTAGAACACTCCACTCGTCATGTAGCGCCGCAAGTTGTGCTGGTAGAAACCTGGCAACCTCCTGTAAAGAGCGACGATCACGGTAGAAAGCTCGACTCGTCATGTAGAAAAGCAATTTACCTTGGTAGAAAACCCGTATCCTCCTATAAAGAGCTAACTCCCCCCAAAAACAAAAAACCAGAGAAAACCTCCACGGCTTCCTCTGGTCTTTATTATCGGGGGCGTTTTCCAGCCCCCTGGTCTTATCCATTCAGGTTTGTATCTTTTGGGATTTTGTAGACACGCGCTTCATATGGAAGCAATTGCGCGGGGTCGATGCTTTGGTGATTGGCCAGAAGCAGTGTGGAATCTTCTGGATCCACTGCGCATAAGACCGCATGCTGAGCAAGGTTCGTTACGACCAATACCTTGTCATCTTCATTTTCGCGTGTATAGGCAAACACGGAGTCGTGGTTCATGTCCACCAGCTGGTAGTCGCCGTAGACGAATACGTCCATATTTTTGCGCAGCCAAATCATCTGTTTGTAAAAAGACAGTACCGAATGCGGATCGTTTTCCTGTGCTTCGACGTTCAGCCATTCGTAATTCGGATTGACGCCCATCCACGGCAAAACATCTGAGAAGCCAGCGTGGTTGCTGCTGTTCCATTGCATCGGTGTCCGGGAATGGTCGCGGCTGGTTGCGCGCAGAACGGTCATGATGGCATCATGCTCCATTCCGCTTTCCTTCTTATGGAAATACAGATTATGCGTATGGACGTCATCGAAATGATCGAGTTCTTCAAACGGTGCATTCGTCATGCCGATTTCCTGGCCCTGGTAGATGAACGGCGTCCCTTGCATGAAGAAGTACATGCATCCGAGTGCCGTGGCACTTTCACGCCAGTACGATTGGTCATTTCCCCAAGTCGACACGATGCGCGGACGGTCATGGTTTTCGATGAATAAAGCATTCCAGCCATTGCCGTTCACTTTCTCCTGCCACTTGCTGAGGACCGCTTTTAGTTCCGGCACGTTGACGCCATTGCGCACTTCGGTGTTCCATAAGCCGATGTCTTCAAACTGGAAAATCATATTGAACTTGCCATTCTCAGGACTGACCCAATCGTGGATTTCATCCGCTGAAACGCCGTTCGCTTCACCGACTGTCATGATGTCGTGTTTGCTGAAGGTTTCATCGTATAATTCCTGAAGCAGCGGTTGGATGCCGTCGACATTCATCATCTTTTCCCATGAAGGTACAAAGAGATGGCCGTCCAGATCCGGAACGTTCGTGTACTCTTTTTTGATGTGGCTGATGGCATCTACGCGGAATCCGTCGATGCCCTTCGCTACCCACCAATTGACCATTTTAAAGAGTTCATTGCGGACTTCAGGGTTTTCCCAGTTCAAATCGGGCTGTTTTTTTGAAAAGACATGCAAGTAATATTGGTCGGTCTTTTCGTCGTATTCCCAAGCCGGTCCACCAAAGATGCTTTCCCAGTTGAGCGGCTCATCGCGCCAGACATACCAATCACGCTTCGGATTGTGGCGGGAGGAACGCGATTCCACAAACCAAGGATGTTCATCGCTCGTGTGGTTGATCACCAAGTCGATGATCAATTTCATGCCACGCGCGTGCACTTCTTCCAGCAGGCGGTCGAAATCCTCCATGGTTCCGAAATCTTCCAAAATGGCCTGGTAATCGCTGATGTCGTACCCATTGTCGTCATTCGGCGATTTGTACATCGGACATACCCAAATGACATCGATGCCCAATTCTTTCAAGTAATCCAATTTGCTTGTGATGCCGTTGATGTCGCCCAGGCCATTGCCGTCAGAATCCATGAAGCTGCGCGGATAAACCTGATAGACGACTGCTTCTTTCCACCATTTTTTATTCATATCCGATCCCTCTCAAAGACGGCGGCAAGATCCTCTTTCAATCAGCCGGGATGAAACCACGACTTGCTTTGGAGGCACCGATTCGTCCGTTATTTTCTCTAATACCAATTCCGCTGCATGCAGCCCGAGTTCATAAATGGAAATGTCTACGGTGCTGAGCGGCGGCTTTAAATGTTTTGAAATGGCGTGGTTGTTGAAACCGATGATGGAAATGTCTTCGGGTACTCTGATTTGCAGATCCTCAAGGTAGCCGATCACTTCGTATGCGACCATGTCGTCATGTGTGACGATGGCTGTCGGCGGCACGTCGAGCGCCATCAACTGGCGGATTGCTTCGCGTTCCTTGCCTTGCATGAGTTCCTGGTTCACTGCGTAGGCTTCAACAAAGGGGATGCCGTGTTGGTCCAGTGCCTGCCGGTAACCTTCCAGCCGATCCAGCGAAACGACGAAATCCGTAGCCCCTCCAACAAAAGCGATATGCTGATGTCCGAGGCTAATCAAATATTCCACCGTTTCTTTGGCGTTGTTGATGTTATCGTTGTCGACATACGAGATGGTTTCCGGATCTTTATACGGACGTCCAACTACAGAGTACGGCAACCCGCATTGTCCCAAGTATTCCATAACCGGATCGCCGATTTTCGAATACAACAGGATGATGCCGTCGACTCGTTTTCCTTGTGCCATTTCCACGACTTCCCTGTGGATTTCTTCCTGTGTAGCGCCTGTCGACAAATACAAGCCATACTGGCTGCCGTGCGCACGTGTTGAAATGCCACGCAGCACTTCCGGAAAGAAAGGATTTTGAAATGCCAGTGTCGCCGAATTTTCCATAACGATGCCAAGAGTCTGGCTCTTTTTCGCTACCAGATTACGGGCCTGGAAATTCGGGAAGTAGCCCAGTTCTTCCATGACTTCCCGTACTTTTTGTTTGGTCTTGCTGCTGATTCGTGGATTATCGGCGATGACACGGGACACAGTGGCCGGCGACACGCCAGCTTGTTTCGCAACGTCTTTAATCGTGACTGCCATGATGCTGCCCCCTTATTTTACTGCTCCATCCGATACGCCTTTTATGATTTCACGTTGTGCAATAAAGTAGAAAATGATAACTGGAATGATGGCAAGCGTCAAGCCGGCAAGCGCCAGATGCCATTGTTTCGTATATTCCCCAAAGAAGAAGAACATCTTCAATGGGATTGTCTCGCTTCCCGGGGTGTTGATGACCAATGACGGCAATAAGTAATCATTCCAAATCCAGATAATGTTCAGGATCGCCACAGTCACCGTAATCGGCTTCAGAATCGGGAAGATAATGTACCAGAATACCTGCCAGCGGTTGGCTCCGTCGATTGTTGCTGCTTCATCCAGCGAGCGCGAAACATTGTTCAAGGCGCCGTGGTAAAGGAAAATCGATAGGCTTGCACCGAATCCGAGATACATGAAAATCAAGCCGCCGCGGTTCAGCATTTCAAATTGGCCAAATACCGTCACGAGCGGAATCATGACCGACTGGAATGGAATCAACATCGCTGCAACGAATACAAAAAACAGCACCGTGCTGAGTTTGCTTTTCGCACGGGACAGCGCATACGCAGCCATCGCAGAGAAGACGATGATCAAAACCACGCTGACGATAGTGATCAGCAGTGAATTGAAAAGCGTACGCATAAAATCAAGCTCTTCGAAAGCGGTGATGTAATTATCGAAGTTCCATTCTGCCGGCAGGCTGATGGTATCCATGAATATTTCTTTTTTTGATTTGAACGAGTTGACGAACATGAGATAAAAAGGGGCCAGCCATAAAAGTGCTAATAATCCCCCGAGGACTTCCAGTTTGATGTCCCACTTTTTCCGCATTACATTTCAACCTCCTTGCGTTTGTTCAGATAAACTTGAACAAGAGCGATGATGGCAACGATGACAAAGAATATAACCGCTTTGGCCTGCGCATAGGCGAAGGCATTTTGTGTGAACGCAGTCTTGAAGATTTCCATTGCCACCATTTCAGTTGAGTTGTAAGGTCCGCCGCCTGTCAGCGACAAGTTCTGGTCATACAATTTAAACGAGTTGGACAGCGTCAGGAACATACTGACCGTGAACGCCGGCGCTACCAGCGGGAAGACAATGTAACGGAAACGCTGGAATGTGGAAGCTCCGTCAATTTCAGAAGCCTCCAGCAATTCTTTCGGCATCCCTTCCAAATAAGCGATGTAGATGACCATGATGTACCCCGCCATCTGCCAGCTCATCAAAATAACCAAGCCCCAGAATCCCGTGTCTGTTGTAGACAGCCACCCTTGCAGGCTTTCCATGCCGATAATTTCACCGACACTGGCGAACACTTTGATGAAAATGAACTGCCAAATGAATCCTAAGATCAATCCGCCGATTAAGTTCGGCATAAAGAATGTTGTACGCAATAATTTGCTTGAACGGACGCGTCCCGTCACTAGCAATGCCAGCGACAGTCCGATGATGTTGATCAGGATAACTGAAACAATCGAGAATTTTGTTGTGAACCACAGAGAATCCAAGAACCGCTCATCTTTGAACAAATCAATGTAATTTTGTAAACCGACGAATTCACCAGTTACAATACCGTTCCAGGAAGTGAATGAATAATAAACTCCAAGCAGCATCGGAACGATGACAACCAGCGTTAGCGCAAGTAAAACGGGGGCGAGGAACAACCAATAGGATAAATCTTTTGTACGCATGTAGGCACCTTTCCTTCCTTAACTCATTCCATGAAAGCTCCGGTAACAAAACAAAGTAGCACAGAGGCTACTTTGTTTATCACGCTCATGATGAAAACCGGATTGTTATGTTATTATTCAGCTCTGCTTGTTTTCCAAGCTTCTTTAGCTGATTCGATGACTTCGTCCCAGCTTGCTTCGTCGCTCAAGTATTTTTGGATACTTGCGCCAAGTTCATCTTCACCCCATCCAGTCGGATAGCCCATGAACACCCAACCGATTGTGTTGCCTGACTCGGATGCATCATAAATCGCTTTCGACATTGGATCGGAGATTTTTGAAGTATCGTACCCTTCATAGGCAGGAATGAATTTAAAGTCTTCCACTACCGCTGTTTTTCCAGCGTCTGAAGTATAAAGCCAATCCAAGAATTCTTTTGATTCTCTGATGACATCTTCGTCCGCTTGTTTGTTTACGCCCCAGTACATCGGTACGCCAACCGGTAAGCCTGCGTTATCCAGACCTTCTACAGGAATCGGCATCAGGCCGACACCGCTGTCTGCAAGTTCAGGGTCAATTCCAGCGATTGAGCCGTAAGCCCAGTTTCCTTGTTGGATGATCGCTACACGCTCAAGAGAGAACAATTCTTCGACTTGCTGAGAATAATCAAGGCTCACAGTCGGTTGTTTCGAATATTCGTTTTGCAGATCGACGATTTTCTTGTACCCGTCTGCGTATTTAAAGTCGACAGTTTTTGCGTCAAATGCCGCCAATACATTGTTGTCGAATTCAGGTGCCAAGAATGTATTCGATAAGTGAAGTCCTGTTACCCAGGCTTCTTTTCCTGGGAAAGCAAAAACCGATTCAAGTCCCAATTCGTCTTTTTTCGAATCCAATGTTTTCACAGCTTCTTCAAGTGATGCGAAATCTGTGATCGACGCTGGATCAATTCCAGCTTCTTCAAACAGGCGTGTGTTGTAGATAAAGCCGTATCCTTCTTGGTTATAAGGAAGTCCAAGCACTTCAGATTCAACCGTTACGCCGTCAAGCGTGCCTTCAAGTGCGGCTCCCGCTGCTTTTGTTTCAGCCAAGTCAGACAAATTGTCTTTCCAGTCCGCAACGTCCTGAGGTCCACCGATGTTGAAGATTGCCGGTTCGTTTCCGGATGCAAAGCGTGAACGAAGTGCCGCGCCATAATCTTCTCCGCCTCCGACGGTAGTGATTTCAATATTGACGTCCGGGTTCTCTTTTTCGTAAAGCGCCACTACGTCTTCAAACTGGTCTTTAAATTCCACTTTGAACTGGAAAATATCAACCGTTACCTGATCTTCGCTTCCTGAACCTGAAGCTTCTTCCCCGTCGCTGCTGCACCCCGCCAATACTGCTGCCGACAACATCAATGATGCCACTAACCCCTTGCTGAACTTAAAATCCTTCATCCCAAACTCCCCCTTTTGGTTTTTATGCAATCGTTTGCACAAAGTCGTAAATAAAAATTGGAAACTCTCTGAAGCGTGTTTCCAATAATTAATTATTTGTATCATACCACCATGAAAACGTTTGCACAATATGTAATTTAAAATTATTTCATTTTTTTTTTGCTTAATTTGCGTTTTAGCACGAGCAGAAAAAAGCAGCAACAGCTCTTAGGCCGTCACTGCTTTTCTGCGGATCATTCATTTTCCAACACCAGCAATGCAGCACCTAAAATGCCTGCATCGTTTTCAAAACGCGCCACTTCCACTTGCAACGGATTCAATAACATCGGTTTGAGCTGCCGTTGGAAAGGCTCCATCCATAAGTCCGCTGCTTCGGAAACACCGCCGCCGATAATGACCATTTCCATATCAAATGCTGCCTGCAGGCTGCTGATGACAAGGGCCAAGTCGCCTGTAAACTCTTCCACTACTTTTTTTGCTGCCGGATCTTTCTCCGCATTCTCAAACAGTTCAGGCGGCGTGATGTCCAGCCCCGCTTCGCGGATCCGGCGGCGCAATGCCGTGCCGGAAACGTACATTTCGCTGCAGCCCAGTCTTCCGCATGCACATTTCACGCCATTTGGATAAAGGATCATATGGCCAAGTTCAGCTGCTCCTCCATGAGGGCCGCCGCTCAAAAGCTTTCCGTCCCATAACACGCCACCGCCAAGGCCTGTGCCGAGCGTTAAGACGACCACGCGGTCCAGTCCTTGCGCCGCACCAAACTTCGCTTCCGCAAGTGCGACAACATTTGCATCGTTTTCCACTTCGACGCGCTTTCCTGTTGCCTTCTCCAGCCATTCCTTAACTGGTGTGCCGGTCCAGCCCGGTAATGTTTCCGCAGCATAGATGACTTTGCCTTGCTTCGGATCGACAAAGCCATGTGTGCCGATGCCGATTGCATCGATTTCTGGCCTCGCCTCCAGCATGCGCAGGATATTCGCTTCCAGATACGGGTACAACGGAATCTCGGTTGGAATCTGTTCGTCGTATAAAATCTGTCCCTTGTCATCAATGACACCCATGCGGACTTTTGTTCCACCAATGTCGACGCCTAATACGTTTGCCATAGCTTTTCCTCCATTTACGCTTTTATTTGTAATAAACAACCGCTTCGTACGGTCTCAACAAAATATCCCCTTCACCGGCATCAGCTGAGTAATTGCCGATCAGCACATGGCCTTCAGGGCGAGCTGCCGCTTTTGGCTGGTCCGAAAAATTGCAGTAAACCGTCAGCAATTCATCATTCCATGAACGCGTGTAGGCAAACAGTTCATCGTCTTCGCGGTACTGCAGTTCAAAATTGCCGTGCGTGATGATGTCCATGTCTTTGCGGAAACCGATCAGTTTTTTGTAATACTGATAAATCGACTCTGGATCTTTATGCTGCAGAGCATTGATTTCCGTGTAATTCGGGTTCACTTTCAGCCAAGGCGTCCCGGTTGTAAATCCGCCGTTCGGCTCAGCCGACCATTGCATCGGCGTCCGGGCGTTGTCGCGGCTTTTAACATGAATTTTCTCCATAATGACAGCGTGCGGAATACCGGCTTCGCTTTTTTCCGCGTACATATTCACTGTTTCGATGTCTTTGTAATCGGCAATCGAATCAAAGCGCACATTGGTCATCCCAAGTTCTTCGCCTTGGTAAATATAAGGCGTTCCTTGCATAAAATGAAGGCATGTAGCGAGCATCTTCGCCGATTCCACACGGTAGTCCGTGTCGTTGCCGAAACGGGAAACGATGCGTGGCTGGTCGTGGTTGTTCCAGTATAAACTGTTCCAGCCTTCATCATGGAGGCCATGCTGCCATTTTTCCAAATTCTCTTTCAAGTCCGTCAATTTCAGCGGCTTCAAATCCCATTTCTCGCCAGACGCCTGATCGAGCCCCATATGTTCAAATGTAAAAATCATATTGAGTTCGCGGTTTTCTGCAGCCGTGTACTCGCGCGCTTCTTTCGGCGTTGTGCCCGGCATTTCACCGACCGTAACAATATCGTATTGCGACAGCACCTGCTGGTTCATTTCTCTCAAGTAGGTGTGGACATTCGGACCATTCATGAATTGATGGCTGCCGTCGCCGCCCGGTGCATCATGCATGACCGGCACTTTTGAAATCATGTTGATGACGTCCATGCGGAAGCCATCTACCCCTTTATCGAGCCACCAACGCATCATTTCGTAGACCGCCTCACGCAATTCCGGATTGTCCCAATTTAAATCCGGCTGCTTTTTGGAAAATAAATGCAGGTAATACTGGCCGCGTTCTTTCTCGAATTCCCATGTCGAGCCACTGAAGAATGAACGCCAATTCGTCGGCTCGTCGCGCCATATGTAAAAGTCCGGATGATTTTTGAACCATTCGTGTTCGTCGGACGTATGATTGACGACAAGATCCATAACGAGCTTCATGCCGCGAGCATGAACCCCTTCCAACAATTCGTCAAAATCCGCCATGGTGCCGAATTCTTTCATGATCTGGTAATAATCGCGGATGTCATAGCCGTTGTCATCGTTCGGTGAATCATAGACCGGCGACAGCCAAAGGATATCCACACCAAGCTCATGCAAGTAATCAAGTTTTTGAATAATACCGCGAATATCGCCGATGCCGTCTCCATCCGAATCCATGAAACTCCTCGGATAAATTTGATACACCGTCGACTTTTTCCACCATTCTGCCATCAAAATCCCCTCTTCCCCTTAAAGTGAATATTATTCTAACATCATACATGAATTTGCAGAATTGCCAACTAAATGTTGGCGATGTCTCCATTTTCGCATGAACTTCGATTTAAAATAGCTCAAAGTTTATAGCATGTTTTGGTGGGATGCTTTTATGGAGTTTCTTTTCCTGTAGAAACGCGGATTGTTCATGTAGAAACCTTACTTATTCATGTAGCGACGCGTTTTGTGCTTGTAGAAACTCGATAACTTCCGGTAGAGAGTGACGATTTCAGTAGAAACGTTGATTGTTCATGTAGAACAGTCGACTCTTCATGTAGCAGCGCGTTTTGTGCTTGTAGAAAGCCGGCGAATTCCGGTAGAGTGTGGCAATTCCGGTAGAAACGCTGACTCTTCATGTAGAAACCTTACTTATTCATGTAGCGAGGCAAATTGCGCTTGTAGAAACCCAGCAACCTCCTGTAAAGAGTGGTAATCCCGGTAGAAACGCGGATTGTTCATGTAGAACGCTCAATTCATCATGTAGCGAAGCGACTTGTGCTGGTAGAAGCCCGGTAACATCATGTAGAGAGTGATGATTACGGTAGAAACGCCGATTCGTCATGTAAAAGCCTCGCCTCGTCATGTAGCGAGGCGACTTGTGCTGGTAGAAGCCCATCAAAAAAACCGACCGCAATTACACGGACGGTTTCCCATTAAAAGTTCTTGATCCCAGCGATGATCTGCTTCAAGGCATCGATGGATTTGAGTGGATCATTTTCACAATCCAATCGGTGGTTGATATCCGGCAACAAGGTCGACTCCAAGTTCGGATTGGTTTTCAGCAATTCGAATGCACCCGGCGAGTAGTAGCGATCTTTGTCGCCGATATAGCATTGCGCCGGATTTTTGCTATTGACCATTGTATTGAGGACTTCTTGCTGGTTCAATAACGGCGTCACCCAAATGGCTTTGGCTTCGCTGAATTCAGAACGTCTCATTTCGGCGCTCATCGCAATGGTGCCAAGTGATTTTCCAATCAGGTAAAATTCCTGATAGTTTCTGCCTTTCAGCGCTTCACTGATCACCAGGCGCACATCATGGACAATCGCTTCGGACAGTTCCTTCATGGTGAAATCATTGTACGCTTTGTCCGTGTACTGGTAATTGACCCGCAGGACATCGTAGTTTTCATTTAAAAAAATCTCTTCTGCAAAATGGAACAACGGACTCTTTGCGGTATATCCGGCACCCGGCAAAAAGATGGCCAATTTTTTCGTGTAATCTTCCGTCAACACGACCGTGTAAGGAACCTCAATTCCTTTGTAGCCGGTGACTTTGTTGTCAATCGCTTTCATAACTCCCACTCCTGTCTCTCTCTATTATAAAGAATATTCCATAAGTTTACTAAATATTTTCTGAATTAGCTATGATACAATCGATTTACCATTATTTTCGCAGGAGGTTGACGAATGAAAACGGAAAAAGAAAAGATGCAGGCGGGTGAAATGTACGACCCGCAGGATTCCGAATTGCGCCAAAACCGTATGAACGCCCGTCGGCTCAGTCGTTTGTTCAACGAAACCACTGAAATGGATGGCCAGGACCGAACCACCCTGCTGAAAAAACTATTCGGCTCGACCGGCGAACTCCTCCATGCTGAACCGACCATCCGCTGCGATTACGGTTTCAACATCCACGTCGGTGAAAATTTCTATGCCAATTTCGATTGTGTATTTCTGGATGTCTGCGAAATCCGGATCGGCGACAACTGTATGATTGCACCAGGTGTCCACATCTACACGGCGACCCATCCGCTCAATCCAGCAGTCCGCAATTCCGGCAGAGAATTCGGCAAGCCGGTCACCATCGGCCATAATGTCTGGATCGGAGGCCGCGCTGTCATCAACCCCGGTATCACGATCGGCGACAATGCGGTCATCGCTTCGGGTGCTGTCGTCACTAAAGATGTGCCTGCCAATTCCATCGTCGGCGGCAATCCCGCAAAAGCCATCGGCCATATCGAAGAATAAAAGCAATGCGCTTCCGGCGTATTGCTTTTATCTTTGTTTTTAATCTCCGCGAGGATTCTGTTCAGTCTGTTGATGGAATAGAACTCTTTTTTGTCTACCCGTGATCCAGCCCCGGGTACAATTTCGTTGCCAGTTTGGTACGGCTGCTAAAGCTGCATCTTATCGCTTACTATTGAAATTTCGCAGCTGCTTTCCATCATTATACAAAAACACCATGAAGAGAGTAACTTTTTCATGTAAATTCTTTATATTTATTTGTAAACCTTGTTTTATTATAAATGCGCTTTAATGTTGTGGATTTGCATTAAATTGCAGTGTGACGAAATTTGTTTTTGTCCCTAAGAAGCAGGCACCTTTTTCTTCTAATGAACAAACTCTAACCAGACAGCGATACAACTTAGTGAAACGCAGTTTGCGCAAGCGAACTGCTTCTTTTGATGGGCTTGAACTTGGATGGTGGGAACTACTAGTAGCGGACATCCCCATAGAGACGGAAAAAATTCATGTAGAAGTTGCTGAATCTCATGTAGAAAGCCATATTTTTCATGTAGCCGCATCAAGTTCATGTAGGAGCTTGAAAACTTCATGTAGAAACTCGTAAACTTCACATTGGAGACTCAAACTCTTATGTAGAACCCCGGATTCGTCATGTAGCCACACGATATTCATGTAAGCATTCGAGAACTTCATGTAGAAACTCATAAACTTCACATAGAAGCTTCGAATCCTCTTGTAGAAACCTGTATTCGTCATGTAGCCACGCGATATTCATGTAAGGATTCGAGAACTTCAGGTAGAAACTCGTAAACTTCACATTGGAGACTCAAACTCTCTTGTAGAAACCTGTATTCGTCATGTAGCCACACGATATTCATGTAAGCATTCGAAAACTTCATGTAGAAACTCGTAAACTTCACATAGAAGCTTCAAACTCTCTTGTAGAAACCTATATTCGTCATGTAGCCACGCGATATTCATGTAAGCATTCGAAAACTTCAGGTAGAAACTCGTAAACTTCACATTGAAGACTCAAACTCTCTTGTAGAAACCTGTATTCGTCATGTAGCGACGCAACATTCGTATAAGAGCTCGAAATCTTCATGTAGAAACTCGTAAACTTCACATAGAAGCTTCGAATCCTCTTGTAGAAACCTGTATTCGTCATGTAGCCACGCGATATTCATGTAGAAGCTCGAAATCTTCAGGTAAAAACCAAAAATCTTCTCCTAAACACCTAAAACCTTCACTTTAAAAATCCCGCAAGCGCAAATTGCCGCTTACGGGATGCTCCTTAAACTCAACTTTACAACTCGACGTCTGTTCCCGCTCCGCTCGCTTTAGCTTTACTGTAGACGCCTTTGGCGACGGCTAAGTCGAAATAAGCGGCGCCGACGCATTTGAAGAAAGTGATTTCGGATTCTGCTTCACGTCCGGCAATGTCGCCGGCAACCAATTGCGCAAGTTCTGCATGCAGCTGGTCGAATGACCAGGCACCGCTGTTCGCGCTGTGGATGAGCTCGCCTGCTTCATCTTTGACGCCGGCGATGTCATCTGCAACGATTTTATTCGCGCGCAGGATGGTCGTTTCATCCATTTCGCGCATACTCGGCAAATAGGAGCCGACGCCGTTGATGTGTGTGCCTGGCTTCAAGTCTTCTCCATTAAAGACCGGCTCGTTCGACCGCGTAGCACAGCAGATGATGTCTGCCTGCTGGACCGCTGACGAAACGATGGTTTCGACCGTATACGGAATTTCCACACCGAATGCCACGAGGCGCTCACCGAAGCGTTCCGCTTTTTCCGGTGTCCGGTTGACCAGGATGATTTTTTCGATCGGCCGTACAGCGAGTACACCCAGCACTTGCTCGAATGCCATCGCGCCAGTACCGATGACGGTCAGTACACGGCTTTCCTTGCGTGCCAACAGATCGGTCGCGATGCCACTGAGCGCTCCTGTACGCAAACGGGTTAAATACGAAGCCGTCATCATGGCGACATGCTCGCCGTTGTCGCCGTCCGATAGCAGGATGACGCCCTGGGTAGTCGGCTTGCCTTGCGCCGGATTTTCCGGGAAGATGGTGACGATTTTGACGCCTGAGATTTTATTCGCCATATCCGCACTTGGCATGTACAGCGCTGATGCCTGCCGTTCCGGAAAATCAAGGACGGTGCGATGCGGGCTGTTGATTCCCCCCTGCTGCTTGGCGCGCAGCATTTCCGTCACGTCACGGATGGCATCCGCCATATGGTATTGCTGCTGAATCTGCTGTTCATTGATGATAAGCATGTAAAGCCTCCTAAAAAATAAGCCGCCTAAACGCGGCTTTCTTTTGTTACTAGTGTTGGTTGTGGCTGAGCTTGTTTGCCGCTCAAATCCTTTACTGCCCAGATAGACAATAACGAAATGACGGCTGTCAAGATGATGTAAAGCGCTACCGGTACGTAAGAATTATCGAATGTGGCCAGCAGGAATGTGGCGACTAAAGGCGCCGTTCCTCCTGCCAAAGCTGCACCAATCTGGTAGCCTAACGTCACTCCCGTGTATCGTACTTTGGCATCAAAAATTTCTGAGAACATGGTGCCAAGAACTGCGGTGATCGGCGCCCAGATGATACCAAGTCCGATAATCGTTGCAACGATCAATAAGGTTACAGATCCTTGTTGCAACATCCAAAAGTACGGGAATGCGAATAGAGCCATTGCCACTGATCCCGTGACGTACATCTTTTTACGGCCAATACGATCGGACAATGAACCCATGATTGGAATCAAAATCGTCGTGATGACAGTCGCGATCATCACGGCCGCCAAAGTAGCTGTTCTCGAAAATTCAAGGTTTGTTGTCGCATACGATACCACGAAAGTTCCGAAAATATAGAACGGCGCTGTTTCGACAACTTTTGCACCGATGGCAATCAACACTTCACGCCAATGGTATTTCAAGGTATCCACAATCGGCAACTTCGGAATTTCTCCTGATGCCTGAACCGCCTTGAACTCGGGAGTTTCATCAATACCTTTACGAATCCACAGACCAAAGACCACAAGGAACGCACTCAAGATGAACGGTACACGCCAGCCCCAGCTCATGAACGCCGCTTCCGGCAATAAAGTCATGATGTATAATGCTAAAGTTCCCATCACCATCCCGATAGTGACGCCCATCTGAGGGATACTGCCAAAAAATCCGCGTCTTTCAGGAGGTGCATATTCAGTCGCAAGCAACAATGCTCCTCCCCACTCGCCGCCGATGCCAAGACCCTGAATCAGGCGAAGTGTAATCAGCAGGATTGGTGCCGCGACGCCGATTGCCTGATAGGTCGGCAGGAGCCCCATGGCAAATGTTGCAAAGCCCATTAAACTTAAAGTGATGACCAACGTCTTTTTGCGGCCGATACGGTCGCCGATATGGCTGAAGATGATGCCGCCGAATGGACGGATAAAGAATGATAGTGCGAAAGAAGCGTAAGCGAGCATCAGCCCAACCGTTGGATCTTCATTGACGAAAAACAATTGATTGAACACCAATGCCGCCATTGTTCCATATAAGAAATAATCAAACCATTCAATCGAACTCCCCACGAGACTTGCCGTTAAAACTTTACGTGTTTGCTTTTTATCCATCTTATTTCCCCCTTACGAATAAATTGAAGTGACACTTTAATTCTCCCTTTCAACAGTTTAGTCAGTTAGCAATATTCTGTCAATATCCTGTCACAATTTTATTTCTCCTCTATCTACGGTATGATGAAGGCAGAACATTTAGCAAAGAGGGGTTTCTCCATGTCTGACGGAACGATTGGGATTACATTAAAAAGCCTTCGCAAGGAGCGGAAGATGACCTTGAAAGAGCTGGCGGAGAAGACCGATGTCTCCATCAGCTTCCTGTCGCAGGTCGAGCGCGGCAAGTCGAGCGTGACATTGGAGTCGCTGCGTAAAATAGCAGATGCCTTGAATGTAGATCCCAGTTTGTTTTTTACGAATGAAAGCGAGGAAATCGATTGGGCCACACGCCTCGAACGGTTTTATTACAAAGATCTGTCGCAAGGCGTTAACGAAGCAAACTTCGTGCCGATGCTGGTGACTTTGAAACCAGGCGATTCAGAAGGCAACCCCTTCGCCCACAGCGGATATGAATTCCTATTCGTTGTGGATGGGGTGTTGACTGTCGAAGTCGAAGGCGAACGCACCGAGCTCGCACCACAGCAGTCGACCCTGTTTGATGCACGCAAAAAGCATTATTGGTTCAACTTAACAGAACAAGATGTACGGTTTTTACTGGTATCATCCAAAACGAATTAAGGGGAGTCCGTCTATGCATCCGATCAAAGATCCGCAAGTAGATGAATTTATCGAAGGCTTGGAAAGTCCGACACAGGAAATCGTGGCGCAGCTTCGCACATTGGTATTTGAGGCTTATCCGGAGATGGACGAAGGCTTTAAATGGTCCAAGCCGAGCTATGCTAAAGAAGGGCTCGTGTGCTATATGCAAACCGCCAAAAGCCACGTCAATTTCGGCTTTTACCGCGGCGCGGAACTTCGCGATGAATCCAACCTGCTGGAAGGCGACGGCAAAAAGATGCGCCATGTCCGGCTGAACCGAACCGACGAAATCCGGACCGACGAACTGAAGCTGCTGATCTGGGATGCAGTGGAATTGAATAGGAAATAGAGAAAAGCGGAGGCGCCTGTTCAGCTCTGACAGGGGTAAGACGATCTGGCGAAGCGGCATGTTTTCAGCCGCACAGCCAGAGTGGCTTACATCCCGAAGAGCTAGGCGCCGGAGTCTGGACAATACGAAAAGCGGAGGCAGCCGTGTAGCTCCGACAAGCGCTGGAAGCCTTGCCGGTAATGGCGTTCTTCTGCCATTGCCGGAAAGGCTGAAGCGACTCGAGGGGCTGGCTGCCGGAGTCTGGACAATACGAAAAGCGGAGGCGCCTGTTCAGTTCTGACAGGGGTAAGACGATCTGGCGAAGCGGCATGTTTTCAGCCGCACAGCCAGAGTGGCTTACATCCCGAAGAGCTAGGCGCCGGAGTCTGGACAATACGAAAAGCGGAGGCAGCCGTGTAGCTCCGACAAGCGCTGGAAGCCTTCCCGGTAATGGCGTTCTTCAGTCATTGCTGGAAAGGCTGAAGCGACTCGAGAGGTTGCTCCCGGAGTCTGGACAATAGAGAAAAGCGAAGGCAGCCGTTAAGGCTTGCTAGACAAAGAGATGAAAACTACATATTTAACCAATAGAAAAAACGAGGCGAATTCCGCCTCGTTTTTCTATTTTACCGCTTCAAAAGTAATAATGGAGTCTGCATTTTTTGGGTACTCACCAAATTGGTAGCCTGTTGAAACGCTGATTTCGTTGAAACCGATTCCTTCAAGTATGGTTTTGAATTCCTCGACACCATACCAGCGCATCGGATAACGCTCGAGTTCCGTCTCGATCAATCGGCCATCGCGCCAACGTTCATAACGTCCTTGCGAAACGAAATACTGCTGGATCCAATCAACTTCGATTTTCTTGCTTTCCACAGTCAGCGTGTCGCCGTTAGCAGCCTGCCACGTTCGAGTCGAAGTTTTCTCGATCTCGATGTTTGAAGGCACATGCAAATCGACGATCAAACGGCCGCCTGTCTCCAAATGGCTGTAGAAATTCTGCAATGCCTGCAGCGATTTTTCGCGTTCGTGGAGCAACAGAAATGTCCCTGTTGGAATGACGATGGCCGCGTACTTTGCATCAATCGAGAACGACTCCATTTTTGCGTTGAACAATTTTGGTGCCAGTCCCCGCTCTTTGCAGTTTCTGCGGCATACTTCAATCATTTCCTCCGATAAATCAAAGCCGTCGACTTGATATCCTTTTTCCAGTAACGGAACAAGCAAGCGCCCAGTTCCTGAGGCCGGCTCCAGGATTCGCCCTTTGCACGAAGCCAGCCGCTCCATATAATATTCGATGTCCCCAAATGAACTGCCGATCGGCTTATCGAGGTCATAGACTTCAGATGATAACCTGCTGTAATACCCTAACAACTCCTCACCCCATCCGCTTTATGAAATCATAGCTAAGTTCACGATAACGGCGATGATATTCGGTACAGCTAACAATACCCAATTTTTCATCTTCGTCACACGTTGTTGCTTTTCCCGGCGCTTTTCTGAACTTGTTGTTCTTGACGACTTGTTCTTGCCAGTTCCCAATGCCAACACGCCCCAAATCAATGCGACGCCGGCAACGATGCCGCTAATGATATAAACCAACGACCAGTCGTTCATCAAATACGCAATCAATACGCCAATTAAAGCGATGACTGTTCCAATTAGAAAATGTTTCATGCTATTTTCTCTCCTTTAGATACTGTGAATTATTTAAATTTCTCCAACACATCAATTTTATCAAATGTAGCCTGCCAGAGGTAGCTGTTGGCGCTTATTTTTGAATTCCATATGATGGTTTTGGATGGCTAGATGATGGCTTGGAGTTTCAAAGTGAGATTTTCTCCTTGCTACACGAAAATTAAGCGTTCTTACACAAATTTGGTCTGGGTATATGAACTTTTGTTGTGGCTACATGAGAGTTTGAAGCTTCTACATGAACTTTTTGAATCCTTACATGAATTCTATCTCTCTACATGATGAGTTCGAATCGCTAAATGACAGTTTGCCGTTTCAAAGTGAAATTTTCTAGCTTCTACATGAAAATTGAGAGTTCTTACATGGCTTTGTTATGGCTACCTGAAAAATACGGGTTTCTACATGAACATCTGAGACTCTTACATGAATCTTTTGGATTCTTACATGAACTCTATCTTTCTACATGATGGTTTTGGATGGCTACATGATGAATTATGGTTTTAAAGTGAAGTTTTCCACCTTCTACATGAACTTTTCGAACTCTTACATGAATATTGGATGGCTACATGAAAGTTTTCATTCTATACATGAACTTCCTACTCCTCTACAGCAACTTTCCATCTCTCTATCTTACACTTTTCCTCCCCCACACATATTCATGCGGCCGGACTCTATCCTCCCCTCATACCACCAGTTCAAGAGCGCGAACTGCTCTCCCCTAATCGAAATAGCTGATTTTCTTTAGCCGCCTCTTTTCGCTTAAAAAATCATCAAAAGCTAAATTTCATTATATAAAAAGCTGTCCGCGGCAGCGAACAGCCCTGTTTTATTTCATAGCTTGCGGTAACGCTTCAAAGCGATGATGTTCAGGAAGATGAAAATCGCCGCAAAAGTAGCGAGCGCCAGCAGATTGCCGGTTACGTCCGTCAACCCTTCCCCTCTGTACATGATGGCTTTCAGGGCATCAGCCGCGTAGTACAGCGGCATGATGCGGCTGATGTTCTGCAGCCAATCGGCCATTCCTTCGAGTGGAATGATGCCAGCGAAGAAGATTTGCGGGACCACGACAACTGGGATGAACTGGACCATCTGGAATTCTGAAGATGCGAAAGTCGACAGCAGTATCCCGAGGGACAATGCCACTAAAGCCAGCATCAAGTTGACGATGATGACATGCCAAACCTGTCCGACCATGACCATATCCAATACCTGAATCGAGTAGAACACGACGATGACGGTTTGGATGATGGCGAAAATGCCAAAGCCGATCAGATAAGCCAAAACGATTTCCCAGCGCCGGATCGGTGTTGCCAGCAACCGCTCCAAGGTTCCGGAGACCCGCTCTTTCAGCAAACCGATTCCAGAAATCAAAAATACGAAAAAGAAGACGAAAAAGCCGACCAGTATCGGACCAAGAACATCAAAGAACTCGGTTTCTGCATCTCCATAGATGTATTCCGCATCGATGCTCGCGGGTGCCGAAGTTCCGCTTTGCATGGCTGCTGCCTGCGTGATTTGCATCAATAAAACCCTCGATGTACTTGGGTCATTATTTTCCAGCGTGATTTGGAATCCACCTTCATCCACTTCCAGTAAACCGTCGAGTTCATCTGTGATGATGGTTTGCCGGTCAGCCTCGTTGTAGGAAATGACATCAATCGATGCATTTTCCAAAGCGGCCACAAGCTGGACGTTACCTCCGACAACGCCGAGCTGCGGGTTTTCATTGTCACCGTTGAAAAAGAAATACATCAAGGTCAGAACGATGAGCGGCGCAAAAAACAGCAGCGCCATTGTCCGTTTGTCACGAAGCAGCTGCAGCATGATCCGTTTGATTAAAACTGGAATTCTCATAGCGCACCTCTCCCCGCCTGCAAAAAGACACCTTCCAAATCAGCTGCACCGTATACCTTCTTCAATTCAGCCGGTGTGCCGGAAGCCAGAATTCCGCCTTCACGCACAAGGGCGATACGGTCGCATTTTTCCGCTTCGTCCATGACATGGGTCGTTACGATGATGGTCTTGCCCTGCTCTCTTTTTAAGAGCATCAACTCACTCCAGATCGACAGCCGGAGTTCCGGATCGATGCCGACGGTCGGTTCATCGAGAATCAGGATTTTCGGATCATGAACCAATGCAATTGCCAATGATAATCGCCGCTTCATACCACCTGAGTACGCAGAGACCTTCTTGCCCAGTTCATCGGTCAACTGGACCAAATCTGCTGCATAGGCGATTCGTTCTTTTAAACGGGACTTTTTCATTTTATAGAGTGAAGCGAAAAAACTTAAATTCTCTTTGCCGGTCAGTTCCGGATACAGCGCGTCCGATTGCGCCATATAGCCAAGGTCCTGCAGCAACAAAAGATTGGGCACCCGCTTGCCGAGAACCTCAACCGTCCCGCTGCTCGGTGAATCGATGCCGACAATCATCTTCACCAGCGTGGTTTTCCCCGATCCCGACGGTCCGATCAACCCAAAAATCTCACCGCCCGCAATTTGCAGATCCACCTGATTGAGGATCTCCGTTTTGCCATAAGCTTTGCTGAGCTTGTTGATGGAGATGCTGCTGTTCATGTGCATTCCCTCCAGTCGAAATAAAAGCTTGCTATTACTTCGTATTCTACGCTCATTTCAAAAAAAGCAAAGCAGCGAGTGTGCTGCTTTGCTTTTTTTATTGGGAGTGCCGGAGCTTAATGGGCGCCTCCGCTTTTCTTGGTGTCCAGCTCCGGCGCCCAGCTCTTTGGGTCATAAGCCAACCCTATGTCCAGTTGCAAGTGCCTAACTCTTCTGGTCATAAGTCAACCCACCTGAGTGACAAAGGACGCCACTCTGCTGGGCTGCCTTATGCCGGTCAGAGCTGACCAGGCACTTTCACTTTTCGTGCTATGCGGCAAAGAACGCCGCTTCGCCAGATCGTCTTATGCCTTTCGGAGCTGAACGGCCGTTTCCGCTTTTCTAGTTGTCCAGACTCCGGCGCCCAGCCCTTTGGGTCATAAGCCAACCCGGCTATGCGGCAAAAAGCGCCACTTCGCCGGTCTGTCTTATGCCCGGCAGAGCTACATGGGCGCCTCCGCTTTTCTTATCCCCATTCAGACGCGAGCATGCCATATACCACATGGTCGACGTAACGGTCGTACAGCCATTCGGCCTGGCGGATGGTGCCTTCTTCTGTATAGCCGAGACGTTCAGGGATGCTGCGGCTTTTGTGGTTGCCGACCGCTGCACGGATTTCGACTTTATTGAGTTTAAGGTCAGTTAACGCATAATCGGTCAGCGCTTTGGCGACGCGTGTCATGATGCCTTTCCCCTGATATTCCTGGCCAAGCCAATAGCCGATATAAGCGGTTTTGTTGGCCTGGTTGATGCTGTTGAATCCGCCGATTCCAGCAACTTCGCCTTTGTAGAGGATGACTGCTCCCAGACTTTTGCCTTCGACAAAATTACTGCTGCCGGATTTAATGAATTCTTGGGTATCTTTCAATTCCGTAGTGAAATCCAGCCATGGCAGCCATTCTTTCAGATGGTCACGTGATGCGTCAGTCAGCTGGAAAATTCGTTCTGCATCACGCATTTCCTGCAATTTGAGTGATAGATCTTCGTCAATTTTATGTACGAACATAGAAATTCCTCCTTTTATAGGTAAATATATCGTAGCATAACTATCAGAATTTTCCATTCGTATTTATTCCTTTATCAATTCTTCATTTGTTCTCATATTCACTGGGGTAAACGTGTAAAATGAACTTATAACGAAGCGTGACTTTATTTCAAAGAGGAGCGTGATAACGTGGAATTTATCGATGTGAATTCTCTGGATCTGGGAATTCCATTATACCTATGGATGCTGTTGTTCCTGATTTTTCTGGTGATAGCGTTTATTGGATTGGTGGTCTACACCAGCCGTAAAGGCATGCCCCGTGATATTTTGCCTCCTCAGAACAAACAATCAAAGCTGCTGAAAGAGCAGTATGACAGAGGCGAAATTAGTGAAGAAGAGTTTCAGAAGCGCATGAAAAATTTGGAGACACCGCCGAAAAAAAGATAACATTCATTAAAGAAAGGAAGTTGAAGGCAATGGGAGAATTTTTCACCCCTGGAAACCAGGCGCTTGGCGTGACCATCGCTGTTACATTTATCGTGCTGTTGGTTGCGATTGGGACCGCTCTTTGGTTCACATTGATCAAAGCACGAAATAAATCAGCACAAACCGAACCAAGCGAAACGAATAAAGCGGCTGAAGCGCTGCGTCAAAGCTATGTCAATGGCGAAATCAGTAAAGAGGAATATGAAGAACAGCTGCGTAATTTAAAAGGGCCACCGGAAAACTGATTGTGCAGATTTTATGGACTTTCTCAATTTTCGTTTAATTGACAATTTAAAGGGAAACCAGAAAGGGACAGAACAAAATCTGAAACTGGAGGTTTTACTGATGGCACATGAACAACATGCAGAACTGATTAAAACCTTGCACGATTGCGCAGCAGCGTGCAACCACTGTTTTGACGCTTGCCTACAGGAAGATGACGTGAAGATGATGGCACAATGTATTCGTCTGGACCGCGAATGCGCAGATATTTGTGCATATCTGGAACATGCGATTACACGCAACTCACCGTTTGTAGCTGAGTTGGCGCAGGCATGCGCGGTTATTTGTGAAGCATGCGGCGACGAATGTGCAAAACATGACCACGACCACTGCCAGAAATGTGCAGAAGCTTGTAAGAAATGCGCAGAAGCTTGCCGCAACGTAGCATAATTTTCATATCGAAAGCCCGGCTGCTGGGAATTCCCCGGCAGCCGGGCTTTTGTATTGGCAGGGTGAGTGGATTTTCGCCATAATGATAGAAAAGCAAAGGCGCCCATGTAGCTCTGCCGGGCATAAGACAGACCGGCGAAGCGGCGTGTTTTCAGCCGCATAGCTGGGTTGGCTTATGACCCAAAGAGCTGGGCGCCGGAGCTGGACACCGAGAAAAGCGGAGGCGCCCATGTAGCTCTGCCGGGCATAAGACAGACCGGCGAAGTGGCGTGTTTTCAGCCGCACAGCCGGGTTGGCTTATGACCCAAAGAGCTGGGCGCCGGAGCTGGACACCGAGAAAAGCAAAGGCGCCCATGTAGCTCTGCCGGGCATAAGACAGACCGGCGAAGTGGCGTGTTTTCAGCCGCACAGCCGGGTTGGCTTATGACCCAAAGAGCTGGGCGCCGGAGCTGGACACCGAGAAAAGCGGAAACGGCCGTTCAGCTCCGAAAGGCATAAGACGATCTGACGAAGCGGCGTTCTTTGCCGCATAGCCAGAGTGGCTTATGACCCGAGGAGCTGGCCGTTGCAGCTGGACACCAAGAAAAGCGGAGGCGCCCATTAAGCTTCCCCACAAAACTAAAAAGTTAAGACTTAGATTTTCTTCAGCAACCAAAGGGGTGGATTCGGATGACACGAACAGTATTGGTGATAGGCGCCGGCATCGGTGGATTGACCGCGGGTTCATTGCTCGCAAAAGCAGGATGGCCGGTGACGCTGCTTGAAGCTTCTTCGGAACTTGGCGGCTGCGCCGGTAAATTCAAACGCAACAAGTATTTATTTCCCGCTGGCGCCACGCTCGGGATGGGCCTTGAACCGGGCGGCATCCACGACCGCGTCTTCCATTACCTCGGCAAACCGATGGCCATCGAACCACTCGAGCCTGTCATGGAAATGGTCCATCCGGAAGCGACCTTCGTGTTCCATAAAGACCGTGCCCGCCATGTCGATGGCATCGCAGCGCATTTCCCCCAGCACGGCGACGCCATCCGTGCGTTCTACAAGGAAATTCACCACACCGCCGCCATTGTCCGGACCTTGATGGATCCGCTCCCTTCCCTGCCTCCTGCAACGGCACATGAATGGACATTCCTCGCAAAATCCATGCGTCCCAAGCACATTAAGCTCCTGCCTTTCTTCAATCAAACCCTCGGACAGCGGCTGAAAAAACATGGACTTGGTGACTTGCAGGAATTCCGCCACATGCTTGATGGTCTTTTGATCGACAGCATGCAGACCGGCAGTGAAGATGTGGCGTATTTATTGGCGGCGGTGGCGCTTGATATTTATCACGAAGGCGCATATTACGTGCCTGGCGGCTTGTACCGCTTTTCCGAATTGATGGGCGACAGCCTGAAAGAAAATGGCGGCGTGCTGAAAAAACGGCGCACGCTTGAAAAGCTGGAACGGCGGGGCGATCTTTGGATGGCGACCGATCATCGCGGCAATGTCTACGAAGCGACGGATGTCATTCTAAATATTCCGATCCAGCAGCTTCCGAAGATTATGGCCACGGAACTGGTGTCCAAGCTGAAGGTTTCTTTGCGTGACGGCATTGCCGGAGAAACCTGGACGACGCTCACCCTGTATCTCGCAATCGAATCAAGAAAGCTAAAAGAACCGTTGCCTCCTTTCCGACAGATTTCAACAGGGGACGGGCTTGCTGAAGGCGGCCATTTCTTCATGTCTTCGTCTGTTCCGGGTGATGAGCTGCGCGCTCCTGAAGGCTTCCAGACCGTGACGATTTCCACGCATTCCCGTGTTGAAGAGTGGGACACTCAGGAAAAATACGAAGAAACGCGGGCGGTTTTAACGGAGCGAATGCTCCAGGCCATTCAGGGGCTTATCCCTGAATTCCGCGATGCGGTTATCCATATGGAAAGCGGTGCACCGAAAGCGTGGGAACGTTTCGCCGGCCGGCCGAACGGTTTTGTTGGCGGCTTTCCTCAAACTTTGGATGCAGCTCTGTTCAATTCCATTTCGCACCATTCCGGTTTGCCGAATCTCTATGTCTGCGGCGACCACATTTTCCCGGGCGGTGGAACGATTGGGGCGGCGGCCAGCGGAATCCATGCCGCCCGGTCGGTGTCGGGCGAGCGATTGGTGTAGGTTTTTGGTTTTTGAGAGAAGAACAGCCAGATTTTGACGAAAAAGCCTTATGCCGGGCATTTATATGCGCTCGGCTCGGCTCAGCATTCCTATTCCGGGTGGTCCGGCGAATTTGAAGTCGTTCAGGGAGATTTGCAACCGTTCAGAATGATTTCCAATCGTTCAAATGAATTTACGTGCGCTCAGCCGAATTTGCAGTCGTTCAACAAGATTTGCGAACGATTAGGACCACAACCACCCCTAACTGAATACCCAAAAAAAGCATGGCAGAAAGAACTTGCCATGCGAAAAAAACCGCTGCAGAAAATTTCTGCAGCGGTTTTTCTAATTGACCCATTTATAACCGATACCCCACACCGTCAGGAAATGTTCGTCGATCGGAAAGCCGGCCTGCCGAATTTTCTCGCGAATGTTGCGGACATGCGAATCGACTGTGCGCCCTTCCGTTTCCGAGTCGAAGCCCCATATCAATTCCAGCAGACGATCGCGCTCGAAGACTTTATTGGGATTTTTCATCAGGAGACCGAGCATTGAAAATTCTTTTGGTGTCAGATGGATGGGTCTCCCATGGTAATTCAATTCGAAACGGTCCTCTTCCCAGACCAAGCCGTCCAATTCGATGCGCTTTGCAGGGGTGCTGCGGCGCAGCAAGGCTTCCATCCGCGCAAGCAGCTCCTCTTCGCCAAAAGGTTTGGTCATATAATCGTCTGCTCCAAGACGCAGGCCTTTGACGATGTCTTCCTGCTGCTCACGGGCCGTCAGCATGATGATCGGTATATTGGAGGATTTACGGATTTCCCGACACACTTCCCAACCATCCATATCCGGCATCATGATATCCAACAGCACCAGATCGAACACTTCATTATTCAACAAATCCAGCGCCTGTTTGCCGCTATCAGCTTTTGTACAGGCATAATCATGCGGCCGCAAATAAAGCGCCACCAGATCGAGCATCCGTTTTTCATCGTCCACCAGCAGCACTTTATGAATGGTCTCCACCCCTTTTCAATCGGATAGTAACAGCCGTTCCTTTGCCGAACTGGCTGTCGATGCGGATCCGTCCACCATGCGATTCAACGATTTCCTTGGCAATCGCCAGGCCGAGTCCAGAACCGCCACGTTCGCGCGATCTCGATTTTTCCACTCGGTATAACCGGTCAAAAACAAAAGGCAGCTCTTCTTCAGGAATCCCCTGCCCTTCATCGCTGATACGGATGGCGATGCCGTTCACTTCCTGACAGCATTCCACCGTCACGCGGTCGCCTGCTGAGGAATGCTTACGGGCATTGTCCAGAATGTTCAACAGCACCTGCTGAATACGCTCAGAATCGATGAAGGCCTGCACCTCATCTCCGCAGCTGATGGACAGTTCAATTTTCTCCTCATCAAATGCGGATTTGACCAATACCGCTACCGACTTCAATAATTCTGCAATGGAGACATTTTTTTGTTCAATCGTAAATTGATTGCGGTCCAGCTTCGCCAAGTCGAATAAATTCCCGACCAGCAGGGTTAAGTGAGCCGCCTCTTCACGGATAATGCCCATATACTCCTCGCGTTCCCGCTCCGTGGTGTCCGGCCGGTCCAGAATGTCGGCATAGCCTTTGATATAGGTAAGCGGCGTCCGCAATTCATGCGAAATACTGGATAGGAATTCATTGCGGGCATTTTTCAGCCGGTCGAGATCCGTCGATAATTTGGTGATGGCATTCGCCAACTCCCCCAGTTCATCGTTTCGGTCAGTCGTCAGATCCACTTGGTTATTGCCTTGGCTCAATTGCTCGGTCGCTTCCTTCATGCGAATCAGCGGCAAAGTGATCAGACGAGACAGCAAAAGAATCGTGATGATGGTCAAAATGACCGTAATGATGCCGACCAGGAGAAATTGGTTTTTCAGATGGCCGATGATGCGCTCGATATTGTCGGTCGGCGCAAACATGAAGACATGGCCCGCGTGCACTCCATCAATCGTAATCGGACTGTCTGTCGCGATATAACGCTTGTCCTGCCAATCTTCTTCTATTATCTCCCCGTCAATCGACGTATCTTCAAAATCAGTATGCCTTAGAATTACCAGCATTTCAGGTTCCAAGGCATCCGAATTGACCATGACCTCGCCTGCTTCGTCTGTAATTACCACAATAAAATCAGAAGCCGATTCCATCATGCCGACATGGGCAAGCGTCATATCCTCAAAACTGTCTTCCAACACATCACTGTGCGTCTCACCCCGTGCCAATAAATTCTCCATCACTTCGTCGACGCGTTCATTGACCAGGGTAAAGTAAAGCGTCGCAAACAAAAACGCTTCAATGATTAAGATAAAGATAAAAAACAATAAGCCAATTTTCAAGGATAATTTATTGAACATACGAACCTCCGCCGTTACAAAACATTTTTCACCATCATTCTACTTGTCCGGCATTCAAGATTTGGTTCCAACTGCCTCCCCCGTCTTCGGAAATGAAAGCATGGCCAGCCGCTGTATAGATGGCGAGCTCATCCGTGTTGGATGGATTTTCTGCGATATACAGGATGCCATCCTCCGGCAGATCTGGCAATTCGAGTGCCTGTTGTTCGCCGTTTTCCCAAGTATACGTGATAAGCTCAGCTTGTGTACCGTATGTCGCATAATACAATGCGCTCTCTCCGAAGAACACAGCGGTTCCGTAAATCCCCTCTTCCGTCACCGGAGTGAAGCTGTCACCGCCGTCTTCAGACAGAAAAATCCCTTCCGTGGTAGCCGCAGCAATCAATTGCGAATCATCCGGATGCATCGCAAAAGAAGAAACTTCGCCATCGAGTCCTGCTCCTTCCACCTCTTTCCATTCTTTCCCTTCATCTTCACTCCGGAAATAGCCCGGCCCCATCTGTGAATTTTCCTGCGGATTCATGACAAAGAGGTGATGGCTGCGATAGCCGACCGCCATGCCATGGAAATCGGTTTCCCCTTCAAAACCCATGTGGTCGAGTGAGCGGCCGCCGTCTTTACTGCGCTGTATGCCGATCGGATTCTGCATCATCGATCCAGGACCTGGGTGGCCGGATGTAAAAAAGCCGTCATCGACTGCGTTGAAGCCCATGTAATCATGGAAATGTTCACTGGTTTCCAGCCATTCCCCGTCGCGGTAAATCTTCAAACCATGATGCGATGCAAAATACAGCCCTTCCTCATTTTCGATAAAGCCCATACCGTGGACATGGTCCATGCGGCCATCGAACCCGACTTCAAAATCCTCTGAAGTCTCGGCAGTTCCATCTGTTTCGTTGGTTTCAGCGGCTTCATTATCCACAGCGGTTCCTGCTTCTGGCGGCTCCGGCACATCATCTTCTCCACATCCTGCAAGCAGCAGGCCCGTTAGAAGCGGTGCCACTATCCATTTTCTGTTCATCTCAATCGTCCTCCCGTCGTTCAACTTTCTATTATTGTACTAGAAAAGTTTTGATTTTTTGTGCAGATTCTGCACAGTATTTGCACACTATGTGGGTACAGTGTACAGACTATAGTGAAGAAAGAGGGATTTCAATGACAAAGAATAAATTTTTGTTGATGACGATGTCAACTTTAACCGCGATTACGTTAGCGGCATGTGGAGATACGGAAGAAGACGCGGTAAACCCAGCCGATCCGGACAATCAGGTCGAGATGACTGAAGAAATGGATGAAAATATGGATGAGGAAGATATGGGGCATGGAGGCATGGAACATTCCAGCGATGGAGAAGTGCCGGAAGGGCTGGCCGAAGCTGAAAATCCAACATTTGAAGTTGGCAGCCAGGCAATCATGAGTGCAAATCATATGCCCGGCATGGATGGGGCTGAAGCGACTATCACCGGTGCCTACGACACGACCGTTTACGCCTTGAGCTTTACACCGACTACCGGCGGCGAGCCGGTCGAAAACCATAAATGGGTCATCCACGAAGAGTTGGAGGATGCTGGCGATACGCCCCTTTCAGCCGGTGATGAGGCCGTCATTGCCACAGACCATATGGAAGGCATGGAGGGCGCCACTGCCATCATCGATTCTGCCGAAGAAACCACTGTCTACATGGTCGACTTTACAACGACCGATACTGATGAAGCCGTCACCAACCACAAATGGGTGACCGAAAGTGAATTATCTGCACAATAAATGAGACATCTCCTGCGTTTTTGCGCGGGGGATGTTTTTTTTGTCTTTGGATGAACAGATTTCCTAAGCATAGCTGTGTTTTTCGTGTCTTCATCCGGTTTGTGGGCGTTCCGATGGATTTATGGGCGGTCAGCGAAATTTATGGGCGTTCAGGAGATTTTATGGGCGCTCGGCCGAATTTGCAGTCGTAAGAGACGATTCCACTCCCATCAGCCGATGCTGAACAAGCTTAGTCCTTTAAAAGAGCGATATCTCCGCAGGAAGCCTCAATCCCCGTTCTCTCACCTATGGTATTATTACAAAAAAGCACATACGCTTGAAGGAGCTCTGCACCATGATCCAATTTCACAAAGCCGATATCCAGAAGCGGCCCTTTCAGCCAACTAAAGCAGTGAACCTGAAGATGAAGATGATCGGTTTGATCGGCTTTCTGATTTTGGCGATTGTCCTGGTCATCGGTATTTTCCTCGATTATTTCATCACCGATGCCTTGGAAACGCAGCTTGGTGAGCAGGCGTTGAGTGTGGCAGAGAGTGTGGCCCTCAATCCCGATATTGCACTCGCCTTTGAAACAGCAGATCCGGCGGCAATTATCCAGCCGCTTGTTTCCCCGATCCAGCAGTCCACCAATGCCGAGTTTATCGTCATCGGCAATACGGATGAAATCCGCTATTCCCACCCCAATCCCGAGCAGATCGGCAAGAGAATGGTCGGTGAAGACAATGAACGCGCATTGCTCTACGGCGATTCCTACGTTTCCAAGGCTACCGGTTCTCTCGGCAATTCGCTGCGCGCCAAGGTACCGGTTTACTCAGGAAATGACATTATCGGTGTGGTCTCGGTCGGCTTTCTTGCAAATGATATCCAAACGCTGATCGGCGGTTATAACCATGAATTATGGTTGATGCTGGTGATCATCGGCGCTGCCGCAATTGTCATGGCTATCGCAATTGCCACCTATATCAAGCGGAAGTTGCATGGACTCGAGCCTGAGGAAATTTCCCGCCTGCTGTTTCAGAAAGAGACCATCCTGCAGTCGACCCATGAAGGCATTATCGCAGTCGACGATACTGGGAGAATCACCCTGCTCAATCAGATGGCACAGCAATTGCTCTTCGGCAACGGCCAGGATGTAGACAAACTCATTGGCCGACCGATCCGGGAAGTCCTCCCCACTTCTGATTTGCCGGATATTCTGAAAATCCGTACGAGTCACTTTGATCAGGAAGAGGTCTATGGCAGCTATGCGGTCTATGTAAATTCAGGTCCGATTTATTATGAGGATACGCTGGTTGGCGCCGTTTCCACTTTCCGCAATAAAACCGAAATCGACAGGCTGACGAAAGAGCTGTCGCATGTAAAGCAGTATGCCAATGCATTGCGTGCCCAGACGCATGAGTTTTCCAATAAACTTTATACCATTTCAGGGCTGGTCCATTTGAATAAAAAACAGGAAGTGCTTGATTTTATTCGACTGGAGCATGATATTCAGCAGGAATGGATTCAACAGGTCATCGACAAAGTGGCCGATCCGTTGATCAGCGGCATTTTGATCGGCAAGCTCAATCAAGCAAGCGAGCAACAGGTCCAACTGGTGATTGATCCCGATAGCCGGCTGAAGACCACTTTATCGGAGCCGCAAAGCCGCGCTTTACTGACGGCGATTGGCAACTTGATCGACAATGCGCTGGACGCTGTGAAAGACTGTGCGCCTGACAAAAAGCAGATTGCGTTGTACTTCACGGATGTCGGAGATGATATTTTGCTTGAAATCGACGATTCAGGCCCGGGAATTCCAAACGGACAAGCGCCGATTTTATTTGATAAAGGTTTTTCATCGAAACCGGGCAGGGACCGCGGCTATGGCTTGAGTACCACCAGACACCTGATCGCCCTTGCCGGCGGCGAACTGCATACAGAAGAAAGTGAACTCGGCGGAGCCTGCTTTGTCGTTTCATTACCGAAAAAGGAGAATAACTTATGAAACAGGAGCTCCATGTTTTGATAATTGAAGATGATTTTCGGGTAGCCGAGATCAACCGGCAACTGGTGGAACAGGTCACGGGCTACCAAGTGGCCGGCGTCGCGAAGACAGGCGATGAAGCGATGGACTTCCTCACCAACAGCCAGGAATTGCCGGATCTGATTTTGCTGGATGTTTTTATTCCTGACCGTAGGGGTCTTGAAATGCTTCGGGAAATCCGCAGCAACTTCCACCCGATCGACGTGATCATGCTGTCGGCTGCGAAGGAAGCGGGAACAATTGAAGAGGCATTGCGCTGCGGCATCTTTGATTACCTCATCAAACCGGTGGATTTTTCCCGCCTCGAACAATCCCTTCTGCGGTACAGCGAACAAAAAGCATTTCTCGCTTCCCGCCAGGAGCTGGAACAAACGGACATCGACAGGCTGATCGGCATCGAGCCCATTGCCATTCTTTCGGAAACAGTTGATGGCGAACTGCCTAAAGGCATCGATCAGCTGACTTTGGTCGGTGTTATGGAAATTTTGCAATCTTCAACTCCAGCAGGCATCAACGCCATGGAAACAGGAAAAGCGGTCGGCGTCAGCCGCTCCACTGCCCGGCGCTATCTGGAACATCTCGTATCCATCGGCGAAGCCAAAGCACAATTGAATTACGGAGAGATCGGCCGTCCCGAACGGCGCTACATTCCGTGGACAAAATGATCAAAACCATCAAAAAGCTCATTAGTTCCCTTAATTGAATAATCTTATTTTTCAAATCCTTCTGTGCTAAGTTTAGACCCATAACTTAGAAGCAGAAGGATTTTGTATTGAATACATATTTTGTATGCGGTTACAATTCTTCCTTCATTTTAAACTTTTAGCCCCGAGGAGGAATTTTCATGTTAAGTATTATTGGATTATTGACTATTGTGGTCATTGTCGCATTGCTCATCAGCAATAAAATCACACCCATCGTTGCGCTCGTCCTAGTACCGATTGTCGCTGCCTTTGTTGCGGGATTCAGCTTTGCAGAAATCGGTGATTTTTTCAATAGCGGCATCGAGTCCGTGATGAGCGTCGTCATCATGTTCATCTTCGCTATCCTATTTTTCGGCATCATGCAGGATGTCGGCTTGTTTGACCCATTGATCAATAAGATGATTGCCGTATCACGAGGCAATGTTATTGCAGTGGCAATCGGAACCGTGTTGATTGCAGCCGTGGCACAGCTTGACGGATCAGGCGCTTCCACTTTCCTGATCAGTATCCCGGCTTTATTGCCATTATACAAACGCTTGAAAATGAACCCTTACTTACTGCTGTTGCTGGTCGGGATGTCCGCCAGCATCATGAACATGCTGCCATGGGGCGGTCCCCTTGGCCGCACCGCCGCTGTTCTGGGCGTCGATGTCACAGAACTTTGGCGGCCATTGATCAAAGTCCAGGTGATCGGCTTAGTGCTGCTGATCGGACTTGCGGTTTTATTGGCCATCCGTGAAAAACGCCTGATCGCCAAACGCGGAGATTTCAATCAAGAAATTTACGAAGAAGCGCAGCCGCTTGTCGAAGGGGCACAAGATGAAGCGTCTTTGAAAGCCGCTTCCTTGCGCCGTCCCAAACTTTTGTGGGCCAATACCATCCTTGCAGTAGCCGTCATCGGTGTTCTCGTGTGGGGTATCATTCCTGCGGGATTTGCCTTCATGATCGGCGTCAGTTTGGCATTGCCGCTCAACTATCCGAACATGAAAGATCAGATGGAGCGCATCAAAGATCATGCACCGAACGCATTGTTGATGGCAGCCATCATTTTGGCGGCCGGTTCGTTCCTCGGCATTCTGAACGGCACCTTGATGCTCGATTCGATCGCCAATGACTTGGTGAAAGTTTTGCCTGCTTTCGTCATTCCGTATCTCCACATCATCATCGGATTTTTCGGCGTTCCATTCGATTTATTGCTCAGTACCGACGCTTATTACTTTGCATTGTTCCCGATTGTAGAACAGGTGGTTACGGCGTTTGGCGTGTCGTCGCTATCCGCTGCCTACGCTATGATCATCGGCAACATCATCGGCACGTTCGTCAGCCCGTTCTCGCCGGCGCTTTGGCTGGCACTCGGATTGGCCGGGCTCGAAATGGGCCGCCATATCCGCTACTCCCTCCCAATCATGTGGGGATTCAGCATTGTATTGCTTGGAATTTCGATTTTGATCGGTGTTGTGTAAGAAAATAGTATAGAAGCCAGACACAGTTGACCTGTGGCTGGCTTTTTTTGTGGAGATTTGTTGAATTTTCAAACGTCCTGAGGAAGTATTTTATACAATATGCACGCTTTTCCTAATTTATGCACGCTTATTGAAAAATATGCACGTTCAAAAAAGTTTATGCACGCTTACCAAAAAATACGCACGCACAAACTAACTTATGCACGCTCAGCCCTGAATGCACAAAAAAGCACGGCAGAAAAATCGCTGCCGTGCGCTAAAGAATTCAAGACAGCAGCGGAATCCGCTCACTGTATTGGTTGATCAGCTGCGTGTTGTGTGCATCTGCCCCGTCGATATTGCCGCTGAGGAAAATGGGTGGTGGAAAGCCGGCATCTGCCATTTTCTTGATGGCTTCCGCAAAAACGGCATTCAGGATTGTTGCGCCAACGACGGTCGATGTCGGGCCAAACGGAACGTCGACACCTTCGTACGACAGGATTGCGTCTCCTGCCACTGAATGGTTGTCGATGACCAGGTCCACCGAGTCGAACAAGTACTTGCCGCTTTTGTGGCGCGAAGGCTGACTGCCCGAATACGCAAGCGACGTGATGCCGATGACGAATGCCCCATTTTCACGTGCGGATGCTGCGACGTCCACCGGCACCGGATTGCGGCCGGAAGTGGAGATCACAAAGACCACATCATCCGGACCGAAATCCTGTTCCTTCAGGAAACCTGCCGCATACTCATTCTGTCGCTCCAGCTGGGATGATTGGACCGCTCCTTCATGGAGCATCAGCGGCTCCACGAAAACCGGCTTGATCGGCACCAATCCGCCGGCGCGGTAAAACACTTCTTCCGTCAAAATATGCGAATGCCCGCAGCCGAATAATTGGATGATGCCGCCCGCCTGAATCGCGGCCGCCACTTTTCCTGCCGCTTCCAGCATCGCCTGTTTTTCATTTTTCTCGACAAGCTCCAGCCGTTCCTGTGCCTGCTTGAAGTAATTGCTTAGCATTGTATCAGCTCCATACGGTTGTAAGTTTCTATTTCCCTAAAGATCGTTTTGCTTCTTCAATCAGTTTCACCATGTTGGCCAAAGCGACTTCAATAATAGCTTTTCCTTTTTCCTTAGTCGCCAATGTCGCATCTCCCAAAACTGCAGTAGCCGTAAACTCTTCCCAAGGAGTCGGTGTCACGTCTGCACTCATTGGGATGTCCGGTATGTCGGAGACGGCTTTGGTCATGTCCACATACTGCTCTGCCAAATATAACATATAGGAAGTTTCAATTTCACAGGCATGGAAGTAGCTCTCATGGGCCGATGGGGTTTCCCTCAGCTCATCTGTGATTTTTTTGACGCCCGGATAGAATAGGTACAGCACTCTCAGATTTGGCACCGTCTCGTATAGTTGGCGAGCTGCTTCCTTGATTGCCACAGCATTTCCGAGATGGCCATTGAGCATGACGAAGACTTGGAAACCTTGATGATGAAGGCTCACACCGATGTCACAGAGCAAACTGATCAGGGATTGATTGCTGACAGTGATGCTGCCAGGAAAGTTTTTCAAGCTCCATACTTGGCCATACGGCAAGGTCGGCAATACCAAAGCACCCGTTTTCCCGGCCACTCTTTCCGCCAGCTGTTCCGCTAAATAATTGTCCGTCCCGAGCGGCAAATGCGGACCATGCGCTTCAACCGCTCCAAGCGGCAGGATCGCCACTTGGCTTTGTTCGATTTTTTCTTTTATTTCATAAGAATTCTCATTTTGAAAAATCAAAGCTGTTCGCCTCCTACTTATTGAACGTGAAACACCGCTTTGGGTTTTCGACGAAGAATTTATGGATCAGTGCTTCTCCCTCAAAACCCTGGCGGCTGGCGTCGTCAATAAACCGCGGCACCCATTTCGCTATGATGCATTCAAGCCCAAGCCCGTAATCGTAATGCTTGTAATAAGACTTCCTGGCCGTGTCTCCGCTGACCAGGATTTGGTTTTCATAACCTTTTTTCACCAGTTCCAGTATGCACTGGATGCGTGTGCTTTCAGGTGCGTATTTGATTTTTGCGATTCCGTCAAAGCTCAGGTATGCACCGGTTTTCGCAATCTGTTCGTGGTAATAGGGATCCGGGTTGCGGTCCATATGTCCGAAGCTCATATAGGACAGGTCAACGCCTTCCGACTGAAGCAGTTCGATCTGCTCAAGTCCCATCGTTCCGGCTTCTGTATGCGAGTGAAGCGGAGCTTTCGTTTCCAGGTGAGCCTGCGCCACAGCCCGCAACGTCTTTTCTTCGAGGGGCGAAATCCGGTTGTAGCCTGTGCCGAACTTCACTTGTCCTGCCTTGTAGGACGTGCCTTCAAGCCCCTCTTCCACTTCCCGTATGACAAAATCAGTCAGTCTGTTGACGCTTGCTGCGTCGATCCATTCACTGTAGGTCCGGTAATCGCCGAGGACCGGTTTTAACCGCTCACTGATTCCGGCATCCCATAAAAAGCTTTTATTGAAACCCGCTGTCCCAACAATATGGATGTCTAATTCCTCTGAAATCTCTTTGACCGCCTGGACATCCCGGCCATAGTCGACCGCTGTTGCATCGACGATCGACTTGCCGCCATAGCGTTTAAAGTCTGCGACATCCAGTTTGGATTTTTCCTTGTCATCGAGCAACAGGTCATCCGCTTGTTTTTCAATCCAATAGGCCGGACGGCAGACAATGTGCTCGTGGGAATAAGTAAACCCAAGGTCTTCCGGCCGAATGTCCCCGCGTAATGTCCGAACAAAAGCCATTTTTCTCCCTCCTTCATTAAAGACTACAGCAGCAATTGAGCCAGCAAACGAACAATCGGTCCCAAAATGAACATATCCGAATCCGCTGCCCACATTGCGGTGTCCGGAACTGTATCAGACAGCAGAAAGCGGACCGTGATGAATTGGCCCCATGCGACAATCGTCGCCGTGACAAATCCACCCATCACCGCTCCCCGCACACCGCCTGTTAAGTTGCCGAAGACACCGGCCGAAGCAGAGTGGAAGAACAAGACGATCATCGTCGGTACAAAGATATAGCCTACCGCATTGCCCAGAACCACCAGCCACAACAAGGCCCCAACAAATGAACCGAGAAACCCGAGAATGACGGCATTCGGTGCATATGGAAAGAGAATCGGATTATCAAGTGCCGGCCTAGCGCCAGGAACTATTTTTGTCGCGATTCCTTTAAAAGCTGGAACTATTTCACCGATAAACATCCGAACACCTGTCAGCACCACTGCAATCCCTGCCGTAAACGTAAATGACTGGATGATGGCGTAGACGATGAAGCTCTGGTTGCCCGAACTTGCTACCAATTCTGCCGCGCCCGGAGTATCTTTGAAAGATACGATGATGGCACAACAAACCCATCGTCAATGCCGTGATAACATTGGAATCTCTCAAGAATTCCAGGCCTTTCGGCAAATTGATCTTCTCTGAATCATTTTCTTTATTGCCCCAAAGCATTCCGCCAAACGCCGCCAGCAATGCGACGGAGGCTGATGTATGTCCTAGGGCAATATTGTCATTCCCCACGATTCTCCGCATGAATGGTTGTGTCAATGCCGGCTGTACGGTCCAATAAATCCCCATAATGATTGACAGGAAAATCACTAGTCTCCAAAACGATACATCAGGAGAGGTATGAACTGCGATCCCTGCAAAAATCGTTGTTGTCCAAAACATCATATGTCCGGTCAGATAGATGTATTTCAGCTTGGTAAAACGGGCAAGCAAAACGTTCAATAGGAACCCTAAAGTCATCGCCAATGTGACTGCGCTGCCGTAATCGTTATTGAACATTTCCTGGCCCATGTATTCACCCAATGTTTCCCCTGACAGATTGAACACTTCTTTCCAAAGTGGTTCAAAGACCGTCAACGCACCAACGATGATGCCGGCACCGGCACTGATGATCAGGAAGCCGATAACCGCTTTAAAGGTTCCACTTACTCTTTGGCTGGCCGTCTTTTTTTGAAGCAATAAACCGATTAGGACAATGATCCCCAATAAGATGGCCGGAGTTCCGAACACGTTATTCGCTAACCAGAAAATAATATCCATAGCCGTTCTCCCCCGCTTAGTAATTTATTTGCTGTTTGTTTGCCTATCTTCATTGCGCAATATTGGCGTCTATCGCCGATTTGATTTCTTCTACATCGAAATAGTTGTTTACCACAATTACTTTTGCCGGCTGATCCTGGAGGCTTTCAGCCAACTCATTGCTGGTGATGATATAATCAGCTGACATGCTCGTCGCTGAGGACAAATCGATATGTTCGACATCCGCCATGATATTCTTTTCATTCAATGCTTCTTCCACATTCATTTTTAAAATTAAGCTTGTTCCTTGTCCCAGACCGCATACACATAAAATCTTCATTGTTAATTCCTCCCTATAATTTGTTGTAGTTCTTCATAGCTGGACAGCTCTTTCAACTTCTCTACATTTTCAGGTTTGCTTAAAAGAGCTACAATTTTCTTCATGACCAGCAGATGCTCTTCGCTTGAAGATGCTCCTAAAGCAAAAATGAAACGGACCGGATCATTGGTTTCACTTCCAAATTCAATTGAGTCCTTTAACCGGACAAATGAGACGGATGCTTCTTTAACACCATCTTCTGGCCGGGCATGCGGCATTGCTATTTGAGGTGCCAATACAAAATATGGGCCGTTTTTCTGATAGGACTCCACCATGGCATCGACATATCTCGGTTCAATTAAATTTTCATCCACCAGCAAAGCTCCTGCCGCACGGATTCCTTCTTCCGGAGTGGCTGCCGGCAGGTCAAGTGCCACCAAATTCTGTTCCAAAAATTTCATAGCAAAATTCCTTTCTCTATTGGGGATCGCCAAAACCAGTTATTCCGAATGGGAGGCAACCACGCTGTAAATCTCTTCAGGAGATTCCGCATCCATCAGTTGATTTTTTGTTTTGTTATTGTTCAGAAGTTTGGTCAGCTGGCGCAATGCCTTCAAGTGGCTGTCTCCATCGATTGCCGCCAACACAATGACCAGTGCCACCGGATGGGTGCCGTTCTGTGAAAATGGTACATGTTCCTTCAACTGCAACAAACTCATCGCCAGTTTTCCCACTCCTTCGTGGGGACGGGCGTGTGGAATGGCTACATAAGGCGAAATTACTACGTAAGGCCCCATTTCAAGTAAGGGATCTATCATCGCCTGGATGTAGTCTTTAGTTATCGACTTTTCCTGTAGTAACGGCTGAGCAGCTTTTCGGATGGCCTCCTGCCAATCTCTCACTGTGGGAAGGCATTGAATGTGGGCGATCGGCAGGAGATCTTTCAAGTCAGGTTTATTCACTTCTTTCATCTTCAGCGGCTGCTGTTGAAGGTAATACTGCAATTCATTCTTTAAGGCCGCTTCATCTTTTACATCGGCATGCTGCCGGATGATGTCCATCACCACCGTTAACGAATTGGGCTGCGGAGCCTTTACACCGAGATGGACATTTACCTTTTTCAGCAGCCGTTCTTTTTCTGCTTCAGTCAATATGGGACTGACAACAAACACCGGTTTTTCTTTTTCAGCAAGTGGTATGGTTGAAATGATAAAGTCTGCTTGATGCTCCATTTCTTCATAATCCCTCAACGACACACAACCAATGATGTCGACCGTCGAAAATAGCCCTTCTAATTGATGTTGCAGCAGACGTGAAGTTCCAACTCCCGTATTGCAGACGACTAGCGCATTTTTTCGAGTGGCCGGTTTTATGCCCATCTTTTCCATCCAGCCTCCAAAATGGACTGCAATCAAGGTAAGTTCTCCATCATTGATCGATTTTCCAGTGGCTTTCTCTAAATGCTTGGATACTTTTTTCGTAAGCAGGAATACATCCGGATACTTTTCCTTAATCGAGGCTTCTAGGCTGATATCAGCCTCTAACCCATATAACACCCGATAATATGCTGTTTTGACATGCAACAATAAATTTCGTTCGACCTCTATCCGATCTTCGAAAAGGAGGCAGGCATACTTTTGAAAATCGGTAACCATTTTGGTCACTACATCCAATAGAACTTTGTCGCTTTGATTAATATCGTTTTCGAAAATCATTGGCGAAAATTGGACTCTTGAACTCAGGAGATGTTTGGTAATATAGAAAACCTCTTCTTCGGGAAATGCAATTTGAAACAAAGCAGTCAATTTTCAGCTATTTTTTGAGCAGCTTCGTATTCCTTTGACTCTGACAATACTTGACGTTCGATGGGGTCAACTTCAATTTTTTTGCCTTGCTCAAGTCTGCGGACAAATAGGAGGAACATGAAAGACAAACTATGAAGAAAATCATCTGTATATCGGATGCCTAATTCTTTTTCACTGTCAGCAATGATTTTCTTAACCTCTTCTGCTGTTTCAACTGCCAAAGAATCAGTTTTTCCGTTCTGTCCATTGAAAATGATCGGCAATCGCCTAAGCAGCCCCTGCCAAGTTTGCTTGAATATAAACTGCTGCAAATAAAAGACGGCTGCCCTGCGTTTGTTTTCTTCCATCCCACTGATGACATATCCGGATTTCCTGTCGAACTCCAGCTGCAGTCCATAGTTTCCTAATTCACTCTTTAACCCTTTCACGTCTTCAATTGTGGTATTTCGGCTGACCCTTACCTTCTCCGTTAAATGCTCCAGATACAAAGGCTTATTTCTAGCTAATAAATAAAGAACCAGGCAAGCTCTCCGTTCTTTTACCGAGTATTCATACTGCCAGTTCTCCATCGCACCTAATTTCTCTGGAATTTCAATTGCTATTTTTTGATCCAATTGAAATCCGGCTGAACGTACATGTTGCACGGCCGGAAGTTCCTGTGCTTCCAGCCAATCATTGATTTTCCCGATGTCGTAATAGATGGTGCGTCTGGAAATCTTGAAAGTTTCCATGATTTCGTTAACGGTCACATAACTTTGGGCCCGGGATAAATGCGATAGTATAGCTTGGCTGCGTTGATCCAGAACCATCTTTCACCCCTTCTTTCTTTTAAAGTGTTAAACAGAATTAATTAATCTGAATATTTAGTTAACTAAACTATATACCCAATTCAAGAAAAAGTGGAGACCAAATGCTTCCTCTTGTTTTGTGCAAAACTGGACTGTGCAAAAAAAAAAAAGCAGTCAAAATCCTAGGATTTTGACTGCTTTATCAGGTTACTTCATCGTGTCCACAACAGCTGCTTACGCTTTTCCAAGCCCTTCAGCCACAATCAATTCGTCGACTTTGGCCATCAGGGATTCTTCGTCGCTGCCGTCAGCTGTGATGGTGATGCTGTTGCCTTTTGAAACGCCGAGTGACATGACGCCCATGATGGATTTCAAGTTAACTTCTTTTTCTTTATAAAGCATTTTTACATCTGCGGAAAACGGTGATACCGCTCCCACTAATTTTGATGCCGGGCGTGCATGAAGACCTTCTTCGCTTGTGATCGTATAGCTTTTTTCAATCATACTTTTCTCTCCTCTAGTGTTGGTTTCTTTTCTTCAGAACTTCATTGGTTCGAAAGCCTGTGCGTCTAACGCTTGATGTCAGTCGTAAATTTGTAGCGGTCTGCACGGTACGTGCTGCGGACCACTTCGAATGGCTGTTCACCGGCCAAATAACTGATGCGTTCAATCATCAGAATGGCTGCGGGTGCTTTGATCTGCAGCAGCTCCGCGTCTTCTTTTTTCACAAGCCCCGCTTCCATGCGCTGGATGGCGCGGCTGATTGTCAGCTGGTGATCTTTTTCGATCATCGCATACAATGAGCCCTGGAAGGAATCCTGGTCCAGCTCAGGAAAGCGTTCGACCGGCAGATAGGTGCGTTCGATGGCCATCGGTTTATCGTCCGCAAAACGGATGCGTTCCACAAAATAGACTTTGTCTCCTTGCGCCAGCTGCAAGTCAGCCGCAATGTCCGATTCCGGCTCCAGGATTTCAAAGCCGATCAGCTTGCTGCTCGGCACCATCCCACGCGCCACCATATCCTCCGTAAAGCTCGTCAAGCCATTTAATGGCTGCTCCACTTTCGGGGAAGCCACAAATGTGCCGCGCCCTTTTTCCCGGTACAGCAGTCCATCATTAACCAGATTGGTGATGGATTGGCGGACGGTCATCCGGCTGACGCCAAAGCGCTCGGTCAGTTCGCGTTCAGAGGGAATCGCTGTGCCGATCGGAAAGTCGCCTTGCTCGATCTTCTGCTTCAGCTGCTCTTCTATTTGAATATAAATCGGAATCGGCGATTGTTTGTCCAGCACAGCGTTCACTCCTCTTCTGCCTCTGCCAGCGCGTAGGCATCCCGGTCTACAATCAGTGTAACATTATTGTGTTTCCATAAAAATGAAGCGGGAAAATCTTTGCTGACGCGGCCGTCCAAAAAGCGCTTCACCGCTTGCGCTTTCTTTTTGCCGGAAGCCAGCAGGAGAATCCTTTCACTTTTCAGGATCGACTGGATCCCCATCGTAATGGCGTGGGTCGGCACTCTGTCGCGGTCGCTGAAAAAACGTGCATTGTTGTTTCGTGTAGATGCTTCAAGCTGCACGCAATGGGTCAGGCTTGTCTCCGGCGTTCCTGGCTCGTTAAAGCCGATATGGCCATTCGTTCCCATACCCAGTATCTGCAGATGAGGCGGTCCGACTTCATCGATCAACTCTTCGTAACGCTTGCATTCCGCTTCCACCGGCAATGCTTTGCCATTTGGAATATGGGTGTTTTCCAGCGCAATATCGATGTGCCGGAATAGTTTTTCATTCATGAAATGGCGATAGCTGTTCGGATGGTCACCAGACAGCCCACGGTATTCGTCCAAATTGATGGTTTGGACATGCCGGTAGGAAATTCCTCGCTCCCGAACGCCTTCAATCAGTTTTTCGTAGAGGCCGAGCGGTGTCGATCCGGTTGCGAGCCCCAGCACCGAGTGATTATTGTCCAGGATTTGCTGTTCCACCAATTGTGCCGCCCTGCTGCTCATCTCTTCGTAGTTTTCGACTCGTATCAGTTTCATCACAGTCACTCCTTCGTATAAGCGATCGTTCCTCTGCATATGGTCATCTGGACATTGAAATTGTCATCAAGAATCGTCACATCGGCATCCGCACCAGCCTGCAATCTGCCTTTATTCGCAAAGCCCAGCTCTTTCGCCGCATTGGCGGAAGTCATGGCGACCAGCTCGTTCAGGCTGCAGCCGGTGATCGACTGGATGTTTTTGGCCGCTGTCTCCATCGTCAGGATACTGCCGGCCAATGTGCCATCGGCAAGCCGCGCATCCTTTTGGGTGACCTGCACATCCTGTCCGCCTAAATCGTATACCCCAGGCGCCAGTCCTTTTGCACGCATGGCATCGGTGATGAGGATCAATCGCTCTGCACCTTTTTGGCGGAAAGCCAATTCAACAGAAGTCGGATGGCTGTGGATGAAGTCTGCGATCACTTCCACCGATAAGCCGTCCTCTGTCAAAGCAGCACCCACCACTCCCGGATTGCGGTGATGGAATGGGCTCATCTGATTGTACAGATGAGTGACATGGCTCGCGCCCGAACGGACAGCGGCCTGTACTTCCTCGAGTGTTCCGTCTGAATGGCCAATCGACGCAACCACCCCTTCGTCTGCCAGGCTTTTAATGAACGACAGTCCGTTTGCCGTTTCCGGAGCCAGCGTCACCAGCCGAATTTGGTCACCGCTGAGCTTTTGCCATTTCCGGAATAATGGATAGGACGGTTCGGCGATATGCTCAATCGGCTGTGCGCCTGCGCGCTTGTCGGAAATGAACGGCCCTTCCAGATGGACGCCCAGCATTTCAGCCTGCCCTTCCTGAGCCTGGAATTCACGAATGTTTTCCAATGCTGCCGAAATGGCCTTGTCCGTTTGAGTCATCGTCGTCGCCAAAAAACTCGTTGTGCCTTCTTTCGGCAGCGCACCAGCCAGGCCATTCAACGCTTCCGGTGTAGCATCCATGGCATCGTGTCCCGCAGCACCGTGGATATGGACATCAATAAACCCAGGAAACGCCATCCAATTTTTGCCGGTTGCATCCACATGGAGATCAGCATGCGCTTCAATTGTTTCTGCGGCACGGCTTATTTTTCCGCCTTCCACGAGGATATCCCCTGTAAAACTCTCTTCAACAGCATCCGCAATCGTGATGCCGGAAATCAATATGCTTTTAGTCATCTGGACCACTCCTTGCGAAAAACCAGGAAAATCGCTGTGGATATCCCTGGTTTTTCGTCTCTTATTAGTCGACTCTCAGGATGGAATCAGTTCCCTGTTCCTGGAAGCCCTCTTTCATGACAGTAACTTTTTGTTCGGTTAGGTTGGTGAAAATAACCGGTGTTGCAACAGAAGGCGCGTTGGCGTTCAGGAATTCCAAGTCAAGCTTCAGCAAGGCGTCTCCGCGCTGTACCAGCTGCCCCTGCTCCACTAATGTCTCAAAACCTTCGCCTTTCAGTTTGACCGTATCGAGTCCGACATGGATCAAAATTTCAATTCCGGTATCCGTTTCAATGCCGATTGCATGTTTGGTCGGGAAAACGCTGACCACACGCCCGTCTACTGGTGAGTGAAGGACGTTGCCCGTTGGAAGAATGGCAAAACCAGGTCCCATCATGCCTTTTGCGAATACTTCGTCCGGCACTTCCGATAACGGAATCATTTTGCCTTGGATCGGCATTTCAAAATCAGCGGCGATGATTTCTTTCATAGCCGGTTCATCACTGACGGTTTCTTCAATGGCTGCGGCTTCCGAAACATCTTCTGGAGCCGGATTGCCGTTTTCCAAACGCGGCTTCATGGCATCTGCCAAAAACTCGACAGCTGTTCCGATAACCACTTGGACATTGGTTTTGTTGATTTTCATGACACCCATAGCCCCGTGGCGCTTGAGGTCTTTTTCGTTCACTAAATCGGAATCTTTGACTGTCATGCGCAGGCGTGTCGTGCAATAATCCACAGCCGTAATATTAGCGGCACCACCCAATGCTTCAATCGTATTGTAGGCTCTGACATCCACAGCTTTATTGCCGGAACCGGCATTTTCTGCACCTTCCTCGTCCTCATCTTCACGGCCAGGTGTTTTCAGGTCCAGCTTGATGATCAGGAAGTAGAAGATAACAAAGTATACCGCTCCGACGACGAGCCCCATCACGAGCAGGATCAATGGATTGGTGGCCAGTCCATAATTCAGCACATAGTCAATCGCTCCGGCAGAAAAGCCGAAACCGTGATGAACATCCAAGGCATAAGCGACCATCATCGAGACGCCCGTCAATAAGGCATGGACAACATAGAGGATAGGCGACAGGAACATGAATGAGAACTCAATCGGTTCTGTGATCCCTGTCAAAAATGATGTAAAGGCGATACTGAAAAGCATACCGCCGACAAGGGCTTTCCGCTCTTTCTTAGCTGCCACGTACATGGCAAGACAGGCTGCCGGAAGACCGAACATCATGATCGGGAAGAAGCCGGACAGGAATGGCCCTGCCGTGGGATCCCCTTTCAGGAAACGGTTGATTTCTCCGCGCACCACTTCTCCCGTGGCATCTGTAAAGGTCCCGAAATCAAACCAGACCACAGTGTTGATGACATGGTGCAAACCAGTCGGCAGCAACAGGCGGTTCAGGAAACCGTAAGCGCCGACGCCGAACATGCCGGCATTTAAAATCCAGTCACCCGCATTATCGATGCCTGCCTGAACCGGCGGCCATGCATAGCCCAGCACACCGGCCAGGACGGTCATGGTCGCCGCAGTGATGATCGGCACAAACCGCCTGCCGCCGAAGAAAGCGAGCCATTGCGGGAATTTCACATTATAGAATTTATTGTATAAAAGACCTCCGACGATACCGGATAAAATACCGGCGAAAACACCCATATTGATCGACTCGTTGATTGTGACGATTGCCGAAGTCAATACGAGATAAGCGATGGCACCGGCCAAAGCCGCTCCCCCGTTGCCGTCATGGGCAAGTCCCATCGCGATTCCGATGGCGAAGATGATTGCCAGGTTGTCGATAATCCCTGCACCAGCAGCCGATAAGAACGGAATGCCGAGCAAATCATCCTGACCAAAGCGCAGCAGCAAAGCCGCAGCCGGCAAGGTAGCGATCGGGAACATCAAGGATTTCCCTATTTTCTGCAGAAAACTGAACATAAAATTTCCACCCCTTTATGTATTCTTAATTTTCACTATATCCATTATCGGTATAGTTGTCTATACCAATTTTAACGTTAGCGGAAATAAAGTAAGCGGTTACTTTAAAGGAACTACAAATTTTTATATTATTTTTTTATAAGGGAAGCTTGGTCCTCACTTCTTCCATCAACCGGTTTTAAACGGAAATTTTAAAACTCCATAGTAAAAAGCAGAAAGAAGATGATTCCCTCCTCTCTGCTTCTCTATCCCATTATGGGGAAACTTCTTCATTTCTTAGTACAGTAGGTATTCTCTTCTGACTTCCTTGAACTCTTTCAGTTCACCTTGCCAGCGTTCTTTCATTTCTTCTACTGTCATGCCTTCCTTTATGCCTTGGCTGATCCAGTCATTGCCGATCAGATTATTGAAGAAAGCAGTCAGTTGCACCTGTTCGGGATACAGGTCGTAAATGGTTTTGACGATATGCAATCCGGTTTCTATCGGCAAGTAAGATTCGCGGTCCGTCACATGGACCTGGATGCCATGCGATAGCTGGCTGGCATGTTTGGAAAATGCCGGGGTGAACGATGCTGCGCGGAAACTGACGCCTGGCAACTCCAGCGCATTCAACGCTTCAGCAAGTTCCGTGCTGTTGATGAAAGGAGCTCCGATAAATTCGAAAGGCTTCGTCGTGCCCCGCCCTTCTGAGACATTTGTTCCTTCTATCAAAGCCGTGCCCGGATACACTAGCGCAGTATCAAGTGTCGGCATATTCGGTGAAGGCGGTACAAACTGCAGACCGGTTTCATCATAGAAGGAATTACGTTTCCATCCCATCATTTCCACCACTGTCAGATCTGCGCCGATTCCGATTTCGGCATTAAAGAATTCGGCAAGTTCGCCGACGGTCATGCCGTGGCGAAGTGGAATGGCGTATTGTCCGACAAATGAAGCGAATGCGGGATCAAGCACAGGTCCTTCCACTTTTGTGCCGCCAAGCGGATTGGGGCGATCCAATACGATAAATGGAATGCCTTGCTCCTCTGCAGCTTCCATAGCTAAAGCCATGGTATAGATGTAGGTATAGAAACGTGCACCCACGTCCTGAATATCGAAAATCAGTACGTCAATACCTTCCAGCATTTCAGGTGTCGGCTTGCGCGTTTTGCCATACAGGCTATAGACCGGCACACCTGTCACTTCATCGATATAATAATCGACGTATTGCCCTGCCTGCGCGTCTCCCCGAACACCATGTTCCGGTCCATAAAGTGCGGTCAGGTTGACTTCCGGATCCTTGTCCAGAAGATCGACAATGCTGTTCAATTCCTGATCGACACCTGTCGGATTGGTGATCAATCCGACGTTCTTTCCACTTATCAATTCTTTTTGCTCTTCCATCAGCACTTCAATTCCAAGTTCAAATTCCTTATGGTCTTTCCGCTTATCCTTGGATTTTCCATTGCCCCGATCATGGTCGGCAAATGCGATGGACAATGAAGTCAATACCAGCAAAATAGTCGTCAGTAAGGCAATCCACTTTTTCAAAGTTATTCCCCCTTTTAGTGTCAGTAGCTTAAGCCGTGGCCATATTCATAAAACGTTTCACCCGCAAGGTTCGGAATGGTCACCGGCAATTTACCGGTCGGAGCCAATTCGCCCATGATTGCTGAAGCCATCGCCTCGTAACTTGCTGTCCGGAAGCTGTATTGCGTCAAATAGGCATCAATTTCAGGATATGCCATAATGTCATAAGGATTGCGGACTGCGACGCCGATCACTGGCGCTTCCACTTCTGCAACCAACTGATTGACCAGTTTCATTTGGGCGCTCTCTGGTGAGCGCTGTGACAGTGATGATGTGGCAGTACCGACGATAACCGCCTTTGCCGATTTGGCTGTCTCCAGCTGCTGCGCGGTTAACGGTGCACCTGTTTCAATCCACATCGTATTGTCATGGCGTGCTTTTAATCCAGCGTACAATTCATCTGAATAGATGTTGCCGACAACCACCAGCATATCTTCAGCCGCTGGTGCCAACGGCAGCACGCCTTCATTTTTTACAAGAGTGATGGATTTTTCAGCCGCTTCTCTTTCTACTTGCTTGTGAGCTTCAGAGCCGACAACCTGCAAGGCATTTGCCGTTTTTTCCTCCAATGAAACCGGCGATTCCTCTTTCAGGATACCGCGCTTCATTTTCAGGCTGAGAATGCGCGTTGCCGATGCGTTGATGCGCTCTTCCGCTATTTCACCGGAACGAACCGCTTCGTAAAGGCCATTTGCCACACTTTCAAGTCCGACCGGCATAAGTACGATATCGGTCCCTGCGTTGACTGCACGAATGACAGCATCCACCGGCCCGAAATGGTCAGCGATGGCCTGCATGTTCAGCGCATCCGTGAAAATAACCCCTTTATATCCCATTTCCTCCCGCATCAATTCTGTCAGTACTTTGTAGGAAAGCGTCGCTGGCAGGTTGATTTCAGTGCCATCTTTCTGTGAAATGACTTTTGTACCGTCAATTTTCGGGAAGGTGACATGTGCTGTCATAATGGCATCAATATCCGCCTCCATTGCTTTTTGGAACGGATACAATTCAACAGCTTTCAAGCGTTCTAAATCATAAGGAACTTCCGGTAGGCCGAGATGCGAATCAACCGCTGTATCCCCGTGTCCCGGGAAATGTTTTGCAGTCGCAGCGGTTCCTGTTTCCTGAAGTCCTTTTGTATAAGCGACTCCCAATTCAGCGACAAGTTCCGGCTTCTCACCGAACGACCGTACACCAATCACCGGGTTATCCGGATTGTTATTGATGTCAAACGATGGTGCAAAGTTCATATTGATGCCCAGTGCCGACAATTCTTCACCAATGGCTTTTCCAATGTTCTGGGTAAGTTCAGCTGAACGTGTTGCCCCAAGCGCCATATTTCCCGGCATATCGGTTCCTGACTGCAGACGCGTGACGATGCCACCTTCCTGATCGATGGTCATCAGCAAGCTATGCTTTTGGGCTGCCGCCTGATAATCTGTAACCAGTTTGGTTGTCTGTTCAGTCGTCACCACATTCTCACGAAACAGGATCACTCCGCCAAGATGATATTCTTTGACCAATTGCTCGATTTCAGGCAGCATTTCCGTTACATTCTGCCCCTTCCAGTTGCGGAAATCCGGCATCAGCATCTGCCCGACTTTTTCTTCCATGGTCATCTGTCCTACCGCCCTATTGACCAAATCATAGCGATCGCCGCTTTCCTTGATCACCGAAGTGCTAAGCGGCGGCTTGCCTTTTAAGCCTTTTACTTTGGCATCCGGTTTTACTTGGATCGAAATTCTATCTGTAAATGATCCATCTGAAACGGTGATGAACGTTTTGCCTGGTTTCCCTGACACTTCAACGTTTCCCTGTGAATCTACAGATGCCACCGTCTTATTGACAGACTCCCATGTCAGGTTTTCCGAAACCAGCATGTACTGCCCGTCCTCATAGAGATGCACTGCTTGGAGTTGGAGGCCTTTCCCCACTCCACCTACTGCGACTTCAGGTACATTCTGCAGAATCACCAAATCTGTAACCGGACTAGCTGCGGCGGCCTGTCCGCTTCCTGTAAATAATGATGAAATGACTAGTGCCGCGAGTAACGCCGGCACCAAAAGAATTTTCTTCAGCTTGTGCATTTCCCATCCCCCTTTGATCAATAATTGCGTAATGTCCAGTCGTTCTGTTCATCTAACGGTTCTATTTCCTTGCCATCTGCTTTAAGGTTTCTGATATACAAGCCGCGGCCGTTGACTGAACCGTCCGTGACATAGCGGAAACGGAGAAATTGCGTTTCTTTCGGCAGCCTAATTTCATGCTTCTTCCACCCTTCACTGTCTCCTGTCAATTGAAGAACAGCCTCGCTCCAGCTTGTGCCATCCATGGATGTTTCCACATAGCCATAATCGGAATCCTGTTCAATGCGGTTCCATCCATCGAAGGTCAGGCTCGAAGCTCCGTTTGTCGCGACAGTCATCTGATGATTAAGGTGATCCCCATATCCCGTAAACCATGCTGCATCTTTTTTGTTCAGTGGAGCTGAAATTGAATCGGCTACTGCCCGAGCGAAATCACGTCTGATAAAATTAGTTGATACTGTCGTCCGCGATGGATGCACACGGTTAGTCAGCAGAATGGCCGTAGTGTGATTGTCGCGGTTGATGACGATGCTCGTCCCTGTGTAGCCCGTGTGCCCGAAAGTCGAGGAATCCGATAAAGCATCCATATACCAACCTTGGTTCAACTCCCAACCAAGGCCGTGATCATTTCCGGGAAATTCAGGAATCTGATTGGTTTCCAGCAAACGAACCGTTTCTTTTTCCAAAATCCGCTGACCGCCGTATTTCCCATCATTCAGGAACATATGGGCAAGCTTCCCTAAATCCAAAGCAGTTGAAAATACACCGGCGTGCCCAGCTACTCCATCGAGTGACCATGCATTCTCATCATGTACTTCCCCCCATACCATCCCCCTGCCGATTGCCGGCTGAAATTCCGTTGCCGCAATTCGTTGCTTCAGCGATGCTGGCGGATTATACATGGTGTCTTCCATCCCAAGCGGACCAGTAAGCTCCTTATCGATAAATTCATCGAGGCCCATGCCTGAGAACTTTTCAATCAATGCACCCAAAGTGATTAAATTGAGGTCGCTGTATGTATAATTCTCTCCTGGGTGATTGGCTAACGGATATTGTAGGGCGTATTCAATCCGTTCTTCACGCCCGCCTTCCTGCTGATAAAGCGGCACCCACGAGGTGAATCCCGATGTATGCGTCATCAGCTGCCGTATGGTCACCTCTTCTTTCCCGTTAGCTGCAAACTCCGGCAAATGGAGTGCAACCGGATCATCCAGATTGAAAAGGCCCTCTTCAAACAGAATCATTGCTGCTGTAGTCGTAAAGATTTTACTGATCGATGCGACGTCAAAAATTGTATCCGCTTTCATCTCCACCGGATTGGCCATCTTCGTCTGTTGGTCATCTGTGTAGAGGGCTGAATAGCCATAAGCTTCGTGTTTCACGATATGCCCGCTCTTTGCGGCAAATGCGACAACTCCAGGTGCTGTACCGTTTTTCACTGCTGTTTCCATCATTGCGTCAATCTGTTCCAGTGGCTCTTCCATCAATCCCGCACTTTTTGCTGAGCCTTTATGCAGCACGGAAGACAGCGGAGCCGGTGAATCCCATTGCCTGGCCGATGAAGCTGAAGCTGGATTGGCCGATGGCAAGACCAATGAAACTGCCATGACTGCTGTTAAAGCTGTAAAACATAACCCTTTCTTCATGTTATCCCTCCAGATCAAATCAATTTATAATTCGAAACCCGTTATTCTTTAAGCCTACAGAAAGCTCCATTGGCTGCCTATCCACCAATGGAGCTGTATTTACAATATATTCCGAATATTTTATTTTTAACTCTATTTCCAATTACTTACTTCGATGAAGTTTAGCTAATCATAAAGTATCATATAACATGAAATTAAGTTTCAAAAAAAGAAAGAAAGATCAGCTCGTTAAAAGCTGCTCTTTCTTTGTTCAAATCCACTTTATCCGAAATTTCGTGCCGCCCTTGATATACTGCAACAACGAAAGATCTTCATTGATGACTTTTCCGATGACGTTGACCTTGTCATCGGCGGGTAAATCTCTTTTGGTAATTTGCAATTCGCCCTGGTAGCGGCTATAACGCTCATTATCCACCGTAATACTGCCTTTATTCCGTGCAATGGTATTGTTCGGCTCCAATAGGTGAGTGCCGATTAAGCCGTATTGGCGCGATTCCATGGAACGGATGCAGTCCCGCGCTGCATCCCAGCGATTGGTTTGGACATCCATCTCTTCCATCTCCACCAAAGCTTTTGCCCTCAATAGAATTTCGCCTTCATGGAACGCGCCAAATTGTTCCAGGGTGTCATCACTGAGTGTAATGTCGCCGACCAGCACCCTATCCACCGCGCCCTCATCCTTCAGATGCAGGTAGGCTTCAAAAGGATCCGCGTCCCGGTGTTCCTCTAAAGTGGGTAATCCCTTATGCACTGGTCCCCGCAAAATCCCATCTCCGGGAATGAAGGCCATCACGGTCAGTCCTTCACTTTTCAGCCATAGATTGGTTTTCACAAACTCTACGGAATCCAAACCGGTCTCCGGACGCGGATAAAAATTATGCCACATCTCAACAGCATCCCGCTTCAAACCAGCGGAATTCAATGCAGCCAATCCACTTCTCGTCAACGTACTGGCATTCAACGCAATTTTCATCCGGTGGGACAACTCCGCAATTACGTTGTCGTCCATCCCATAGTCAATCCGCAGCCCGGTCAGTCCCCACTCCAACAGACCTTCCGCACTCTCCCAACTAAAACCGAGATGAGCCAATGACTGCGGCGCGATGTCCGCCATCAGTTCCATATCAAACTTTAGAGCCCATTGCCCCAATTGCTGTAGCCGTTCCTTATAGAGCAATGGATCGTCCTCTGGAATATGCAGTGAAGTAAAAATTGATGTGAATCCGAGCTTGCTGAGCTTTTCAATATAAGGTTCTAATTCCTGAAACGAATCGTCCCCCAAATAAACCGAAATTCCACGCATTGTGCCAACTCCTTTTCAATAGCTCAAATACTTTTAAACTAATAGAAAAAAAGGGAGATTTCTCTCCCTTTCCTTAAATCCCTTCTGCCATCTCTTCTTTGAATCCAAATAGATAGGTGAAGATAAATCCAAAAATATACGAAACGACCAAACCGACGAAGTACCAGACATACTTGCTTTCAGCAATAAGCGGAATCAATGATATGCCTGACACCCCTATTCCGAGTGCTGCCGTATGCATCACTGCCTGGAAAGCACCGCCAAATGCAGCACCCATACAAGCCGTTATGAACGGACGGCCAAGTGGCAAAGTTACACCGTAAAGAAGCGGTTCCCCGATGCCGAGGAATCCAACAGGCAGAGCCCCTTTAATGATGTTCTTAAGACGCTGATTTCTAGTTTTTATATATACTGCAATGGTGGCACCAACCTGCCCAGCTCCAGCCATTGCCAGAATCGGCAGTAAAGCTGTCGCGCCAACAGTGTTCATCAACTCGAGGTGAATCGGAGTCAAACCATGGTGCAGGCCGAGCATAACAAGTGGAAGGAAGAAACCGGCTAGAACGCCTCCTGCTAATACCCCACCGACATCAAGAACCGAAGTTAACACAGTCATAATTCCATCTGATAAAAGCCCAGCGACTGGGACAACTGCATAAAGTGAGAAGAAACCAACAACCAATAATGTAATCAGAGGTGTAAATAAAATATCGACAGAGCTGTGCATCACTTTACGTACATTCTTCTCAACAAATGTCATCAGCCAAGCTGCAAATATTACGCCGAATAATCCACCTCTTCCGACGACCAGCGGTTCTCCATAAATAACGATATCCGCCAGCATCGGGTTGAACAAGATTCCTCCTGCAATAGCGCCCAGTACCGGTGTTCCACCAAACTCTTTGGCTGTATTCCAGCCGACCAAAATAGCCAAGTAAGCGAATACAGTACTTCCGAGCAGCAATAAAATCTGCATCCAGGTTTCAGTAGCATCCACACCAGCGTTTTTAGCGAAGTTGGCTGCACCGTTGATGATTCCTGAAGCGACCAGACCTGGAATCAGCGGAATGAAGATATTACCGACCCGGCGAAGAAAGAGCTTGAAAGGCGTCTTGTTCTTTTCCTTCAGTTTAGCTTTATTCAAAGCAGCTTTTTCCGTGAAATTCATATCATTTTCGTCAACATCCGCCATTTCACCGATGGCCAATCCCGTTTCACTGCTCATTTCAGCAGCAACCTTATTGACGGTCCCAGGACCTACGACGATCTGAAGTGTATCATCTTCGATGACACCCATTACACCATCCACACGCTTCAATTCGTTCAATTCTACTTTACTGTCATCTTTAATCGACAAACGCAACCGCGTCATACAATGTGCTACTTGATTGATATTCTCTTTTCCCCCGATTTTCGCGAGAATGTCATGCGCCATTTGCTGTTCTTTTTTCATACTTCCCCTCCGCTCCCCTAAATGTTATATAGCTTTTCGAACAAAACCGCCAGCTGCCTCCAGTTTTTCGATAGCTTGTTCTTTCGTGCAATCCAGCAGACTCATGACAATCGCTGTTTTTACATGGCCGTCCGCTTTTTCGTAATAACGCTGTGCTGTGGCATAATCGACTTGGGCGGCATCCATAATAATCCGTTTGGAGCGCTCAATCAACTTTTCATTGGTGGCTTGTACATCCACCATCAGGTTGCCGTAAACCTTGCCTATCCCGATCATTGCAGCTGTCGAAATCATATTCAAAACCAGCTTCTGTGCAGTTCCAGCCTTTAGACGGGTTGAACCGGTCAATACTTCAGCTCCTGTTTCGATTTCAATCGCCGTATCGGCATAGCCGCTGATTTCCGCTCCTTTATTGCATGACATTGCAACCGTTTCTGCCCCAATCTGTTTGGCATATTGAAGTGCACCAATCACGTAAGGTGTGCGGCCGCTAGCCGCGATTCCGACAACCGTATCATCAGCTGTTAAAGAAACCGCTTTCAAATCGTCCATTCCCAGCTCAGGATTGTCTTCTACGCCTTCTATCGCTATTTTGATCGCTTCTGTTCCTCCAGCTATGATTCCGACAACCTGTTCAGGTGAAACACCGAATGTCGGAACGCATTCGACTGCATCCAAAATTCCCAAACGACCACTGGTTCCGGCACCGATATAAATCAATCTGCCTCCTGCTTTAAAAGAACGTATGGCTTTTTGTACCGACTCTTCAATGTTGGCGAATTCCATTTCAATGGCCTTTGGAACAAGACGATCTTCCTGGTTCATGGTCTGCAATATTTCCAGCACTGACATTTCATCCATCTTCATGGTGTTGTTATTGCGTTTTTCTGTGGATAGATTTTCCAGCATCAGATCACCCTTTTACTTTTATTTCTTGTTTTCATTTTATCTCCAAGAAATTTAATGTCAATATAAATTATCTAAATAGTGAATTTAAATTTCATAACAGCAAAAAAAAGAGAACCGGGTCTACGGCTCTTCATCTTCTTAAATTTTCCATTTCACTTCGGGCATCATAGTATTGCTGCAAAACCTTCTCGCCGACATGATGGAAAATGCTCATATACAAGGTATCGATGACTGTCAATTGCGTCATCCGCGAGGGAATGCTGCCAATACGGAAGTCCTGTTCAACATTTGGTGTGCATAGCCGGATGTCAGCCTCTTTGTACAATGGTGATTTACTGAGTGTCGTGATGGCGATGGCGGTCGCCCCTTTTCTTTGTGCAAAACGGGTGAGCTCTAAAACATCCTTGGTTTTTCCGGAAGTGCTGATCGCCACGAAAACATCGTTTTCCGTCAAATGAGGAATAATCGACAGCATATAATGAAAATCAAGGGAAGTGATCGAGTGATAGCCCAGTTTGGTGAATTTATACTGAGCATCAACTGCGGCCGTAGATGAGCCCCCAACACCGAAAAAGACAATTTTGTTAGCATACTGAATCGCTTCCACTGCTTTGGCCAGTTCTTTCCGGTCCATGGAATCCGCGCACGATTCAATCGCTGATTTATTGACATGGATGACTTTATGAAAAAGATCATATGGCGAATCCTTTTTGTTCAGCACCGAAAAATCGGTGAGGCTGGTATCTGTTAAAGTCAAATCTTTCATGAGTGCCAGTTTGAAGGATTTAAAGCTGCCGATGCCGATCGATTTGCAGAAACGGATGATGGTCGCTTCGCTAACACCTGATTTTTGCGCCAGTTCTTTCGTCGTCATATGGGGGACAGCTTCCGGATTTTCAAGAACATAGTCGCCGATCCGCCCTTCTGCCTCTGATAGTTGCGGCAGTACGTCTTTTATTTTTTGCATCAAAGAAGTCATCTTTGAACCCCCTGTACTTCTGTTTCTGTCATCTATCAATTACACGGCCCCATTTTAAAGGCGGTGCGTAAAACATCTTAGTTCACTCGACTTATCAAGCATACATGAAAGTCGGATAGATGTTGAGTCCATTATCTCAATGAAGGGGGAGGCAGCGTGATAACTTTTGTGTTTGCCGGAAAGCTTCCGTCTTCAGCGATTTTTCCTCTGCGGCCCCTTATCCCCCACTCAACCGCTCAATCACATTCGCCAGCAGCAAGGTCCGTTCAGTCAGTGAGGACACTACCAAATATTCGGTTTCCTGATGGGCATTGCCTCCGACTGGACCCAAACCATCAATTGATGGAATGCCGATATGAGCCGTCAGGTTGGCGTCTGATCCGCCGCCGCTCTTCTCATGCTTCAGTGACATACCCAGTTTAGCTCCTTCTTCGGCAATGATGTCGATTAAGCGGCGCGATTCCTCCGTCAACACCCAGGCTGGCCGTGTGATGTGGCCGGTCAATTCCACTGTCGTTCCCGGTGTTTCAGTGTAGCTGCAGATTTCTTTGATGGCTCTGTCCAGCCGTTCACCGTCTTCGGGTGTTTGGATCCGCAAATCGATTCCCGCTTCGGCAAAAGGTGCGATGGTATTGACTGATGTTCCACCCTTGATCAGGCCGACATTGATTGTGATGCCTTTTTCCGGTTCGCTCAACGCATGCAGTTTGAGAATTTTCCGCGCCAGTTCTTCAATGGCACTTGCCCCGTTTTCCGGTTCGATGCCTGCATGTGCCGACTTGCCGAATACGTTCAGGAAGTATTTCCCGCCTCCTTTGCGTTCACTGACGAGCTGGCCGTTTTGTGCCGGTTCCAATATCAATGCGTACTTCTTATCTGCGGCAATTCTTTCAATTAAGCTGCGGGATGCAACAGAACCGATTTCCTCATCCGTATTCAGCACCAACACCACATTTTTATAAGCTTCACTGCCGCTGTTCATCAAAGCTTTGATGGCGAATAAAGCAGTGGCGTGGCTTGCTTTCATATCGATGACACCCGGTCCGTGCGCCAAATCGTCTGCCACATGGAACGGCCGTTTTTCTGCGGTTCCTTCTGGAAATACGGTATCCAGATGAGCGATCATGACAATTTTAGGTGTTTTTGCTTCTGGATGATGAATGACCAGATTATTGCCGAAACGCTCCTGCTCATGTACTTCTGTATCAAACCCGATCATCTTGTATTCCTCTGCAAGAACCTCACCCACGCGGTCGATTCCGCTTTTCAGGTAGGAGCCGCTGTCGATGTTGACCAGGCTTTCTATCAATTCCAGCATCGGCTGGTGGTTTGCCTCAATGAATTCTTTCATGTTCGCCGATCCTCCCATTTTCCCTTTATTCTATCAAAAAAAGCCGGACGGCAGAAAATCTGCGGTCCGGCCGATATACCTATTGTTTACGAAGCAGCAGCTGCCGTATTTTCTTTTTTGCTCTTCAGGAAATTGATGACGAAAATTCCCAATACAATCGTCAGGCCGATGATATCCGTCAAGGTTTCCGGAACGATCAGCATCAGCGCTCCTGCTCCGAGAACGACGCGGAACAGGACATTGAGCTTTGTCTGGAAATACCCTTCCGCTGCTGCACTCAACCCGATAATGCCAATGATGGCGGTGATGGTGATCAGCAGGATTTCCCATATCGGCGGCAAGGCAAATTCGGTGGCATTGACCGCGATATCTGTCGTGTCGATCATCAGCATCGCTGGATTATAGACAAACAGATACGGGATGATGAAACCGGCGATCGACAGGCGCAATGCGTTCAAGCCGGTCCTCATCGGATCGCCTCCGGATATCCCCGCACCGGCAAATGCGGCAAGGGCGACCGGTGGTGTGATATTGGCGAAAATACCAAAATAGAAGACAAACAAATGTGCCACCAGAACCGGAATGCCGAATTCAGCAAGTGCCGGCGCTGTCATGGTCGCTGTGATGATATAAGCCGGAATGGACGGCAAGCCCATCCCCAGAACAATCGAAGCAAGCATCGTCAGGAACAGCGTCCAGAAAAGCGATCCTGCACCAAAGCTTGTAATTGCTGAAGTCATGACGGTACCGAAGCTCGTCAGGCTGACCACACCGATGATGATGCCGACGACCGCACAGGCGATCATGACGGACAGCGATTGGCGTGCCCCGTTTTCCATCGCTTCGAGAATATCCTTGAAACCCATGCGCGTCGATTTTCTGAGCCCCGCAATGATGACTGTCAGGACGATGGTATAGAATGCTGCGTAAGCGATTGGCATGCCTGTATAAAGCATGAAAATCAAACCGACAATCGGCAGCAGCAAATGCCCTTTTTCCTTCAGCACTTCTTTGGTTCTCGGCAGATCCGCTTTCGGAATGCCTTTCAGGTTTTCTTTGCCGGCACGGAAATGGACCTGCATGATGACCCCGAGGAAATACAACACTGCCGGCAGTAAAGCCGCAAGGGCAATTGTACCATAGGCTATCCCTGTCGTTTCCGCCATGATGAAGGCACTCGCCCCCATGATCGGCGGCAAAATCTGCCCACCCACAGAGGCACTCGCTTCTACGGCGCCGGAAAAGTTTTTATTGTAGCCGATTTTTTTCATCAATGGAATGGTGAAAGCACCGGTACCGACCACATTGGCTATCGCCGAACCGTTGATGCTGCCCATGAATCCACTGGAAATGACCGCTACTTTGGCTGGTCCCCCTTGCTTGCTGCCCGCTAAGGCCATGGCAAGGTCATTGAACAATTGGCCCATTCCCGATTTGGCGAGGAATGCACCGAATAGGATGAACAGGAAAATGAATTGCAAGGAAGCGGAGATGGCCGTCGAATAGAGACCTTCCGTCTTCAAGTACAGCTGGCCGAAAATATCGCCAAGGTCGAACGGCCGCGTCATCAGCATATTCGGCATCCAGACAAAATGGCTGATGAACGGATAAGCCAAAAACACCAATGCGAGAATCGGCAGGATGATGCCGGTTACGCGCCGTGCTGCCTCAAGAACCAGCACAACGGTCAGGATGGCAAAAACGATATCCAATGTATTCGGAATCCCGCCGCGCGTCGTCATGATGTCGTTGTATTCATACATCAAGTAGCCGGCGGTGCCCAGACTGAAGATAAACAAAATCCAATCATAGAATGGAATCTTCGTGCGATCCTGCTTTTTGAATGTCGGATAGACCAGGAAAATCAGCCCCATACCGACGGCGACGTGGATGGAACGCGCTTGGAGGGCAGGAAGCGGATTGAAGGTCACGTATAGATGGTAAAGGGTGTAGGCGATGGCAATCGCCGCAATCAACAAGACCAGTTTGCGGTTTTTCAGTTTGCGGACTTTGGCATCCGTATCGTATTTCTCCAGCACTTCCTGGCTGATGTTTTTGTCTTCTTCATGGGCTGAAACGCTTTCGACGTCCAAATCCCGGTTGTCTTTTGTCATAGCTTGTTCCCCCTTGCATAATTCCAAAGATGAATAAATTCAATCGTGATTGCAACAAGCTCATAGTCTTCCGTATAGTCATACAACGGAATTTCCTGATCGGCTGTGATGATCGTCGTTTGTGCATTTCGGGAAACCGTCAAATTCATTTCATTGAAAAGGCGGCCGATCTTCATATGGACATATCCATCTTCTGAAGATATGATTTCGCCATCAGAAGGAACACCCGCGCCGTAAGTTTTGAACTTCGTTTCCGCCAGCAGCAGACTATCTCCGTCCCGTTCATAAAATTCCAGCCATTCTTCCTTTTCGACTGAATGGATCCACTGCAGCGTAAAGTCCGTTTCCTTTAAATAATAACGTTCTTCTCCAAAGTCGAACTGTACGACAGGAATCCGCCAAAACAGGAAAAAAAGGAGCACAATCAAACATGCTCCTCCCGCCAAAACTTTATTGCTCATCGTAGTAACGCTGTGCCCCTGGATGCAGCGGCGCTACCAAGCCTTCCTGTGCAGCTTCTAAAGTGATGTCGGCAGCTGCCTGGTGGGAATTCTCCAGCGTATCCAGATTTTCAAAGAAGGTTTTAGTCAATTCGTAGACGTCGTCTTCACTCATATCCGAGTGGACCACTAAAGCGTTCATGATTGCTGCAGTTGGAATGGCTTCTTCATTGCCATAAGTTCCTGCTGGAATTTCAAGCGCGATAAAGTAGGACTGATCCTCCGCCACACGCTCAACGTCTTCCGGCGCAATGGAAACCATGCGGATGTCCAGTGTTTCAGACAGCTCCAGCAAGGATGCGTTCGGCAAGCCGCTTGTCAGGAAAGCCGCGTCGATTTGTCCTGCACGCAGGCCGTCAGCCGCTTCCGCGTAACCCAGGTAATCCACATCGATGTCGTCATATGTGATGCCGTAGCCTTCCAACAGCGTACGCGCATTCACTTCCACTCCGGAATTCTGGTCGCCTACCGCGATCCGCTTGCCGCGCAGGTCTTCAAACGTTTCAATGCCTGAATCCGCAGTGGTGACGATTTGGACGTAGTTTGGATACAAGGCAGCGATTTGGCTGATTTTGTCTGTCGGCTCTGTAAAGCCTTCAGTTCCTTCAACCGCCTGGCTGACCACATCGCTCATGGTGAATGCCATTTCAATCTTGTCTTCCTTGATCAAGTTGACGTTCTCAACCGAAGCGCCGGTCGTCTGTGTTCTTGAATTGACGCCATATTGCGAACTGTACGTTTCAGCCAATGTCGAGCCGATGATGTTATAAGGACCGGACGCTCCACCCGTAGCGATGGTGACAATATTCGTCTCTAGTCCAGCGGCTTCCCCGCCCCCGCCTTCTTCTGGGTCCGTAGTGACATTGTCATCTCCACACGCTGCTAGAACAATGCTTCCGGCAACAATAAAAGAGAAAGCGCTTACCTTCATATTCTTCATCTCTCTACCCCCTAGGTTTTTTCTCATTATACCGAAATTAAGAAGTGATTAATAGGAAATATTCATTTTTTTCTGATTAAATAAGCATTTGCGCTTCGTTATAGAGAAATGACCTTTCCGTAACCTGCTGAAAAACTGCCCTTTTCACCGTGCATAATTTTGTTGACAGGCTGCCGAAACAGGAATAGAGTAGGCTCATAATTTCAGTTCAATGGATAAGGAAGTGCCTTGATGCGCTCTTGGAAAAAAAAGCGGATAACCATTTCGCCGCCGTTGGTTATTTCCGGTAGTTTTCTATTTTTAATTTTGGCCGGCACCTTATTGTTGAAGCTGCCGTTCGCAACCACGCGTCCGATTTCCTGGACCGACGCCTTGTTCACCGCCACTTCCGCAACAACAGTGACAGGGCTCAGCGTTTTTGATCCTGGGACCGTTCTGACCGGATTTGGTGAATTGGTCCTGCTGGTGCTGATTCAATGCGGGGGTATCGGGTTGATGACGTTCGCTGTCGCCATCCTCATCCTGTTCCGCAAGAAGGTCGGCCTTCAAAACCGGATTTACCTGCAGGAATCGCTGACTCAAAATACGATCGGCGGCATCGTCAAGCTCGTCAAATTGATCCTGACATTCGCTTTGACGGTGGAAGCAGTGGCCGCTGTTCTATTGACCATCTACTGGATCCCGGAGTTCGGCTTTAAGGATGCACTCAACTACAGTGTCTTCCACGTCATTTCCGCTTTCAACAACGCCGGGTTTTCTTTGTTTCCCGATAACTTGATGAGCTTTGCCGGAGATCCGTTGGTCAATGTGCTGATTTCCTTCCTGTTCATCATCGGCGGCATCGGATTCACCGTCGTCATGGATATCACACAGAAAAAATCCTTTCACCGGTGGGCATTGCATACCAAGCTGATGATCGGCGGCACCCTGATTTTAAATGTGGTGGCCATGATCGTGATTTTCGCTTTGGAATACGGCAATCCCGGAACTCTCGGCAATCTGTCTCTGCACGATAAATTGCTGGCTTCCTATTTCAGTGCCGTCACACCGCGTACTGCGGGATTCAATACACTGAACTACGGGGAGCTCGAAGATCCGACCCTGCTGTTCACGATGCTGTTGATGTTCATCGGAGGCGGCAGTGCTTCGACCGCATCCGGCATTAAGTTGACGACTTTTATCGTCGTCATCCTTGCGACGATTTCTTTTTTGCGGTCACGGCGCGAACCCGAACTTTTCGGACGTTCCATCCGGATCGAAACAGTGATCCGCTCCCTTGCGATCACAACCATCAGCGTCTTGCTGGTTGTCTTCTTTCTGTTCCTATTGACCGTAACCGAAAAAATCCCGTTCCTGCCACTGGCATTCGAAGTGGTCTCAGCGTTCGGCACCGTCGGCTTGTCCATGGGCATTACTGCCGACTTGAGCGATCTTGGCGAAATCCTGTTGAGCCTGGTGATGTTCACCGGCCGCATCGGACCGCTGACTTTGTTCTTTATCTTAATGAAGCCGCGCAAGGAAAATTACCGTTATCCGTATGATGCGGTGTTTACCGGTTGAATACAAAAAATGCAGCTCCCGAAAATCCGGAGCTGCATTTTTCATTTCTTTACTCTTTGCTTTTCTGCATGTATTGTCGGCTGAGTTCCACCGCTGCATCGAAACCGCCTGCTGCATAGGCCTTGTTCAAATCACTGCCAATCCCGACAGCCACTGCACCGGCTGCCAGCCAGTCCTGGATATTGTTCAAGTTGATGCCGCCAGTCGGCATGATGCGGACATGCGGCAGCGGTCCGTTGACCGATTTGATGAAGGAAGGCTCGAAATTATTCGCCGGGAACAATTTAAGGATGTCACTACCTGATTCCAATGCTTTGACCATTTCACGGATTGTCATGCAGCCAGGGAGATACGGGATGCCGTAACGATTGCAGACGGGCGCAATCTCTTCGTTGAAATGTGGGCTGACAATGAATTTCGCTCCCGCCAAAATGGCATGGCGTGCTGTTTCCGGATCCAGTACCGAACCTGCACCGAGCAGCACATCTTCTTCTTCAAGCGCTTCGAATATCCGCTGGACGTGCGGCGTCGTATACGTCAGTTCAATTGCACGAATACCGCCCTGTACTGCTGCTTTCGATAATTCAACCGCTTCTTCTGCACTATTGCCGCGGATTACCGCGACCACTTTCGTCTCAGATAATCGGGATAGAATAGCGTGCTTTAACATCAATTGGCTTCCTCCTTCGGATTAACGTTCGATGATCGTTTCCTTGCTGATCAATGCCTGCACTTCCTTCAGGTAAGGGAGCCCCTCGTTGTCTCCTGACACGGTCGTCACCAATGCACCGACGCCATTAGCGAATTCCAATGACGCTTCCGGAGAATAGCCATGCAATACCGAATAGATATAGCCGGCATCAAAACCGTCGCCGGCTCCTACAGTGTCGATCGGATTGACCTTGAACGCTTCCTTGTGGTGCCATTCACTGCCTGTAAAGACGCGTGCTCCGTTGCCGCCGTCTTTGATGACCAATTGGCCGATCGAGAAATCCGCCGCGCATTTTTCCAGCGCTTCAATTGAAGCATCACCGATGATCAATTCAATTTCATCCAAACCAGTCAACAGGATATCCACTGACGGCAGGATTTCCATATAAGCGGCTCTCGCCTGTTCGATGGTCCATAGCTTGAGGCGGATATTGGGGTCAAATGAAATCCGGATTTCCAGCTGTTCTGCAATTTCCAGCACTCGCTTAGTGATAGCCAGATTTTTTGGATCAATGGCCAGGAACACACCGGTTAAATGAATGATGTCGATGCCTTCAAACATTTCCTCGGTAATGTCAGCCGGTTCCATCGTCAGGATCGGCGACTGGTACCGATAATAGAAAGTCTTGCCTGAGCCATCTTCCCGGATCTCCTTGAAGTTCAATGAAGTCGGATAGCCTTCCACAAACTCGACATCTGCCATGTCGACGCCTTCACCACGCGCAAAATTATAAATGACACGGCCGAACTCGTCACAGCCAAGACGGCTCGCCCATTTGGAATGCAGCCCCAAACGTGCGCAGCCGATCGCAAAATTCAATTCTGCCCCGCCGACTTTCCGTGTAAAAGCAGGGACGTAACGCAATGGACCCGTTTCCGACGGATTAAACGTAATCAACGCATCTCCCAATGTAAAAACACCATAACTTTCAGTCAAAATGGTCACTCCTTCTTTTTTTATGATAGAAATCTATAGGTGGATCCTCTAAGTTGAAATTGCTTCAAATATTTACTAAACCGGTTTAGTAAATTATAGATGACAGGGCTTACAAAATCAACCTTCTAGAAAGAAGTAGTCGGATAAATGAAACTTAAGGATCATCATTTCACTTATCCTTCGGCCGCTTAACGCAGGATTCCCATTAAAAAAAGCGTTCAACTTTGGTTGAACGCTCGTTTCACTATTAATTGTCCGCTACTTTGACCATGCCATATGAAGTGATGAGGTGCCACATATTCTGCGGGATGTCTAAGTTGCCGACCATTTTTTGTGTGATGACAGGATGGATTTCCTGTTCCTTGCCTTGCTTCACTTTTTCAGTCCATTCCGGATCAATCAGCGCCTGGCGTCCGATTACGACGATGTCCGCACCTTCTTCCAATGCCGTCAATGCATCTTCCGGTGTTTTCACGCTGCCGACTGCCACAAAAGCAACACGGCCATTGATCTGATCTGCCAATATGCGGACGATGCTGTCGCCTTGTTCCGCGCCTTTTGGCGTTTTCTTAACTTCCATCAATGATACGTGGATGTAGTGGATGCCGCGCTGGATCAATTCTTCCACCAATACTTTGGTTTCTTCTATTGTATAACCGGCTCCTGTTTCGTTGTTTTCTTCCGGTGACAGGCGGTAGCCGACGATAAACTGCTCATCCGCATATTTTGCGACGGTGTCCTGAACTTTTTTCTGGACAGCCAGCGGGAACTTCAATCGGTTTTCAAGGCTTCCTCCCCATTGATCCTGGCGCAGGTTCGTAGCCGAAGAAACGAATTGCTGAAGCAAGTAAGTATTGGCCCCGTGGATTTCCACGCCGTCAAATCCTGCCTCAATCGCTCTTCTTGTGGTTTCGCCGAAGTCTTCAATAATCGCTTCGATTTCCTTCCCGGTCAATTCACGCGGTGCCGGCTTGCCTGCTGCATTCGGCACAGCGCTTGGTGCAACGGTTTCATTGGCTTTGATCAACGCAGCCTGTCCCTGGCGGCCGCCATGCTGAATCTGCAGGATAGCTTTGCTGCCTTTTGATTTCATTTCTTTTGCCATTTGGGTCAGGCGCGGAATAGCATTATCGTCAAAACCGATAAACTGGTTCGGGAAAGCGATGCCGTTTTCTGAAACCGCGATGCATGCCGAAATGTACAGGCTCCCGAGACCGGCGCGGCGGTTGTAATATGTCAACTCTTCGTCCGAAACCGTGCCGTCTTCATTTCCTGAATACGTCGTCATGGGTGCAACACCCAAGCGATCGTTCAAGACGACGCCATTCGGCAACGTAATTTCGTTAAATAGATCTTTATAATGTGGATTCATGGAACTTCCTCTTTTCTGAAATAGGTTCTCTTCCGAAAGGCTTCGGTATTTCAAAATAGCATAGGCATTTTAAGGAATCAAGAATACACGCTCGCCGCCGTTTTCCGGTACATTATTTTTGACCACCTCCATTTCGAGTGGTACGCTTTTCAACGAATTCGTATAATAGGAGGAATTTTCCATGACAAACCAAACACATAGAGAAATCCATTTGGTCAATCGCCCCGAAGGCATGCCAAGCAACGATGATTTTAAATTTGTTGAGAAAGAAATTCCGACACCTGGCGATAATGAAGTCTTATTGAAGACACTTTACTTGTCGGTCGATCCATATATGCGCGGACGGATGAGAGATGTAGAATCGTATATTCCCCCATTCGAATTGAATAAAGTGCTGGTCGGCGGTGTTCTTGCCGAAGTGGTCGAGTCCAATTCGGATTTATTGAAAAAAGGCGATATCGTCAACGGCAACCTCAGCTGGGCTGAGTATACGGTGGCAGATCCCCAAAAGCTGCAACAAGTGGATCCAACTGTTGCTCCGATCACTACACGGCTTAGCGTCCTCGGCTTGACCGGGCTCACTGCTTATTTCGGATTGCTGGATATCGGTAAACCGCAGGCTGGCGAAACGGTTGTCGTTTCAGGTGCAGCGGGCGCTGTCGGTTCGATTGTCGGCCAAATTGCCAAAATCAAAGGAGCGCGTGCTGTCGGCATTGCAGGCTCTGATGAAAAAGTCGATTACCTGATCAATGAGCTCGGCTTTGACGCAGCGGTCAACTACAAGAAAGACAGCTTTGAGGAAGATCTGATTGCAGCATTGCCCGATGGTGTCGATGTGTATTTCGACAACGTCGGTGGAGACGTTTCCGATGCGGTCATCAATCAGCTGAACCGAAATGCCCGCGTTTCATTATGCGGCTCGATTTCTTCCTACAATTCACCAGGCGAAGATGTCGGTCCCCGCATGCAATGGAAATTCATCAAGACCAGCTCGATGATGAAAGGCTTCACGCTCGGCGATTACGCGAAAGACCTGCCGACAGGAGCCGCAGCACTTACCGAGTGGCTCCAGGAAGGCAAATTGAAATACGATGAAACGATTGTCGAAGGCTTTGAAAACACGCCGGAAGCTTTCTTCGGCCTATTCAAAGGCACTAACCTCGGCAAGCAATTGGTGAAAGTCGCTGATCCTGAGTTTGCGAAACTATAAAACTGTGAAAAGCCGCCTGTCTGGGCGGCTTTTTTCCATTTAATCGGCGATACTGTCCGAATTCGGCGAAATACTGTCCAAACCCAAAAAGCAGCCGCAACGAGCATGTGGCTGCTTCCATTTATTTGGATATACTTTTTGTTTAGAGGGAAATACTTTCCACTTCCATGAAAATACTTTCCAAATCCACTGAAATACTTTCCATCCTTCACAATTCCTTCAGAAAACGGAAAACCATGCGCGGAAGATAAAATAAAATCTCCAGGATTCCGACAAAAAAGTCGATTACATCAAAAATCCACCAGCGGTCTTTCTTCTCTTTCGTTTTCGTTTTGATTGCCATCTTCCATCTCCGCCTCTTCTGCTTTTTAACTGTATACGCAGCAATAGCGGAAATGGTTTCATTTCCCAGAAAGATTAAATTCAGCTGCCAATAAATGCAGCTCATTCATGCGGTTATCCGCTCCGGAAATATTTGGGATGATGGTGATTTCATCTGTATTGTAGCGTTCTGCAAGGGATTCAATCTGAACTTTCACTTCCCCTGCGGTACCAATCAGCATGCGTTGCCGGTTGCGCGCCACTTTTTCCTGTTCACTGGCACTGAAGCCCCTTTTTTTCGCCGTATCGATAGACGGATAATAAGGCGGCTGCGAATCGGACTCGACAAACAGCAGCCACAGATCAAACGCCGTCGCCAACTCCTCGGCTTTTTCAGCCGTTTCAGCGACGACCGCGAAGACGGCGATGATCACTTTCGGCTCTTTCAAGAATGCCGACGGCTTGAATTTTGAGCGATACGCCTCCACCACTTCTACTCCTTGCTGCGATGGCTTGGCAAAATGTGCAAAAGCATACCCCATCCCTTTTTCAGCCGCGAGCCGCGCACTGCCCGGACCTGTGCCCAGCAGCCACAATTCTGGCGCTGTCTCGATGATCGGCATGGCAAGCAGCGGCTTGAAGCGATGCTCGCTTTCTATGTCATCAGCGAAGTATTTCTGCAGGTCAGCCAATTGCTGGTCGTAAGGAAGCCGTTTCGTTTTGCTTTCATTCAATGCTTCATTGACGATGCGATAGCTGCGCGAACGGCCGATGCCAAGATCGATGCGGCCGGGATAGAGCGCTTCGAGCATACGGAAGTTTTCCGCCACTTTGTAGGCGCTGTAATGCGGCAGCATGACACCTCCCGAACCGATGCGGATGGTTTTGGTAGAGGCGGCCAAATGCATCATCAGCATTTCAGGCGTGGTGCCGGCAACCGACTCGACCTGATGATGCTCGGCTACCCAAAAACGCTTAAAGCCGAGCCCTTCTGCCAGCTGCGCAAGTTCCGTCGTCTGCTTCAGGGCAGATGCTGCCGTTTCTCCTTCATCAATCGGGGAATAATCCAGGATGTTCAATGAAATCATTTGCCTGCCTCCTTTGCTGGTCTTTGAATAGTAGCATGCCAGCCCAAATGCATTCCACTAATGATAGCTGATAATCATTTCACCAAAAAAATCTGGTCAGCGGCATGCGCTGACCAGATTTCCTCTACTTATTTTTCTACGTTGAAAAGATCGGCATTCATCACTTTGTTCCATGCTTTGATGAAATCGCGGACGAATTTTTCTTGGTTGTCGTCTTGTGCGTAAACTTCGGCAACTGCACGAAGAATCGCATTCGAGCCGAATACTAAGTCAAAACGTGTTGCTGTGTGGACAACTTCGCCTGTCGCACGATCTTTGCCTTCGTATTTATTGAACTCCACTGGTGTCCATTCGATGTTCATATCCAATAAGTTAACGAAGAAATCGTTTGTCAGTACACCAACTTTGTCAGTGAAGATTCCCTCTGTCGCTCCTTGGTGATTTGCACCGAATGCGCGCATACCGCCGACTAACACAGTCATTTCTGGTGCAGTCAGGCCTAGGAGATTCGCTTTATCAAGCAGCATTTCTTCTGGGCTTGTAGCATATTCTTTCTTCTGGTAATTTCTGAAACCGTCTGAAATCGGCTCCAATACCTTAAAGCTTTCTGCATCAGTTTGTGCTTCGAGTGCATCTCCACGGCCTTGAGTAAATGGTACAGGAATGTCAAATCCAGCTGCTTTTATCGCTTGTTCGATAGCTGCATTTCCTCCAAGCACAATCAAGTCGGCGATGCTGATTTGATTGTCAGTGCTTGCTTTCAAGTGCTCGTAGAAATAAAGAACTTTTTCCAGTTCTTCCGGCTCATTTGCTTCCCACTCACGTTGAGGAGCGAATCGGATGCGTGCTCCGTTTGCGCCGCCGCGCTTGTCTGAATCACGGTATGTGCTGGCAGATGCCCAAGCTGTTTTCACCAGCTGCTGAGGATTCAATCCGCTTTCCAAAATTTTCACTTTTAGCTCATCCAATTCTTTGTCTTTCAATGTGCCTGGTGCTTCGGGTACCGGATCTTGCCAGATTAATATTTCTTCTGGAACTTCTGGTCCCCAGTAGCGCTCTATTGGTCCCATATCACGGTGAAGAAGTTTGAACCATGCACGAGCAAAAGCATCTTGGAACTCGTCCATGTTCTCATAATAGCGACGGGAAATCTTTTCATATGCCGGATCCATGCGAAGTGCCATGTCGGCTGTTGTCATCATCGTTTTCACTTTGATCGACGGATCTTCTGCATCTGGTGCCATCTGGTGTTCCGACAGATCTTTTGCCGTCCACTGGTATGCACCGGCAGGAGATTTCGTTAACTCCCACTCGTATCCAAACAATTGCTCGTAATAGCCATTATCCCATTTTGTCGGGTTGGCAGTCCAAGCGCCTTCGATACCACTTGAAATCGTATCGCGGCCTTTTCCGGAACCGTACGAGCTCTTCCAGCCAAGTCCAAGATTTTCCATTACAGCCGCTTCCGGGTCGTCCCCTACATTGGAAGCATCTCCAGCTCCGTGAGCTTTACCGAATGTATGTCCACCTGCGATCAACGCAACGGTCTCTTCATCGTTCATTCCCATACGGCCAAAGGTTTCACGAATATCGAAAGCACTTGCAAGAGGATCGGGTTTGCCATTTGGTCCTTGCGGATCCACATAGATCAAGCCCATTACAACTGCGGCAAGAGGTTCTTCTAATTCGCGGTCTCCTGAATAACGGTTATCCGCTAACCATTCTTTTTCATTGCCCCAATAAACATCTTCTTCCGGTGCCCAAATGTCTTCGCGGCCTGCGCCGAATCCAAAAGTTTTGAAACCCATTGATTCAAGTGCCACATTGCCCGTTAATACCAGCAAATCGGCCCAGGAAATTTTGTTCCCGTATTTTTTCTTGATCGGCCACAGCAAACGGCGGGCCTTGTCCAAGTTGACGTTATCCGGCCAGCTGTTAAGCGGCGCAAATCGCTGGTTTCCAGTAGATCCGCCTCCGCGGCCATCTGTCGTCCGGTAAGTCCCTGCAGCATGCCATGACATACGGATGAATAACCCACCGTAATGGCCATAGTCAGCCGGCCACCATTCCTGGCTGTTGGTCATCAATTCGCGAAGATCCTGCTTTAATGCAGCATAATCCAATTTCTCAAACTCTGCTTTGTAATCGAACTCTTCCCCGAGAGGATTCGATTTCTTATCATGCTGATGGAGAATATTCACATTCAGCATATTCGGCCACCAGTCTTTATTTTGCGTTTTCCCTGGTTTGTTCGATGTCGTAATCGCGCTGTCCTTGTGCCCACCTGTTTGGCTGCCGCCTGTTACTGGACATTGTGAATCCCCTGTCGCCGCTGTGTGGCGCTTTTTATCATTGTTGTCATGTACATTGTTTTCCATTTTCTAAATCCTCCTAATTAATAATGAAATTTTTTCTTTAACCATTATTGCGAGCGTTGCCTCTGAAGGATAGTAATTCTTACATTAGAATTGTACTAAAGAAGAGCTGAATTGAACAGCGAAATGCGAGATGACATGAGAAATGAAAAATACTTGTAAAGTTTACCTTGTATATGGATATGCTCCCTTTATTCCCGAAGAGAGTTTGTCCTTTTACAAGTTCACCGTCAGTTTGGCGAAGAACAAATATACTCATGACTCGTTTTGGCGAACCATAAATCCATTTTGTGACAGTTGATTTGAAATAGCCCTTTATTCCAAACCACTTCAGTTCCTCTTTTTCAGCCATTCGATTAAACTGTAGATATAAATGGAAAGACAACGCTTCCACCGAATGTTTTTCTGCAAACCTATACACCAATTTCACGCAAAACTTAAGCTGCCCTTGCCGCCGAGAGATCAGATCCATCAGCATTGTGAACCTACTCAATTACGAAAGGCAGGAGCTTCCTTATGAAAAAAATCTCGTTTTTAAGCTTTGTGATTTTATTGCTGCTGGTGCTTACGGGCTGTTCATCCGGGAACGGGTATAATTCCGGCAGTGCCGCAACCGGACAGGCAGCGGATACAAGCACTTCCAAGTTTCCGGATAACCCGAACACCGATCTCGAGTTCGATACAGACCAGCTGGAGGATATCTGGTTGGCGGGCGGCTGCTTTTGGGGAGTCGAAGCCTATATGGCACGGGTTTTCGGTGTCTATGATGTAACATCGGGCTACGCCAACGGCAATACCGAAAATCCAACCTATGAAGAAGTCATCCGTGAAAATACCGGACACGCCGAAACCGTCCATGTCCGCTACGATCCGGAACGCGTAGATCTGGAGAAGCTGCTCGGCCATTACTTCATGATCATCGACCCAACGCTCCTGAACCAACAAGGCAATGACCGCGGCGAACAATACCGCACCGGCATCTATTATGAAAATGAAGCCGACCGGGCTATCATCGACAAAGTTGTTGCCTCCGAAAAAGAGCGCTACGACGATCCGATCGTCACTGAAGTCGAAGTGCTTGAGCATTATTACCTGGCAGAAGAATATCACCAGGATTACCTCGAAAAAAATCCGGACGGCTATTGCCATGTCGAGTTTGACACTCTGGAAGGCCAAGATATAGAGGAAGGCGCCCAACTGATCGACCCGGCACTTTACCCGAAACCAAGCGACGAAGAACTGAAAGCGAAGTTGACGGACCTTCAATATGAAGTGACGCAGGAAGATGCGACCGAACCCGCTTTCTCCAATGAATACGACGGTTTTTATGAGCCCGGCATCTACGTGGACATCACAACCGGAGAACCGCTTTTCTCTTCTGCGGATAAATATGATTCCGAAACAGGATGGCCAAGCTTCACCAAGCCGATCGACCCGGCTGTCGTGACCGAGCACGATGACGGCATGCTGTTCATGAAACGGACTGAAATCCGCAGCCGTGCCGGCGACAGCCACCTCGGACATGTCTTCAACGACGGTCCCGAGGATAAAGGCGGACTGCGTTATTGCATGAACAGTGCAGCCCTGCTGTTTATCCCGGAAGCGGAAATGGAAGCAGAAGGTTATGGCTTTTTGCTGGATAAAGTGAATTGAACTATCTTGCCGAAAAGGCAGTCAGCGGTTTGCTGACTGCCTCTTCTTTTTTCACACCATTAAAAGTAACAGCGGGAAATCATTGATTTCCCGCTGTTTTTGTTGTTGAGCAGCTAGTGACGCACCGGTTTTTCGAGGTGCTTTGGATAAAATTGCATAAAAGAGCTCTTTGCCGGGTCGGCAGAGGGCTTTTTTATGCTGCAGATACCCGGATTTTTTATTTATGGGCGTTCAAATGAATTTATGGTCGTTCAGAGAGATTTGTGGTCGTTCAAATGGATTTATGGTCGTTCAGCCTAAACTCTCATGAAAAAGAATGCAAATGGACATGAATCCAAAAGCGAGCGGCGAGCTTCTCGAAATCAATGCTTGGGAGAAGTTTCTTCACAATAAGCAAAAGCGGAAAATCAACGATTTTCCGCTTTTGCTTATTTTTTTGTTTTCTTATTGTCGCGGCTAAGCGGCAGCCTCCGCTTTTCCTATTGTCCAGACTCCAACGGCCAGCTCCTCGGGTCATAAGCCAACCCAGCGCCGTGGCAAAGAGCGCCACTCTGCTGGTCTGTCTTATGCCCAGCAGAGCTAAACGGCCGTTTCCGCTTTTCCTCATTAATCCACAATAAAATACCGTGCATCCGGATGGGCGAAAACCATTGCCGATACCGATGCTTCCGGATCCATCATGTATTCTTCTGTCAGATGGACGCCGATGTCTTCAGGCTTGATGAGATTGAATAGTTTTGCCTGGTCCTCTAGGTTCGGACAAGCCGGATAGCCGAAGGAGAAACGCTGTCCTTGGTATTTTGCTGCAAAACGATCACGCATCGAGAAGTCCGTTGCGTCCGGGAAACCCCATTGGTCGCGGATTTCCTGATGGATGCGTTCGGCAAAGCCTTCAGCCAATTCCAGTGCTGTCGCTTGGAGGGCATGGCTTTCCAGGAATTTGCCCTGCTCTTTCAAACGCGTCGCTTCGTCCCGTACTCCGAATCCTGCTGTCACCTGCATAAAGGCTACATAATCCATTTCGCCGCTGTCCACCGACTTTAGGTAATCAGACAGGCACAGGAATGGCGGAGCCGATTGGCGTGGGAACGTGAAACGTTCGATTTCCGTTTTAGCGTCTTTCGGATCGTAGATGATGACATCATCGCCGTCGCTTTGAGCTGGGAAAAACTGATAAAGGCCGGATGGCTTCAACAACCCGGAACCCAGGAAATCAGTTGCCATTTCATGCAGTTGCACAGCACGCGGATCGCCCTGCGCCAAGGTTTTATCACTATAGCCTTTCAGCCCAAGGTGATGGCCGATCAAGGTGCGCATATTGACGTATGGATACAGATGCGCCACCGAATAATCCTTCAGCACATGGCGCCGCAAGTCGTTCGGTACAAAGACAGGTACATCTTCACGGACCGTCTTGACCGGCTTCTCGGCAACTGCGACAGCCGGTTTGGCTGCGCGCACCGCTTCGGAAGCCTGGCGTTTTTCCTGCTGGGCATCCAGTTCCAGCAAGAGCTCGGCTTTGCCAGCCCCGCTTTGCAGGCGGTTGGCCAGGTCCAGCCCTTGCATGGCGTCTTTCGCGTAGATGACCGGTCCGTCGTATTCCGCTGAAATCTTGGTTTCCGTAAAGCGTCGTGATAACGCCGCGCCGCCAACCAAAATCGGCACATCAATGCCCGCTTCCTTGAAATCCTGCGCGGTGATGACCATTTGCTTCGCTGACTTGACCAGCAAACCTGATAGGCCGATCATATCCGGCTTTTCTTTCCGGATGACTTCGATCAATGTCGCCGGCGACACTTTTATGCCGACATCGATTACTTTAAAGCCGTTATTGCTCAAGATGATCTCAACCAGGTTTTTGCCGATGTCATGGACATCGCCTTTCACCGTAGCCAGTACGATTTTACCTTTTCCGGAGTCGTCTTCTTTCTTCTCCATGAATTGTTCAAGGAATGAAACCGCCGCTTTCATGACGCCGGCACTTTGCAGCACTTCGGCGACAATCAATTGGTTGTCGTTGAACAACCGGCCAACTTCGGCCATCCCTTTCATTAAAGGTCCATTGATGACATCCAGCGGTTCATCGTACATTTCCAGCGCCTTTTCCAGATCCGGAATCAGGCCTTCTTTAGTTCCTTCTATAATGTAATAAGCCAAACGGTCAGGCACCGTTTTCGGGATGTCGTCTTCAGTCTTCTCTTTTTTCTTGTCGCGATAGAAAGCCGTAAAATCAGCCAAGGTTTTATCTGTCGTCGTAAACAGCAATTCATTGGCCATATCGATTTCCTGTTTTGGAATCGATGCATAACGCTCCAGTTTTTCCGTGTTGACGATCGCATAATCCAAGCCTGCCTGTGTGCAATGGTATAGATAGACCGCATTCAACACTTCACGGCCCACCGGCGGCAAGCCGAATGACACGTTGCTGACGCCCAGGATGGTCAAAGCGCGCGGCATTTTTTCTTTGATCAGGCGGATTCCTTCGATGGTTTCCACAGCCGATCCGATATACTGCTGATCTCCTGTACCGACCGGGAATACCAGCGGATCGAAAATGATATCTTCCGGTGCCAGCCCCCATTTATTGACCAGTAGATCATACGAACGTTGGGCAATTTCCAGTTTCCGCTCACGCGTAACCGCCATGCCTGGCTCATCGATTGTTCCGACGACAACTGCTGCGCCGTATTTTTTCACGAGCGGCATCACCGCATCAAAACGCTCTTCCCCGTCTTCGAGGTTGATCGAGTTGATGATGGCTTTCCCTTGCGAATATTTCAGCGCCACTTCGATGACTTCTTCATCAGTGGAGTCGATGACGAGCGGCACTTTGACTTTTTTGACGACTTCTTTCATGAAATTGGTCATGTCTTCCACTTCGTCACGGTCCGGGTTTGCCAGACAGATGTCGATGACATGCGCACCATTCTTTACTTGTGCACGGGCAATTTCAGATGCCTCTTCAAATTGGCCATCAATGATCAGCCGTTTGAATTTACGGGAACCGATGACATTGGTCCGCTCTCCGATGAAAAGGGGACGCATGGTTTCATCGTATTGCAGGGCTTCAATGCCTGACACGACATGGCCATGATCGACAGGATCCGGTTTTCTTGGCGCCAGGCCTTCCATGGCTTCACGGACTGCCTTGATATGTGCAGGTGTTGTTCCGCAACAGCCGCCCACTACATTCAACCATCCTTTATCGGCAAAGCCCCGCAGTTTTTTCGCAAGGGATTCCGGCGTTTCGTGGTAATGCCCGTCTTCGTCCGGCAGACCCGCGTTCGGGTAACAACTGACGTAGCCGTCCGACAGCTCAGACAGCGAACGGATATGGTCCGTCATGAATTCAGGTCCGGTGGCACAATTCAAGCCGACCGATAACGGTTTAACGTGTTCGATCGAGATATAAAACGCCTCGATGCTTTGGCCCGCAAGCGTAGTACCCATCGGTTCGATGGTTCCGGACACCATGATCGGCAATTCGATTCCGGTTTCTTCAAAGGCTTGTTTGATGCCGATCGTCGCTGCTTTGACATTCAACATGTCCTGGCTCGTCTCTAAAAGGATCAAGTCCGCTCCGCCTTCAATCAATGCCTTGGCTTGCACATAAAAGTTTTCCAGCATTTCATCGAATGTGGCACCGCCAGTAACCGACAATGTTTTCGTCGTCGGCCCGATAGCACCCGCCACAAAACGCGGCCATTCCGGCGTTGAAAAAGCAGCAGCCGCTTTTTTGGCGATTTCCACCCCGAGCCGGTTGATTTCTGCTGCCTGGTTCCCGATTCCATACTCATCCAACACGATCGGCGTTCCACCGAACGTATTGGTGCAAAGAATATCAGCTCCCGCTTCCAGATAAGCTGTATGAATGTCTTCAATAACCTCCGGACGGACAATATTCAAATATTCGTTGCAGCCGTCGAATTCATCTCCACCAAAATCTTCAGCGGAAAGATCGGCGTTTTGGATCATCGTTCCCATAGCTCCGTCGATGATCAATATTCTCTTTTCCAGTTGTTGTTCAATAAGATGTTTGGGCATGGCTGGCATCGCTCTCTTTCTGTTGATCTAGTTGTCTGATATAACGAATCAATTCTACGGTCATGTCGTAACGGACAAACGGCGTAATCAGGTAGATGCCATGGAATAGCTCCGCCGCCGTATCGATCAATTCCTTCGCAATCTGGATGCCTTCCGCAGTAGCACGTTCTTTGTCTTCCCCGCATGCGCGCATGCGCTCCAGGGCATCTTCCGACAGTTTGATGCCCGGCACTTCATTGTGCAGGAATTCCGCACTGCGGATGCTGGTCAACGGCATTACCCCGATAAAAATCGGCGTATCCAGATGTTTGGTCGCTTCGTGGATCTCAACGATTTTCTCTTTTGTATATACCGGCTGCGAAATGAAATAATCCGCACCGCTTTCAATTTTCTTATCAAGTCTTGCCACTGCCCGGTCCAGTACACGGACATTCGGATTGAATGCCGCCGCTACCGAGAAGTTGGCTTTTTTCCGCAACGGCTTGCCGGAAAATGAAATGCCTTCATTGAGCTTTTTGATCAGCTGGATCAATTCCATGCTCGACACGTCATAGACGCTGGTCGCTCCCGGGAAATCACCGACTTTGGTCGGATCGCCCGTCACGGCGAGTATATCATGGATTCCGAGCGCATCGAGCCCCATCAAATGCGATTGCAGTCCGATCAGGTTTCGGTCGCGGCAGGTGATATGGGCAAGCGCCCGAATATCCTGCTTATGCTTGAGGATCGATCCCATCGCCATATTGCTGATGCGCGGCGATGCCAGTGAATTGTCCGCCATCGTTATGGCGTCCACTCCAGCATCATTCAAAGCGGCAGAGCCCTCCAGGAATTTGGTGGTATCCAAATGGCGCGGTGTATCCAACTCCACGATGATGGTCCGTTCCGTTTTGGCTTTTTCATGGAGCGGCTTAACTTCCAACGCTTCCGCTTCACGGATGACAATCGGTTTCCTTTCGGTGACTTCCTTATGGACGATCGGAGGCAATTGGCCTAGGTGTTTTTTCACCGCTTCAATATGCTTCGGCGTCGTGCCGCAGCAGCCGCCGATCAATCGGACACCTTCTTCCCTCAATAACAAAGCAGCCCGTCCGAAATAATCCGCTTCCGATTCATAGACGATCCGTCCATCTTCCACATCCAGCAGGCTGGCATTCGGATAAGCAGACAGAAACGCTTTTTCAGGCAAGGTGACTTCATCAAAAGCCTGAATGGTATGGTGCGGCCCAAGACGGCAGTTGACGCCGACAATATCGGCTCCAAGCGCCTCCAGTTGATGCAGCGCGTCATTCAAAGACATACCGTTTTGCAGAATCCCCGGGTCGTGCATGGAAACTTGGGCAATCAGTGGTGTATCAGTGATTCCTTTCAGGTGCTTGACCGTTTCCGCGAGTTCTTCGAAATCGTAATAAGTTTCCAGCAATAGGCCATCAGGATTTCCGGCAAGCAAATGGCTGGCCTGTTGATCGACCATCGCAATGATTTCCTGCAATGTGGCATCGCTTTTGCGGATTCCACGGATGCCTCCGATAGTCCCGAATACAAATTGGCCACCGGGCGCTGCCGCACGTTTGGCGATGTCGATTGCGGCTCTATTGATATCCGCGACCTGTTCTTCCAGACCGTAGCGCGCAAGCTTGGCTGCGTTCGCTCCGTACGTATTGGTCTGGATGATATCCGCTCCGGCTTTAATGTAATCCAGGTGGATCTTCTCAATCACTTCCGGCCGCTGCAAATTCAGTTCCTCGTTGCAATACTCGATGCCGTACGAATACAGCAAGGTTCCCATGGCCCCATCTGCCGTCAAAATCCTGGTCTTCAACTCGTCTAATAAACCCATCCTCTTCAACCTCCCATATATACAAAAAAAGCCTTCATGAAAAAGAAGGCTTTACGATATCAAACTCGTTCCTTTTCATCTGCCAGACAATGACTTGCCTGCTGGATTTAGCACCTGACCTTTCGGCTGGTTGCTGAAGTTTCATAGGGCCAGTCCCTCAACTTCTCTTGATAAGAATTCACTATTCTGTTTTAAGTATTCTAAATATGGTACCTGTATCTGATGGGCAGGTCAAGGCGATCTGTCAAAAAACAATGAAATTTCTGTGATTTTTTTCACAATCCCTAAATAAAACGAAAAAAACAGCTCCCTGTACCATTTTCTCCTAAAAAAAGGCTTCGAAATTCCGGGCTAGGATCTGTATAAAGAAGGGGAATTTCCGTGTTCTTCGCATTGATCTAGAATATGTTTGCATTTTCATTTCGGATTCCTCACTCACGGTTTCAAGTATTGAACTGAAAATCATGCGCCTGAAATTTATACCAGGCGAACGTTCCTTCTTCCAACTCCCAGCTGATCTCCATGTCCACCGGCACCTTCAATCCATCCACCTGTTTGTGCTCGTTGATGCTCCCTGTGCATAGCAGCGGACGCGCATCTTCTCCACTTTCTTTATAGCGCCAGGCCTCCACTTTCAGCAGCTCGTAATGCTCATCAAAGAAGTAAGTCGCGGAACCGGTCAGAACGCCATAATTCATGGTCGCCGTTGCGGAATATGCATCCACTTCCTGCCAGGAAATGAACAGACTGAGCGCCGCCGACGGATACCAGGCCAGCTCCATCAAGTAGCGCTGCAGAGCCGACTCATTCGTCTTTTCATTGTCGTCTGATCTGGAAATCGGCAGAATGCCGGCAAGTTTGATGCGCATATCCGCCTTGCCTTCCTGAAAGCTGTCTTTACCCGTCACCGTCAGGCCTTTCCTCATTTTCATCTTCACTGACCAATGAAAAGCAGGCGGATCCGTGAAGCTGATTTGTTCCGCTTCGGAAGCGGTCCACGTTTTCTGTTCGGGTTTCAATTTCATCATTCCCGATTGTTTGAGCTTCACGGAATCGATTTTTTCATGGCCGACCGCCCCAATTGCTTTAAGCCAATTCTGGACAGGCGATGGAAGTGATCCAGTCATTTCCGCTGTAAGTATGTTCCGAGCCGCAAAGCCGGATTCTATTTTCTGTGTTCCTTTTCCCTCCATTACGACCACCCCTTTACTCACTATACCTTTTATCTTAATAAATAAAGCGCAATGATGATAAATTATGGACAAAGAAATTTCAGTCATGTTAAAGCAAAAAACCAGTCAGGAAGAATTCTTCCTGACTGGTTTTCAATTCGAATGCAGCAGCCGAACTTCGGAATTCATGAAGTTCATTCAAATCAAAAAAGGCTCTGCAATTCCTTTACTGGCAGCAAATCAGGCTGGCCATTATAGCTGACGAATTCGATTTCCCCGATGCGCATTCCTGCATTGTATTCTCCGATGATGGTATCCAGCAGAATAAAAGAAGCGGAGATGAATTCATCTTCATTTTCTTCGGTAAAGCCTTTTATGTACAGGATCAAGTTGACTTCATCGCTATTGCTTTCTTTTTCAAATGTGCAGAAGATATCATCCCATGCCAATTCAATATCGCCATATTCAATGGAAACCTCTTCGTCCTGCTTTTGCCGAAAGGCGATGATGGCAAAAGAATCGAGCTCAGGTGCCTGGCCGACCAACTCGATGACATCGTCAAAAGCCTCCACCATGCCATCCGCACTGATGATGAATTCCCGCTTCCCATCCACCAGAATCTCACTGAGTTCAAATGCCAGATGCCGGTTAACCTTCTGCAACTTCTTTTCCAATTGGCTGAAAAGTTTCCCTCGGCCAGAATCGTCCAATTCAAAGAATGCTTCTTTATTGTCTGCAAACCATTCCCAGAAAGCTGCTACCTTATTTTTTCTCTTCGGCAACCAATTCATTCCGCTATCCCCTTTGCATCCAGCAATTATATTATTTCTATCATAATCATAATTATCGAAAAATGATAGTTCTTTTTATCCACAAAAACCTACTTTTCGCTTCTTCCCGCTGTTTCGTATAGGCTGAATTTCACCATGGAGACTATGCCTAATGCAGGACCGATACTCAGCAAAATAAACACCCATTCCCACCCGATCAAGCTTTGCACAACAGGAATCAAGTTGATCGAAAAAATTGTGACCAAAAATCCGATGCACATCTGAAACGTCAAAGCTGTCCCCAGGTAAGGAGCCTCCGCAAATTCCGTCACCGCTGCTGAAAACTGGGCTGAATCGGAAATCACAAACATTCCCCAAATGACTGCCACGAGAAGCGTCAACCAGAAGGACTGCCCGAACGTAAAGCCGATAATGATGGAACAGCCGCCACTGACCAGCAGAGAAAGAATGGTCAGCCGCGACCTTCCTAAGCTGTCTGCGGCCATCCCTCCCAAAACACAGCCGACTGCTCCGGCAATTCCAATGGACACAAACGAGGCTAAAGAAATAATTTCCGGACTGATCTGGGAAGAGCTGCTGGCGAAACTGGCCGCAAGAAATACAGGGAGCCATGTCCACATCGCATACAATTCCCACATATGGCCGAAATACCCGTAATTCGCCAGCATAACCGGTTTATTGTGCAGCACTTGTTTTATTAGTTTAAAAGAAAAAATTGTCTTTTGTGATGAAGTTGGTGCGCCTTTCACCACCCAGTTCATAATGCCTGCTGCAGCCAATGCCAACAAGGAGCTGATAATGATAACCAACTTCCAGTCCACAGAGGAAAAAAGGAGACTGATGAAATGGGGCAAGGATGAGCCCAAAGTCAGCGCCGCAATCAAAATCCCAAGCGCCAACCCTCTTTTTGAGGGGAACCATTGAGAAAGTAATTTGACTGCTGTCGGATAAACCCCAGCAAGGGTCACTCCGGTCATGATCCTCAAGGCAATTCCGATCATGGCACTGTCTGCAACGATCAACAGGCCATTGATCAGTGCACCCGCCAATGCGGAAAGCGCAAACACTCTCCGGGCATTAAAGCGATCTGCTATACCGAAGGAAACACTGATCAATGTACCGATGATAAAGCCGGCCGGAACAGATGCCGATAACCACGCCTCTGTCAGTACGGTGAGATTCCAAAGCTCCCTCAACTCCGCCCCAGTGACGCTCGCACTGAACCATAGACTCAATGCGAAAAGTTCTGCTATGGCAATCCACATTAAAGCCGTCCATTTCCCCTTGCCCATCATCATTCTCCTTCCGCGAAATAAAACATTCCTTCTTTTCTCCTAATCATAGAATAGTAAAAGAAAATATGATAGCTGTTAAAGAAAACGGCATCCCCCTACTTAAATCGCCTCCTACAAAAAAAGCCTTTCATCAGTTGAATGTTCTGATGAAAGGCTTGGAAATTATGATTTTCGCTCTATTGTATGCTATACCGACTAGACCTCAGCTTTTAGCTATCGCCTCTTTTGTAATCGATTCTCCTATTTCCAAAGTCGGCACATCGATGTTCACCGTATCTGGGTATTTGATGCCTGCTCCGGTATTCAACGCGACGACCGTTTCACCGTCTTTGATCCAGCCCTGTTTACGCAACTCACGGATTGCCACAAAGACCGCTGCACCTTCCGGACAAATGAAAGACCCTTCCAGGCGAGCAATTTTTGCCTGTTCGGCAAGCATGGCTTGATCATCTACTGCAATGGCACAGCCTGCGGTCTTATAGATGGCATCCAATACCAGAAAATCGCCCAGCGCTTTTGGCACGTTGATTCCAAAAGCCTGCGTGCTGGAATTTGTCCAGAATTCGGACTCGTTCTTCTTTTCTTCCCAGGCTTTCACAATCGGCGCACAACCTGTTGCTTGAACGGCTACAAGGCGCGGCAAATCACCTTTGGTCCATCCTAGTTTCTTAAGTTCATTGAGTGCTTTATAGATGCCGATCAAGCCGACACCACCCCCTGTCGGATAAAGGATGACGTCCGGCATTTCCCAGTCCATCTGCTCAGCGATTTCCAATCCCATCGTTTTTTTGCCTTCAATCCGGTAAGGCTCTTTTAAAGTCGAGGCATCGTATAGGCCAAAATCCTTTACAGCCTGCCCGACGATTTTCCCGGCATCGCTGATCAAGCCGTTAACCAGATAGAGATTAGCACCCGACAATGCCACTTCATTGCGGGTGATTTTCGGTGCATCCTGCGGCATGACGATGGTCGATCGGATGCCAGCTTTCGCGCCGTAAAGCGCCCAGGCAGCACCCGCGTTGCCGTTTGTCGGCATCGCGAACTCCTTGACGCCGACTTCTTTAGCTTTCGAAATCCCCACTGCCGCTCCCCTGGCTTTGAATGTGCCGGTTGGAATCAGCCCTTCGTCTTTCATATAGAGGTTTTCTACGTCCATATCCTTGCCAAGGGTCGGCATCGCGATCAAAGGCGTCATGCCTTCGCCTTGCGATACTACATTCGCTTCGTCTTCGACTGGCAGCATTTCATGATATCTCCATAAGGTAGGTTGCCTTTTCAATAACTCTTCCGGATTCAAAGCGGCTTTCAATTCATCCCAATGGTAATCCACCAGTAACGGTGAACCGCATGTACATAATTGATGCTGCTGTTCTGTATCGTATGTAGCCTCGCATTTCGGGCAGTAAAGATGGGAAACATAACTGTATTTCAAATTGAGCACTCCTCTCCCTTTGATTTTCCTGACAACAATAGCCCGGAAATCACCCCCGGGCTATTGAATGGATCTTATTTGATTTCAGCTATGGAAATTGAGGCCTGATGTGACCGGCGCCACATAACCGGCACGGATGACGAAATCACCAAAATGTTCGTTTTCCTCGCGCTCTTTGGCGAATTGGAAGAAAATCGGCTTGAGTGTCGCTAAAATTTCTTCTTCTCCGATATTCTCGCGGTACATCTTGTTCAGGCGGTCGCCTGCAAAGCCCGCACCCAAATACATATTGTATTTGCCGGGCGCTTTGCCGATAAAACCGATTTCCCCAAGTGCAGGGCGTGAGCAGCTATTCGGGCAGCCCGACATGCGGATGATGATTTCTTCATCACGCAGACCAGCTTCGTCCAGCGTATCTTCGATCTTGCTGATCAGCACCGGCAAGTACCGCTCGGCTTCAGCCATTGCCAAACCACAAGTCGGCAAAGCCACACACGCCATCGAGTTCTGGCGCAGCGCTGAATTTTCTTTGCCGTCGGTCAAGCCGTATTTCTCAACCAAGGCATCGATTTTCTCTTTATTTGTTGCCGTAACATTGCTGATGATCAAGTTCTGGTTGGCAGTCAGGCGGAATTCCCCCGTGTGGACATGGGCAATTTCGCGAAGTCCTGTCATCAATGGGTAGCCATCAAAATCTTTGACGCGGCCGTTCTCGATGAATAACGTCAAATGCCATTTCCCATCGCTTTCAATCCAGCCATACCGGTCGCCGTTTCGGTCGAATTGGAACGGTCGCTCTTGTTCAATCTCCCAGCCTAAGCGCGTGTTCAGTTCATTTCTGATCCAATCAAGGCCCAGTCTGTCGACAGTGTATTTGAAACGGGCATTTTTCCGGTCCGTCCGGTTGCCGTAGTCACGCTGAATCGTAAGAATTTTTTCACCGACTTCATTGACTTTGTCCGGCGGGCAGAAGCCAATGACACGCGCCAATTGCGGATACGTGGCGGTATCACCATGCGTCATACCCATTCCGCCTCCGACTGTCACGTTGAAGCCCTGCAGCTTGCCGTCTTTCAAGATGGCGATAAATCCGAGATCCTGCGAATAGATATCGACATCATTGGCAGGTGGAATCGCAAAACCGATCTTGAATTTCCTAGGCAAATAATAGCGCCCGTACATCGGCTCCACTTCTTCTGCTTCATTGCTGTCGACAACTTTTTCTTCGTCCAGCCAAATTTCATGATAAGCTCTTGTTTTCGGCAGCAGGTGTTCACTTAATTCACGGGAAATGTCATAAACTTCTCCGTGCACATCCGACTGATATGGATTGGATGTCGACATGACATTCCGGTTGACGTCGCCGCACGCGGCGATTGTGTCCATCAAGGCATTGTTCATTTCCTGGATCGTGCTCTTCATATTCCATTTCAGGATGCCATGCATTTGGAAGGTTTGGCGCGTCGTCAGCTTCAACGTGCCGTTGCCGTGCGTGTTGGCCAGATTGTCCATCGTCAGCCATTGATGCGGCGTTGCCACACCTGCCGGCAGCCGGACACGGATCATGAATTGGTAGGCAGGCTCAAGCTTCTGCTGGGCACGTTCGTTGCGGATATCCCGGTCATCCTGCATATAGCTGCCATGGAATTTCAACAGCTTGGTGTCTTCATCCGGAATCGAAGCCGTCAGGCGCTCCGCAAAGCTTTGTTCAATATTGCCCCGTAAATAATTGGTTCTATCTTTAATGACCTCCATTTCACTTGGAGTGCCTTCTATGTCAGTCAACTCTTTAATTTTCATGATAAGCCCCTTTCAATGTTGAGCGGTTCTGCTTAATAAACATCGCGCAAATAACGTTTGTCGCTGCGCATCGAAGTCAGATATTCTTCCGCTTGTTCCGCACTCATATTGCCTTCCTGCTCCAAAATGGCCGCTAGCGTAGCATGGACATCTTTGGCCATGTATTTTTCATCGCCGCAGATATAGACATTCGCGCCGGCTTCCAGCCATTGATACACTTCCTGGCTTTTTTCCATCAAACGGTGCTGCACATAAATCTTTTCAGCCGTATCACGGGAAAAGGCAACATCCATTTTCGTCAGAACGCCATCCTTCAGCCATCTTTGCCATTCGGTCTGGTAAAGGAAATCGGTGACGAAATGCTGTTCACCGAAGAACAGCCATGCGTCTCCCTGAGCATCCGTTTCTTCGCGTTCTTCCATAAAGGCACGGTAAGGGGCGACTCCTGTTCCGGCACCGATCATGATGATCGGCGTTTCCGGATTTTCAGGCAAACGGAAATTGTTATTGCTTTGGATGAACACCGGCAAGCTTGCGCCGGCTTCTGAGCGTTCTGCGCATTGTGTCGAGCAGACGCCTGTCCGTTTCCGCCCATTCGCTTCATAGCGCAAAGCACCTACAGTCAGATGCACTTCATCCAGATTTGCTTTGGAACTGCTGGCAATCGAATACAGGCGAACCGGTATTTTGCGCAGTATTTTAATGAATTCAGCAGCAGGCGTTTGCCACGGACCGAAATCTTTCGTTAAGTCGATCAGGTCTCTTCCATAGATATAAGCCTGCAGCTGTTCTTTGTTTTCGGGCTCCAATAGATCGGCCAAGGCATTGCCTTCTGCAAAAGCTGCAGCTTTTTCAAGCAAAGGCTTCGATAGGCTGGTGATTTCAAAAGTAGTGATCAAAGCGTCGCGCAGGGAGCTTGTATCGCCCTGCTTATTGATGGAGACCGTGTCTTCCGGATTCCATCCTGCTGCAGCGATCAATTGGTCAACCAGTTGATCTTCGTTTTCAGGAACGATCCCCAAACTGTCGCCCGGCTCATATTGCAGGCCCGAGCCTTCCAGATCCAGTTCCAGGTGGCGCGTTTCCTTATTCGAACCACGGCCATTCAAGTTGATATTCTCCAAAACTTCCGCGTTGAACGGATTGCTGCGGGAATAAGCCGGCTGTTCAGCCGGTGCAGTTTGCTGCGTACCTGAAGCAGCTGCTGGAGCGCCCGGACGATCTGTTTCTCTGTCTTTATTCAGGACACTGAAAACACCGTCAAACCATTCTTCTGCCGGTTCTTCAAAGTCCAGATCGGCATCCACGCGTGCGTGGATCCGGTTGGCACCCAATTCCTCCAGGCGCTTATCGAAATCTTTGCCTGTCTGGCAGAAAAACTCATAAGAGCTGTCACCAAGAGCCAGTACCGAGAAACGGACATCTTCAAGCTTAGGCGCCCGCTTGCTATATAGGAAATCATAGAGGGCAAGGGCATTATCGGGCGGGTGGCCGTCTCCATGCGTACTGGTGATGACCAGCAAATCTTCGACTTTCTTCAGGTCCTTCGGTTTAAACTCATCCATCGGCGTGAGCTTCACCTGGTAATCTTTGTCCTGCAATTTTTTCGAAACCTCTTTGGCGACCGATTCGCAGTTGCCTGTGTGGGATCCGACTAAAATAGTGATTTCACGGGTAGCGACAGGTGCGCCGCCTTGCTGGGCGTACCATTCCAATCCCGGTTGTTCCTGTACGGCCACTGTAGCAGCTGACTGGGACCCGGCCAGATAGCCGTTCAGCCAAATTTTCTGATTGTCGGTCAGCATCGGCAATAAGCGATTGATAAGCTCTACCTGTTCCTGATCGAATGGACTGTTCATTGTCTGCAATTGCAAATTGTTTCACCTCGAAATTAGTTTATTTTTTGTAATTAATTCACAATAAGAAGCGTTGGGTTGAAGAAATCACTACGGGTGTATGCTTTCCGGGGGGCTTGCGCCGAACTAACTCGGGCTGCTGCCCGAGTGGATTTCGGAGCTTCGCTGCTCCCCCAGGAGTCACCACCCTCCGCTCTTTCTTCTAAGAGTTGTGCAGTTAGAAACAAATATAAGATAAATTGCTGTTTACTTAATTAAGATATGAAGCAAACAATCATCAATCTATGGTGTCTATCTTCACACAGGCTGCTCGCGGTAATGATGGTCAATCGCTACGATCATCGCCCCCATCTTTTGATGTTCGGGCTGCAGCACTTGTTTGATGCCATTGCTTTCGAGCTCCTTGGCGGTGACTTTGCCGACGGCTACTGCCAGCACCTGGTCATTGAAAGCCTCGATCAGCTGCTTGCTTTGATCTGGATCAGTGAATATATTCCGGACCTGCGTTTTACTGGTAAAGACAATGGCGTCCAAGGACTGTTCGATGATGGATTGCTTCAACTGCTCCACTACGAGAGCGTCTGGTTTTTCGTAGGAATAAGGGCGGGATAAGTAGACGGTATGGCCATTTTCCTCCAATATGCTTTTCAGCTTATCGTCGTCCTGGTCATAGGCCTGCAAGAAGATCCGCTGTGGGCTTTTGCCTTTATACTCTTCATCTAACGCTGCTAATAGATTGTCCATTGTTCCATCTGCTGAAACATGGATCGGCTCTAAACCATATTCTTTGATCCACTTCATCGTTTTGCTGCCGCGAACGGCCAATTTTGTTTCTTTCAGTTTATCGATATAACGTGATTGAAGGCCGATGCTTTCTGCTGAATCCGTTAATGTTCTTGCTCCGATGCCGGTCGTGAAGATGGCCCAGTCAAAAGATTCGGCTAAAAAATCCGTGATGTTCTGTGCGCTGATGTCTTCGTTTAGCCTCTGCCTTCCCTGAATCGGGAGAATGACAGGAGTGCCGGACTGCTTTTCAATGAGCAGGCTGATTTCTTTTGCGGCACGTACGGCTGCCACACCTATTTTCTTTCCGGCCAATCCATTCATATTCAATCTCTCCTTCCGCCGTTCACCATGCCGGCTGCTGCTCGTTTTGCAGCGCTTCATGCACGCGTTCTGCGAGGGCATCCACCATAGATGGATGATCGCCTAAATATCCACATAAGATAATCTGCTGTTCATCTGACGACAATCCGCTGATTTTCTTCTGCATCGATTTCACCAGAAGTCCGGTGAACCATAAATAAGGGACAACGAAAATCTGTTTGCTGCCGGAATTGATGGAAGCTTGCAATCCTTCATCAAACGACGGGTCAGCTGCAGCCAAATAGCAGACGTCCACATTCGCCACATTTGCTTTCACTGCCAGTTTCGCAGCAATCTCCTCAACCGAACGGGTGATTTCCGAGCTTTTCCCGCCTCTTCCAACCAATAGGACCTTCGCTTCAGGCAAGCGTTGCACGCCCGTTTCCTGTAGACGTTCGGCTAAAATCTCTACGAGCCGGTCCTGCACGCCCAGCGGTTTTCCATACGTAAAGCGGATGTCCGGATAGCGCGATGTCGATTTTTTGACTTCATCTGGAATGTCTTCGTAATAATGTCCGGCACTCAGAAGCAGAACTGGAACGACGGCAATCGCTGTAGCGCCCTGTTCGACTAGACTGTCGATCCCTTCGCCAATATCGGGACTAGCCAACTCCAAAAAGCAGGTTTCATGTAGAGCCACATCAACTTTTAAGTGAACCTGCTCCATAAACGCCATCGCTTCCTGGCGTGTTTCCTTCACACGGCTTCCGTGGCTTACATATAAAACAGCTTGCATATCACCATCTCCTTATCCAACATGGGCGGCAAGCTGGAATTGCTGTTCGTCCTGCAGCTGCTCATACCATTGCAATTTGTCTCTTAAGCGGACCACTTCCCCCACCACGATCATCGATGGGTTCTCGAAATCCTTGGCGTTTCGAACAATGTCCTCAAGCGTTCCAGTAACTGTCCGCTGCCGTTCTGTCGTACCCCATTCAATCAATGCAATCGGTGTCGTCGGTTTCAACCCATGGCGCATCAAACGGCCGCAGATTTCCGGAAGCTTGCTGACGCCCATATAGATGCACAATGTATCCATACTTTTAACGACATGCTCCCAATATTCATCCTGATCGACGCCGACTTTGCTGACCCCTGAAATAAAAGCTACGGACGAACTGTAATCGCGGTGGGTGACCGGGATTCCTGCATAGGCTGGCGCCGCGATCCCCGCTGTGATTCCCGGAACAATTTCAAACGGAATATTATGGTCCACCAGTGCTTCCGCTTCTTCTCCGCCTCTCCCAAAAACAAATGGGTCGCCGCCTTTCAGGCGTGTCACGGTTTTGCCCTGCAGCGCAAACCGGCAAAGCAGCTCGTTGATTTCTTCCTGTTTCAATGAATGGTTATCGGGTTTTTTGCCGCAATAGATCAATTGCGCGTGTTCTTTCGCTTCGTCCAGCAATTCCTGGTTTATCAAGCGATCATAAAGGATGACATCAGCCTTCTGGATGGCCTTCAACCCTTTCACTGTAATCAAATCAAGGTCGCCTGGACCTGCACCAACTAAATAAACTTTTTTCATAAGCTTCCTAGACTCCTTTTTTTAACCAGAGAAACGAAGATTCCGCCATTTTCTGATCGTTGATTTCCATCATCCTGCTGGCCTTATTATGTATGCAGGCCACATTCGGTTTTCGCAAAACCTTTCCATCTTCCGTCGCGGCTGTCGCCATCCGTTGTCACGGCGAATGAACAATGTTTGCAGCCGATGCTCGGATAGCCTTCATCGTGCAAAATATTATATTCAAGGCCGTTCAGTTGGATATACTGCCAAACATCGTCCCATGTCCAGTGGATCAGCGGGCAAACCTTAACAGATTTGAAGCGGTTGTCTTTATTGATGAAATCCGTTTTGCTGCGGCTTTCCGACTGTTCTCTTCTCAAGCCCGAAATCCATGCCTGTGCACCGGAGAGGGTCTGTTCAAGCGGTTTGACTTTACGGATATCGCAGCATTTATCCGGCTGGCTGTTCCACAGTTCATCGCCGAACTGGCTGGCTTGCTCTTCCAGCGTCAATTCCGGTTTTTTCATGCGGATGTTCAATTTCGGGTAGCGCTTCTTAACCCGTTCAATCAATTCATAGGTTTGGTTGAAGTGGACGTCGGTGTCCAGGAACACCACTTCCGCATCGCTTTTCACCTTGGAAATAAGATCGATCAATACCATGCCCTCCGCTCCGAAGCTGCAGGCATAGACAATATTCTCTCCATAGGAATCATAGGCCCATTCCAGAATATCAGCGGCACCTTTCAGCGTATCGGTCGGTGCCAGTTCCTTAAATGGATCTCCAGTAAATTGCTCGTACGAAACAGCGTGGCTCATCCTAACTTCCTCCTTCAAACTTTCATGAATTGATTTAAGCATTTTCAATAATTACTACTATGCTTTAGATATTCCGCCTAGAACGATTTCTTCGAAAGCAAAACAATAAATTTCCTGCCATAAAATATAAAATAAAAACCCTCTCTTCCAATGGAACAAGAAGAGAGGGAGCCAATGCGCAATTGCAGCAAGCCTGTCTTCTTATCTTCCAGATCCGTTCGGGACCTGCTGGAATTGGCACATTATCCCCAGTCAAAGACTGAAGCTGTTGCCGAGGCTTCAAAGGGCCAGTCCCTCCACCTCTCGTGATAAGAAATACCTTATAAGTTTACTAGGTTTTATGATTTGTCTAAATACTAAAGCAATAAAAGATAACTGTCAATAAAACTCTGAAAATATCATTTATTTACTCGTGTTATTTTTCTTTCTCCTTTTCTTGGCTCTTCAAAATCATGAGTTCTTTCCTGCTGCCAAAAACCAGCCATTTGTCAGGCTTTCCTGGTTATAGGAAAATCGGCTTTGATCTTTGGCGCATTGCACGAGTCCGCCTGCCGCTTCGACAATCGCTTGTCCAGCAGCTGTGTCCCATTCCATCGTCGGCGCAAAGCGCGGGTAATAATCCGCCTGCCCTTCGGCCACCAGGCAAAATTTCAGAGAGCTGCCAGCCGATACACGTTCAATCGATTGCCCTTCATTGGCCAGCCGTTCAATAAATTCATGTGTTTCAGCCGACATATGAGAGCGGCTCGTGACGATCCGGGTTTTATCCCCCGTTTTTTCAGCGGATAGGGAAATGCTTTTTTCACGCATTACATCAACGTTTTCAAACCTTTCAGCAGAAGCATCTTCCAGTTTATAGGCGCCCTTATTGTCTTCACCAAAATAGAATACATCGGTCGCCGGCACGTAAATAACGCCGAGAACTGGATAGTTTCCTTCTATTAATGCGATGTTAACTGTAAACTCGCCGTTCTGTTTGATGAATTCCTTGGTGCCGTCAAGTGGATCCACAAGCCAAAACCGCTTCCAGTTTTTCCGTTCTTCATAAGGAATTTCACTGCCCTCTTCGCTCAGCACCGGTATTTCCGGATAGATGTTCTTCAGCCCTGCATCAATTACGCGGTGAGACCGCTGATCTGCGATCGTCAGCGGCGAATCGTCCGCTTTTGCCTCAATAGTCAGTTCCTGCCCATAAACCGCCATGATTTCCCGGCCTGCTGAGAGGCTGATTTCGAGCAGTCGATTCAGGTCAATGCCACTTGCCATTAGCCCAGGTAGCCTGTTTTCTTCAAATAATCGATAATCACTTGAACCGATTCTTCCAGTGACTGCTTATCGGTTTCAATGACGATTTCAGGTTTCACCGGTTCTTCATAGGGTGCATCGATGCCGGTAAACCCTTTGATTTCTCCGGCTCTGGCTTTTTTATACAGGCCTTTCGGATCGCGTGCTTCACAAGCATCCACACTGCACTTCACAAAAATTTCGATAAACTCATCTTCTTCAAGCAGCGCACGGACTTGATCGCGGTCTTCCTGATACGGAGAAATGAAAGCGGTCAAAGTCAATACCCCGGCATCGCTCATCAATTTTCCGACTTCACCGATGCGGCGTATGTTTTCAGTCCGGTCTTCCGGACTGAATCCCAGGTTTTTATTCAACCCGTGGCGGACATTGTCTCCATCCAACAGGTAGGTGCGGATTCCAAGTGCGTGGATCTCTTTTTCCAGAGCAACGGATACCGTCGATTTCCCTGAGCCCGATAATCCCGTAAACCACAAGACCCCGCTTTTGTGATTATTCAATTTCTGTCTATCCTTTTTTGTAACACTGGATTCATGCCAAACGATATTCGTTGATTTGCTCATTTTTTCTCCTCCTAAAACCAGTAATAGTATACGATTCCAATGGTAACCGACATGACTAGAATACTAAGGGGTGTCCCTACTTTGACGTAATCTGTGAATTTATAGCCACCCGGTCCATAGACGATCAAATTGGTCTGATAGCCGATTGGTGTGATGAAACTGGCGGATGCGGAAATAGCGATAATGACGGCAAAGCCCATTGGGTCAAGCTGCAGATTGCTGGCCATTTCAATGCCGATTGGTATCATCAGGACCGCCGCCGCACTATTGGTGATCAATTCTGTAAAGATGCTGGTCAGCAGATAAACTAAAATCAGGATGGCCAGCAGGCCGAATGGTTGGCCGATTGCCAACAGCCCGTCTGCCGCCCATTGTGCCAAACCCGTTTTGGTCATAGCTGCCCCAACTCCGAATGCACTGGCGATCAGCAGAAGTACATTGAACTGCACATCGTTTTTAGCGTCTTCCATTGAAATCGATTTAGTCACCAGCAAAATCAGCACTGCCAATGCCATGGCTTTGAACATGCTCAACCAACCGACAACAACCAGGATAATGGCGCCCAGTAGCACCAGCAATGAAAACCAACCCACGAATCGGCTTTCCTGCAGGGATTTCGGTGTCTTCATGGAAGAGACGACATAAAAGTCATTGGACTGCTGGTACTTTTCCACAAAACCCGTTCCGGCGAGCAGCAGCAGCGTATCGCCCGGCCGCAGAATGATATCGCCCACTTTGCTTTTGATGCGTTCATTATTGCGATGAACGGCCATAACACCGGCATCATAGCGCGAACGGAATTGGGATTGCTTGATGGTCTTCGACAGCAGCGAAGATTCATGGGAAACCACTGCTTCCGCAAGCTGTGTATTGCCATTTTTCAAATCTTCCAACTGAAGATCGGTTCCCGTCTTCAATGTCAGGCCTTTTCTTTTTTGCAAATCGGCAATGGTGGAAATAAGTCCTGTAAAAATCAGGCGATCTCCAGCCTGGATAACGGTTTTGGAACTGACCGATGAAATCCGGGCATGATTCCGAATGATTTCAATCAGGTACAGTCCCTTCAAATCACGGAGCTTCGCTTCTTCAACCGTTTGACCGGTATATGGAAACGTCTCTTCCACTCTCATTTCAGCGATGTATTTCCGGGAGTCTTCAGCGACCTTCTTGCTGAACCCCTTATTTTCAGGCAATAGCATATTGCCGACGGTAAATAAATAGATCAAGCCGACAATGGTGATCGGAATGCCGACAATCGCCAATTGGAACAGGGAAAATCCTGGCAGTCCGTAATCGATCAGCATGCCGTGAATAACTAGGTTCGTCGAGGTTCCCATCAAGGTGATGGTGCCTCCTAAAATCGTTACATACGATAAAGGAATCAACACCTTGGATGGTGCAATATTCCTTTCTTCACACCATTTCTTCAATAATGGCGTCAATGTCACAACAATCGGCGTATTATTCAAGAAAGCCGAAAATAGCGGGAGCGGAAGAAAAATACGGAACAATGACCCTTTCAGGCTTTTGCCCTTGTTCAGCCAGCCGATCATCATCTGGTCAATCAGGCCATGCTTTTGTACGGTACCGACAACGATGAACAATAATGCAATCGTCAGCATTCCTGGATTGGAAAAGCCGCGCAATGCTTCTTCTGTCGTTAAAATCCCTGACAGCAGCAAAACCACCAATGCAGAGAACACGATCATATCCGGACGGGCGACTTCAAACAGCAAGGCACTGACCATAGCAACGATGACAATTAGTACAAAAATCATTTCGACTGACATGGGCAACCATCCTTCAACTTAGTTACTTACTACGGTCTCCCGCAAGCCTTTGATAAGAACATCCGCCACTTCCGGACGGGAAAATTGTTTCGGTGGCTTCTCCCCGTTGCGAAGCAATTCACGCACTTTCGTACCGCTCAAATGGACATGATTTTCTGCCGTATGCGGGCAGGTTTTCGCTGTTGCCATGTTTTCGCATGTATTGCAGTAGAATGAATGCTCGAATTTGAAGATTTGAATGCCCAGTTCGTCTTCGAACTGGCTGATGAATTCCTGCGCTTCGTATGTGCCGTAATAATCGCCGACACCGGCATGGTCGCGGCCAACGATGAAATGTGTACACCCGTAGTTCTTGCGGACGATGGCGTGAAGAACCGCTTCTTTCGGTCCCGCATAGCGCATTGCTGCAGGATAGATGGCCAGGCGCGCACGATCTGCAGGATAGTAATGCTTCAAGATGACCTGGTAGCTTTCCATCCGTACCGCTGCTGAAATATCATCGGATTTCGTTTCGCCCACGAGGGGGTTCAACAGCAATCCGTCAACCACTTCCAATGCTGCTTTCTGGATGTACTCATGTGCCCGGTGCACCGGGTTGCGCGTCTGGAAACCGACAATCGTCTTCCAGCCCAAATCCTGGAACAACTGACGCGTTTCAACCGGATCCAAATGGAACTCTTCAAATTCGCTGTGATCCGGACGATTCAATAAAGTGATCGGTCCGGCCAGGTACACATCGCCGCGTTCGTATAATTTCTTAACACCTGCATGTGCTTCTTCGGTCGTTCCGTAGATTTTTTCCGCTTCCAACCGTTTGTCGTAAGCGTATTTCTCCTTCAGTGCGAGTGTTCCGTAAATCACACCGTCTTCGCCTTTCAGCGCAATTTCGTCGCCGACTTGGTAGCTGTCCGCTTCTTCTTTGGTGACCGACAGTGTAATTGGCACGCTCCAAACCGTGCCATTGCTGAGGCGCGATGTATGTACCACACTTTCATAATCTTTTTGTCCAAGGAAACCGGTTAATGGGCTGAAGCCTCCGATGCCGATTAGTTCGAGATCCGAGATCGCCCAATCCGAAACGAATAATGAAGAAAGCGATTCTGCATTTTTCAAGGCCTTTTCTCTTTCCGTGCCTGTCACCTGTCTGTTTACCAAATCTCCACCGTGTGCTCTACTAGTCATTTCATTACCTCCAAGGTTAGTTTTGAATTGCGCTGTTCATTTCGAAACCATTCTGAAACCAAACTTCCAAAGCGTTCGAACAAAAAGAAAAGGACCCTCTTCGACAAGAAGAAGGTCCGGAAAAACAAAACAATCTTCTTATCTTCTAGGCTGATGAAGCCTATTGGAGTTAGCACCGTTTCCTTATAGGAGGGTTGCTGAGACATCAAAGGGCCAATCCCTCCGTCTCTCTTGATAAGAACGCATATTCAATTTTGATGAGAATTGTTTGAAATGTTTGATTTCACAAAGTATATAATAGACTATTCCGAGTGTCAAACTATGTTTTAATTTTTTTTTAGACTTTTTCCAGGAAAGCTGCCCTGCCAAAGGCTAGCGCAAGCAAAATTATTTTGATTAGCTGATGAATAGTTTCTGTTCAACGCAGAGAGGAATATTTTTGATAGTATTAGGAGAGGTAAGGAGGCGGAGAAGATGACGGTACTTCCCATCATGATTGAGTTGGCAGAAAAAAAAGTGATTGTAGTGGGCGGCGGACGCATCGCCAAACGGAAGCTGAACGCTTTGCTGGACAGTGGAGCTGTGCTGACCGTAATCAGTCCCTCCGTGACACCGGAAATAAAGCAGTGGGCTGAAGAAGGTAAAATCCAATGGAAACCAAAAAACTTCGACCCAAAAGAGGCTGAAGAGGCTTTCATGATGATCATCGCCACCGATGACCCCGTTGTCAACGCGGCCGCAAGAGAAGCTGCACCTCCGCACTGCCTGATCAATGCTTCCACTGACGCCGAGTCTGGAAATATTCATTTTCCGGCTCATTTCAAAAGAGGCAAATTGAGCATCGCGGTTTCAACGAATGGCGCCAGTCCTATGCTTGCGAAAAAAATCAAACAGGATCTGCAGACTCAGTTTGACGAAAGCTACGAACACTATCTTGAATTTCTTTTTGAAGCCAGACAACTCCTGAAACAAACCCAGCTTTCTAAAAGCCGGAAAGAAGAATACTTGCGCAGCTTTCTTGCTGAATCGTTTATGCAGGAAGAGACTCAGCAAGAAACTCTCCATGAATTGCAGCTGCTCGCAACTGAAAAAAAGGATTCGGAATAACTCTTCCCGAACCCTTTCACCCCTACCGCTTATAGATCTGTTAACCAGCTCATTTTCTATACTTGATCGCCAAGCCCTTAAGGAAGTTCCGTGCGTAGCGATCGCCGCATTCTTTATAGTTTTTGTGGCCCACTTTCCGGAGCAGTGCACCCAGCTCACCTCTTGATACGGTTACACCAGCCAAATCCCAAATCTCCAGCATATCTTCACTCGTGAGCTGCAAAGCGATTTTCACTTTCTTCAGCAATAGGTTGTTGGAGCGCTCGTTCGTCAATGCTGGGATTTCAGGCTGTCCCGGTTTCGGCTCCTGACGTCCTCGTTTGAAAATGATGAAACCATTCAAGAACGACTCAAATAGATGATCGTCCGCTTTGATGTAATCGTCGGTTTCCTGTTCGGCCCAGATGCTGTCATTGTCTTCCTCATCGCTTTCAGGCGTTTTCGTCAGCACTTTCAGCACTTCTTCCTTGCTCAGTTCAACGCCGCCCAATTTGAAGATTTCGACCATGTCATTGTTTTTTATATCCAGCGCATAGCGCAGTCTGATCAATAAATCATTGTTATCCATTGTATTTGCCTCCTGTTAAGTTCCGGTGATAGTCCATATCCACAATAAATCCACTACTAATAATAGCACATTATCGCGCATCAATCAGACTTACCTGAAGACAGCAAAAAAGACAGTTTCAAGTGACTGCCTCATGGCTTTCTTTATTTTTCACTGCTTTTAATTGCTTCACTTTATCCTGCAGATCCATGATGATTTTAAGGGACTCTTCATCGTCTATTGACTCTTCATAGAAAAACTGTAAATCCCGCTCCATGTCAGCCAAGCGCTCATTATAATGCTTCAGTTTTTCGGCGATGATCAAACGCTTTGCTTCTTCTATCGTCTTCATTTTTCTTATACCTCCACTTTGGCAGCCCGTAAGTCGCCTCGTATTATAATTCCCTGCTTCTGCCTGTTCTAACCCAGTTTTCCATGACATTTGTATGTCTTTTCAAAAGCGCTCCGCTTAATTGTCAACTAAGTTTACAATTAGGTGGACTTGTGTTATAATAAAGGAAGTTGAGATATATTTTAGGAGGAAAAAAATGTTCACTATTGGAGACCACATCATTTATTCCGCCCATGGCCTATGTAGAATTGACGATATTCGTGACGAAACAGTTTCAGGTGTCACGAAAAAATATTATAAATTGCATCCTTTGGAGAATACCTTAGTGACCATCAGCACACCTGTCGATAACGAAAAGGTGGTCATGCTGAAGCTCCTCCAGAAAGAAGAAGCCCTTGCTATCGTCGAAAGCTTCAAACAGGATGGGGCCGAATGGGAAACACAGCCAAACTCACGGCTGAAGCAATATTCTGAGCTCATCAATTCAGGAGATCGCCTGCAGATCGCAAAAGTCGTCAATACCTTGATGCGCAAAAAATTCGATGCCCAGCTTGAGAAGACGACACTTTACGAACGCGACTACAAACTGCTGAATAACACGCAGATCATTCTCTTTAAAGAACTTGCCCGTGCTTTGGACACCAGCTTTGAAGAAATCAATAAGCAGATCAATGACCTGATCAAGAATGATCAACCGCTTCCTACCTCATAAAAAGTCCATATTGGACATTCCTTATAAAAAAGAACGCCCTGCTTCATCAATGGATTGATGAAGCAGGGCGTTCTTCAGTTCGGGTTAGATTCCCCAATCGGCTCTTAACAGATCTTTGAGGACTTTCATTTGGTCTTTGCCGATTTTTTCTGCAATTTTATTTTCCAGCTGAATTTTCAGCGCTTCGTGTTTCTCGTAGTATTCTTCTCCTAAAGCCGTTAAGCGAATGCATTTTTCTTTTCTATTGTTCTCCACATTCTGCACTTCCACCAAACCTTTGGCTGCCAGGTTTTTAATGAATTTATGAATCGCTTGGCGGGAAATGTCCACATTTTTAGTGACAGATGCAATGGTGGGCTGCTTTTTATAGATTTTGGCCATGATATACCATTCAGAGTTTGAAATATGGATTTCGCTTGCGTCATTCCATGCGCTTTCCGAAATTCTCCGTGTTGCGATATGGCGCTCGCTCAATAAGTCAATCAAATCCAAGTTCTGTAATTCCACGTCCGGGGTCAAACGGTTCACTCCTATCATCTTCTTCGCCATTTAATATACCCATTCCGTTAAGCGAAGTCAATTTGTAGAAATACTTATGCACGGTGGAAAGAATTGCTTCAAGTTCCTCCACACGCCTTTATTTCTCGCTCTCTGCTCTCTACTGCTATAATTCAATTAACAAATGCAGATGGAGGGCTTTTACTATGAAAAATGATGAAGTTCAACTGAAGTTTCCACATGATTTTTTATTCGGCGCAGCTTCCGCTTCCTATCAGGTGGAAGGCGCTTCTGATGAAGACGGCAAAGGGCCGACCAACTGGGACGTTTTTTCCAAGATTCCCGGCAAAACATATGAAGGAACAAACGGCGATATCGCCGTCGACCATTACCACCGGTATAAAGAAGACATCCGTTTAATGGCGGAGATGGGCCTGGAATCGTATCGTTTTTCTGTCTCGTGGGCGCGTATTTTCCCTGACGGTGATGGCGAAGTGAATGAAAAAGGCCTGGAATTCTACAACAACCTGATTGACGAATGCCTGAAGTACGGCATTGTCCCTTTCGTTACGTTGTATCATTGGGATCTGCCGCTGACGCTTGAAGAAGATGGCGGGTGGACCAATAAACGGACAGCCAGAGCGTTCGTCAACTATGCAGAAACCTGTTTCCGTTCCTTCGGCGATCGGGTCAAACATTGGATCACCTTCAACGAAACCGTCATGTTCTGCGGATTAGGCTATTTGAAAGGCGCCCATCCGCCAGGCATCCAAAACGACGAAAAGAAATATTTCCAGGCGACCCATAACGTCTTCTACGCCCATGCCATGGCAGTGGAATCCTATAAAAAGCTGAGGCAATACGGCGAAATCGGCATTACCCACGTATTCCTTCCAGCCTATAGCGTCGACAATCGCGAAGACAACATGAAAGCTGCACAGCACGCCAATGAATACGAGACGAACTGGTATTACGATCCCATCTTAAAAGGCGAGTATCCTCCCTATGTGGTCAAGCAACTGGATGAAAAAGGATGGACCCCCGACTGGACACAGGAAGAACTGGACACCTTGCGGAGAAATGCCGACAATAACGATTTCATCGGACTCAATTATTACCAGCCCATCCGAGTGGAGAAAATCCATGAAGCAGTTTCTTCGATAGAACACTCAAGAGAAACCTCCACCTTGGTTCCCGGCAGCCCTTCTTTCGACGGCTATTACCGGACAGTCAAAATGGATGATAAAACCTATACCAAATGGGGTTGGGAAATCTCGCCACAAGGATTTTTGGACGGGCTCCATATGCTGAAAGCGCGCTACGGCGACGTCAAAATGTATGTTACAGAAAACGGGCTGGGCGATGAAGACCCGATCATCGATGGCGAAATCGTCGATGTCCCGCGCATCAAATACATTGAAGAGCATTTGAAGGTCATTAAAAGAGCCATCCAGCAGGGCATCAACCTGAAAGGTTATTATGCCTGGTCGGCAATCGATCTGCTGAGCTGGCTGAACGGCTTCAAAAAACAATACGGTTTTATCTACGTCGATCATAAAGACGGACTGAACCGTAAGAAAAAGCTTTCGTTCCATTGGTATAAGCATGTGATTGAGACGCGTGGGGAAGAGCTCTAAATCCTCTAACCCCAAAATAAAACCATCCCGTTGTGAAATGAATCGATTTCGCAACGGGATGGTTTTTCTTTTGAGCAGTATGCATTACTCGCGCTTGATCTCAGCCAGTACTTTATCGTACATGCTATCGACGCCGATGCCGGTCAACAGCGGCACCCCATCGATCACTTTGTCTTTTATCTTATCCGGCACTAAGGTAGTCGACAGCACAACATCGTATTCATCAATCCGCCCGATTTCATCGCTGACTTTCGACTGATAAATCTTCACTTCCTGGCTCAAGTTATTGTCCTTCAGCCATTGCTCCACTTTTCCTTTCACGACCGTCGAAGTCGCGATTCCTGTTCCGCACATGATCAATAGCTTTTTCATTTAAGTTCCTCTCCCTCTCCTGTTGCTTCTGTTTGTTTCTGTCGTCTTGGCTTGATTTTGTTTTGATAAATCAGTCCGAACAAGATCAATAGCCCCAATCCGATCATGCCATACCAGCTGAGGATTCTTGGGATCCAGACAAAAACGAAGGTTGTCCAAACCGCTCCGTCGATCAATGACGAAATGCTGGTGTTCTCGCCCATCTCAAAGTTCGAAGCAATAGCAGCTTCTGTGAACAGCGGCGCAATCCACGTGGCAATGTAAAAACCAATTCCGATGTATATCGATCCACCGATTACGGTACGGATGATGTTCCCCCTGAAAATCGGAACCATCAAACAGATCAGGAACGGAATGGAAGCCAGATCCGCAAACGGCAGCACGGAATTTCCCGGCAGCAAGACGGCCATGAAAATGGTGATCGGCACAATCAACAAAGCCGAGGACAGTACTGCTGGATGGCCAATCGCTAAGGCACTGTCCATCCCGATGTAGAGATCTCTTCCTGGGAAACGTTTTTTCACAAATTCGCCGGCTGCCTCCGATACCGGTATCAAGCCTTCCATCAATAAAGCGACCATTCTCGGAAGCAGGACCATGACGGCCCCAGTCTGAATGGACAATTGCAGGATGCTGGGAACATCATACCCAGCCAATATTCCGATCAGAATCCCGATCAATACACCGATGATGGTGGAATCTCCGAGGATCCCGAGTCTTTTTTGAATCGATTCCGGATCGGCCTCCAGCTTGTTGAAGCCGGGGATCCGGTCAAAAACCCAGTTCATCGGCATCGCGACAAAAGCGGACGGCGCTGAGGTTCCATGCGGGAACGTGATGTTCTGAAAACCGTAAAATTTCTCGATGTGCTTCGCCAGGACGTCTGCCATCAAATACAGAAGCATCAAGTGAACAATAATGGTCAAAAGCCCCAGCCAAAAATCCCCGGTCAAAGCATAGACCAACGAGCCAGTGAACGCCACATGCCAAAAATTCCAAATATCAACGTTCAGCGTTTTGGTCAAACCGAATGTCAGGAGGAGAATATTGACGCCGACTCCCAATGGAATGGCGAGACTCCCCAAAGACGTACCATAGGAAATAGCAGAAGCTGCCGGCCATCCTACATCGATGGTGTTTAATTGAAATCCAAAATTATCGACCATTGATTGCGCGGCCGGCCCGAGACTCGAAACAAGCAATCCGATGACCAGGTTGATGCCCACAAACCCGATCCCGACGATGATGCCGGCACGCAGCGCTTTACCGGGCTTGGTTCCCAACACCAATGCAAAGATAAAAATCAAAATCGGCAGTAAGACAGAAGCGCCCAGATCCACGAACCATTGTAAAAATCCCATCAACTTCACTCCTCGACTTGTATTTTCATCTATCGAATGAAAAAGTATATCTAAGGGAAAATGCCGTAATTTTTATACCTTGTCTTCTACTAATCCATTGAGTTCGTCTACGCTTTTGATCTGGACCAGCTTTGAGACCATTACCGGGTCTTGTATCAATTCCATCAACTTCTGCAGCATTTCCAATTGGTCATCCGGACTTTTTAAAGCGAGCATAAAAATCAGCTTCACCTCGACCAGTTTATCGTCTGTTCCCATCATCAGGAACTTGACCGGGTTCTTCAAACTGGCAAAGGCGATTGTTGATGTATGGATCATATCGCCATCTGTATGGGGAATCGCTACGCCAAAAGGCTCTGTCGGCAACCCTGTTGGATAGTTTTTCTCTCTTTCGAGTATGCTTTCGATGAAATTTTCTTTAACATAGCCTTGTTCGATCAGCTTGCTGCCCAATAACTGCAATGCCTCTTCTTTTGAAGTCGCCTCCAATTCAATAATCGCCAGCTCTTTTTCTACTTTCATCATCCACGCTCCTTCTCCGATTTTCGCATCAACAGAAAACGATAACTCACTATATGTATAAACAGGATGTACGGATCACGATTTTCTACCCTAAAAACTCTTTTACAAATGTTCTTTCTCAGCACATTTGATATCACCCTTATTATAAAAGCGCTTTCAAAATAAATCAATACAGAATACAGAATAATCAGTTAATTAAATAAAGAACTGACTTCTGTTTTTTAAAAAGACCGTTTAGAAGTACTCCTTGAACTTCCAAACGGCCTTCTCCATTATTCCTCTGCATTTCCTACATGAAACTTATTCACTGCATATCCAAAGAAAGTTGTCATAAACAGCAGGCCAACAACCAGCAGGGTGATGCTGCCTGCCAGAAAATCTGAACCCATTGAAAACAGTACTTCGTTTCTAAACCAGGATTGGAACGGAAAGCCAAACCCTAGCAGTACAGCGAAGAATAATACCTTCACTTTCCAATCCTTGTCTTTCATCTTTTTGATTGAATTGTTCACAAACAAACGCAAGAAAGCCAGACCCGATCCAATTCCAAAAAAGATTAGTAAAAAAAGTTTGATGTCTTCATTTAAGATAAACGCCTTCGCCAACATGACAGCCGCAATAAGTACTGTAAGCCACATAATGATATTCGCTTTCTTCATTTCCATCACCTATCCCTAAATTCCACTAAACACACTGTTCAGTGGTATACCTTAATTTTAGGTCCCTGATATAATGAAAGCAATAAACAGAAGATGTGCACCTGTTGAATGGTTGGGAGGTGATGGGATGACAGCAGTTTATGATGAAATGAATGCAAAGACGAGAGAAAAAATCCAACAGCAATTTCTTCAATTGCTTAAGGACAAAAATTTCATGAAAGTGTCTGTTCAGGATATTGCAACGGCCGCGAATATAAACAGAGGTACTTTTTACCTCCATTACCTGGATAAGTACGATCTGCTGGACCAGATGGAGGAAAATTTGCTCGCCGGACTGGAAATGCATTTGGAACTGCTCCAACCGGATTTTTTATTGTCAGAAGCAGCAAAGGGACACACTTCCAACCATGCCGTGGAGGTATTCCGCTATATCCAATTGAATGCAGACGCCTTCCAAGTGTTTTTAGGCAGCAACAACCACGTCGGCTTCCACAAGCGGCTCAAGCTTTTTTTCGTCGAGCATTTCCTGGAAAAAATGATGAAAAACGAAAATTTCTTCAAAGGCGCTACCGTTCCACATGACTACCTGTCTTCATTTGCCACCTCCGCTTTTTTAGGCTTGGTCGAGCAATGGCTGGATAATGAATTGGTTGAGACTCCCACCGAAATGGCTGAGATGTATATTCAAATCATCTTTTTCATCAGGAATTTGTGAATGGGAAAAGTTCTCTCAGACATAAAAAGACTGCTTCCCCCATTCGAAATGGGAAGCAGTCTTTTTTTACTTTCTAGCTAAGTCGATATCCGACTCTCCAGCTACTTCAATACCAGTCTCTTCTTTTACCACAAAGAAAGACTTAAAGACAATGGCTGCAAGCGCGGCTCCGACAAGAGGAGCTAAAATGAATACCCATAATTGAGCCAGTGCATCTCCACCCGCAAAAATCGCAGGAGCCAGGCTTCTTGCCGGGTTTACAGAAGTACCCGTCAGCGGAATACCGATGATATGCACCAAGGTCAGCGTTAAACCAATGACAATTCCGCCCATGTGGGAAGTTGCCTTACTAGAAGTCACGCCCAAAATGGCAAGGACAAAGATGAAGGTAAGGATGACTTCAATGACAAGAGCTCCTGGCAGATTTAAACCCACAGCACTCAATTCGCCATAACCGTTTGCACCAAATCCTTCTAAGCTTGTCGAACTTGCCGCGACAAAGGCCAGGATCGAACTCCCAGCAAATGCACCCAACACCTGTGCAACGACATAACCACCAAACTCTTTAACGGTTATATTCCCTGATATCAGCACGGCCAGTGAAACTGCCGGATTGACATGGCATCCCGAAATATGTCCGATGGCATAAGCGCCTGCAACAATCGAAAGCCCAAAGGCAAGTGCAATGGCTAGAACCCCAAGAAAGCCTGTGTCCGTCCCCCCTGTGTAACCGCCCAATACAACTGCTGTGCCTGTACCCAAGAATACCAATATAAACGTACCGATAAATTCAGCCAAATACTTTTTCATCACGAAACAACTCCTTCTTCTGAATGAATTTCTAAAAGACTTTACTTTCTTTCATTACATTGAAGCTGAAGTGCCTGGGACTCGTGTCTGATTCATACACTACTACCATTTTAATAAACAGATGCAATAAAAAAATTCCACTATCTTTCAAATCGATTGTACCATATCCAACTTACAGTTAACCCTCTTATTTCCAACGGTTTTCTTCTCCTCCACATTGTATGGAAGGAAATCCATCGGGTTTCTCAGCAAAAAAAGCCTCACGTCCATTTGTTGAATGGATGCGAGGCCTAGAGATTCAACTAAACTTTGTCTTTATTGATAACATTAGCTGGTATTCGAAATTCAGCTGTTTTCTACAGGCTCTGCCAGTTGCTCTGCTTCTATCGCAGCCTCGAAGTCATTGAGCAAGGTACGCACTTCATCGGTCGTTTCCGTGTACATCAATTGGTTTCTTAACTCACCGACTCCACGGACGCCGCGGACATAGATCTTAAAGAAACGGCGGAGCGGCTTAAATGCAATTGGCTCGATATCTGTGGAATATTTATCATGCAGATCCAGGTGCAGCCTCAACAGATCAAATAATTCTTTGCTGTCATGTTCCCTCGGCTCTTTTTCGAAAGCAAATAGGTTATGGAAAATCCCCCGTCCGATCATGACGCCATCGATGCCGTATTTATCGGCGAGCTCCTGGCCAGCCTGGCGATCTGGAATATCTCCGTTGATCGTAAGAAGTGTCTCCGGCGCTATTTCGTCGCGGAGTTTCTTGATTTCCGGAATGAGTTCCCAATGCGCTGGTACAGCACTCATCTCTTTTTTCGTCCGCAAATGGATGGATAGATTGGCGATGTCCTGCTCCAACACATGGGCCAGCCAGCCTTTCCATTCCTCCACATCGGTATAGCCGAGACGCGTCTTGACGCTGACAGGCAGTCCGCCGGCTTTGGCCGCCTCGATGATTTCAGCGGCGTTATCCGGGTAATTGATCAGCCCGCTGCCTTTTCCTTTGGCTGCTACGTTCGGCACTGGGCATCCCATATTGATGTCGACGCCTTTAAAGCCCTGCTTCGCCATGCCGATGCTCATTTCCCGAAAATGCTCGGGTTTATTGCCCCATATGTGGGCTACCATCGGCTGTTCGTCTTCCGTGAACGTCAAACGTCCCCGCACACTGAAAACCGCTTCCGGGTGGCAGTAACTTTCGGTATTCGTAAACTCGGTAAAATACACATCAGGCCGCGCTGCTTCAGCCACTACATGGCGAAACACAACATTCGTCACATCTTCCATCGGCGCCAACACAAAAAACGGTTTCGGCAAATCACGCCAAAAATTTTCTTTCATAGTTACATTCCAATCCTTTCATTACGGGATGGAGGATCGACCCTTCACCCAAAAGTTCTTACTTCATCTATTCTTACGAACATTAGCTATCAAAGATATATAAAGCCATTTCTCTTTTTCTTAACCTTATATAGTTTACACGAATCGCGCCTTTGTGGAAAGTGACGTGTTTTACAAATGAGAAAAGACGGCTCGACAATTCAAAATTGTTGAGCCGCCTCTTTTTATACTAAGTTTATTCTCATCTGGTTGCCGGGAGATAGGCGTTATTTAGCCAGCCAGCTTAATCCCGTTGTGCCTTCACCCGCATGTACACCTACACATACACTGAGCTGCACCACTTCGACCTTTAAATCCGGAAACTCCTGAAGAAGCTCGTTCTTCCAGGTTTCAGCATCAGCGGCATTATTGCAGTGAATAGCTGCCACTTCGGTTACGGTGCCTGCAGCCATATCCGCGCGAAGCGCTTCAGTCACATTATTTTTAGCCCGCTTAATGGAACGGACTTTTTCCTTCATGATGGTTACTCCATCCACAAAAGTAATGACCAGTTTAATATTCAGTAAGTTGCTCAGGAAATTCTGAGTGCCGGAAACACGCCCACTTTTATGCAATTGGTTCAGGCTTGAAGGAATAAAAGATAAATGGGCTTTAGCTGTCATTCCTTCCAGGGCTGCAACCACCTCTTCAACTTCTTTCCCGTTAGCCAGGAGTTCATTTCCGGCTTCGATCATCTTGACCATGGGGAATGAACCGATTTTCGAATCGATGGGATAAACTTTAAAGTCCGTCATTTTCGCGGCTGACTGCGCGCTTTCAATGGTACCCGAAAGACCGCTGGATAAATGCAGTGCAATCGCCAAATCATATCCTTCGGCTTCCAATTTTTCGTATAAGGCCAGCATCTCTCCAATTGCCGGCTGGGACGTTTTCGGTGATACTTTCGCTACACGCAGTTTATCGTAAAATTCTTCCTGTGTAAGGTCTATGGATTCTCTATAGGTTCCGTCGGAAAATACAACACTGAGGGGCAGGACATGTACATCATGTTTTTGAATGAATGCGTCATCCAGCTGTGCAGCTGTATCCGTGATCCAAGCAATTTTTTTCATTAAAAAAATTCTCCTTTTTAAGCAAATCCCTCAAAGGAATCCGCATTCGACTCCTGCTAACTTACATTACGGAGCCGCTTTGAAACCAGTGACAGCTGTCATAAAAGCAGAAATTTTCTAACGGCCGACATAATATAAACATATTTCATTTAACGAATAAAACCTTGGATCTCGGAGCGGGGTTCTCCACCCGAAGAATCTCATCACATCATTTGCTTTCCGGTTAATACTAACAGTACGATAGCCGTGTATCATAATAAATTTCAGTGGGGGAATTGGGATGAAATACACCGTCATTACAGGCTCCAGCTCAGGCATTGGATACGAAACCGCGTTAGCTTTTGCATCACGGAACAAAAACGTCATTCTGGTCGCAAGACGGGAAGCTCAGCTTAAAGCGTTAAAAAGTGAAATCCTTAACATGAACGCCGACCTGGACGTCGTCATTAGAACCTCAGATCTTTCTGAAAGTGAACAAGTTCATGATTTATACGAGAGCCTGAAAGAATACGAGATTGAAACCTGGATCAACAATGCCGGCTTTGGAAACAGTGCGCCGGTTGCTGAACAGGCGGTAAAGAAAATCGAAAAGATGCTTCGTGTAAACGTTGAAGCACTTACAACTCTCTCCACACTTTACACACACGATTATTCCGGCAAAGAAGGCACACAATTAATCAATGTCTCGTCTGACTTAGGTTACAGGATCGTACCAAATGCTGTATCATACGCTGCAACCAAATTCTACGTGAGCGCATTTACAGAAGGGTTGGCCCAGGAACTGCGCGACCAGGACTCCCCAATGAAAGTAAAAATAATTGCGCCAGCTATGACCGAAACCGAGTTTGTGAAAACAGCCCGCGAGCTGGATGAGTTCAGCTACAGCGACAATGTCCAAAAATATCACACCGCAAAAGAAATGGCCCAATTCATGCTGGAACTTTACGACAGCGAGAAGACTGTCGGGAAAGTAAATAGCGAGAGCTATGAATTCGAATTAATGGATCCTATTTTTCCTTATACTTCGAAGCGTACAGCTAAATGATTTAACTATACCTTTCCATAATAAAAGCTGCATTCCATCTTTTGGAATACGGCTTTTATTTTATCTTCGCCAGCGAAGAACGCTGGAACCTGGTTTCTTGCAGGGTTAACGGAACGCCGATAATATGCACAAGCGTCGGTGTTAAACCGATGACAATCCCGCCTATGCAGAAGTACCTTAACATTCGATTGTCAAAGCCGTTTTTTTCACAAAAAAAGAAGGTGTAACCCGATTATATTCGGGTTACACCTTCTCGATTCATTTCTGTATTACATCATGCCGCCCATGCCGCCCATGTCAGGCATTCCGCCGCCCATAGGTGCTGCTGGTTCAGGGATGTCCGCTACGACTGCTTCAGTCGTCAGGAACATTGCTGCAACAGATGCTGCGTTCTGTAATGCTGAACGGGTAACTTTGGTTGGATCGACGATTCCTTCTTCCACCATGTTGACCCATTGGCCGTTAGCGGCGTTGAAGCCGATACCGATTTCTTCGGATTTCAAGCGGTGAACGATGATCGATCCTTCTAAGCCTGCGTTTGTTGCGATTTGGCGAACTGGCTCTTCCAGTGCACGAAGCACGATGTTGACGCCAGTTGCTACGTCGCCTTCCTGCGTTTCAAGAAGTTCAGCAACTTTGCTGTAGACGTTGACTAGCGCTGTACCACCGCCGGCAACAATTCCTTCTTCTACTGCTGCACGAGTTGAGTTCAATGCATCTTCAATGCGAAGTTTACGTTCTTTCAACTCAGTTTCAGTAGCCGCTCCGACTTTGATGACTGCAACGCCGCCAGCCAATTTCGCTAAGCGCTCCTGCAATTTCTCTTTGTCGAATTCAGAAGTTGTTTCTTCCAGCTGGTTGCGGATCTGTGTAACACGTGCGACGATTTGCTCCTGGTCGCCAGCGCCTTCCACGATGGTTGTGTTTTCTTTCGAAACAACCACTTTTGATGCGCGCCCAAGCTGAGCGATATTCGTTGTTTTCAATTCAAGTCCAAGATCCTCTGTAATCACTTCTGCGCCAGTCAAGGCAGCGATGTCTTCAAGCATTGCTTTACGGCGGTCGCCGAAGCCTGGAGCTTTAACAGCTACAGCATTGAATGTGCCGCGTAATTTATTGACGACCAATGTCGCCAACGCTTCGCCTTCAACATCTTCAGCTACGATCAACAACGGCTTGCTTTGCTGAACGACTTGCTCAAGGATTGGAAGGATCTCTTGGATGTTGCCGATTTTCTTGTCGGTAACCAAGATGAACGGGTTATCCAGAACTGCTTCCATTTTATCTGAATCCGTCACCATGTACGGAGACTGGTATCCACGGTCAAACTGCATACCTTCAACAACATCAAGTTCTGTCGTGAAGCCACGTGACTCTTCCAATGTGATGACGCCATCGTTGCCGACGCGCTCCATTGCTTCAGCAATCAGTTTGCCGACTTCTTCATCACCGGATGAAATAGCAGCAACCTGTGCAATCGATTCTTTGCCTTCGATCGGCTTGGAAATAGCTTTCAATTCCGTAAGCGCGTTCTCAACAGCCAATTCGATTCCGCGGCGGATGCCGACTGGATTCGCGCCCGCTGTAACGTTCTTCAAGCCTTCACGGATCATTGCCTGCGCAAGAACCGTGGCTGTTGTTGTTCCATCACCAGCGATGTCGTTTGTTTTAGAAGCAACTTCCGCAACAAGTTTAGCGCCCATGTTTTCAAAAGCATTTTCAAGTTCAATTTCTTTCGCGATCGTCACACCATCATTGGTGATGAGCGGCGAACCGAATTTTTTTTCAAGAACCACGTTGCGCCCTTTTGGCCCAAGTGTTACTTTTACTGCATCTGCTAATTTATCTACGCCTTTCAGCATTAAACTGCGTGCATCTTCACTGAATCTAATATCTTTTGCCATGTTTAGCTTCCTCCTGTGTCGTTGGTTTATTTTAGCCTAAAACTGCTAATATATCGTTTTCACGTAAAATCAAATATTCTTTGCCTTCATATTTCAATTCAGATCCTGCATATTTCGAGAAGATGACGCGGTCGCCAGCTTGCACGTCCAATTCTGTGCGCTGCCCGTTTTCACGGATAAGTCCATTTCCTACAGCGATCACATGGCCCTCCTGCGGTTTTTCCTGTGCTGATCCCGGCAAGACGATACCGCTTGACGTTTTTTCTTCCGCTTCGATGAGCTCAATAATTACACGATCTCCTAGTGGTCTTAACAATTGAAACACCCTCCTCAAATTATCTAAATGTTCTCGCTTAGCACTCTCAACCTCTGAGTGCTAACCCACTACCAAGTTTAATAAAATCTTCAGTCTTTTGCAAGCAGTAACCATCATGATTTTGATTTCTTTGCGGTTGTTCTTTGAAAGCTCTACAATAGAAAGAGCATCCATCAGTGAAAGGAATTACATCATGCCCACCAAAAGAAAAACCTTTATAGACAATTTTTTTAAAAATAACAATACGCCTCGGCCAACAACCAAAAAGAACGGCGGCCTCCGCCCGAAATCCCAGGGCAAAAAGACTCCGCTGTATGTATTACTGATTTTCATCGCTGCACAGCTTTCACCGATCCTGTTCATCGCTCCTGTCCTGAGTTACTTTCAAGGGCAAGGAATGGACCGGGAAGCTGCGGCTGCCGCTACTTCAGGCTGGCTGATCTTCCTGACGATGGGTATCGGCTTCCTTATTACCTTGCTCGTCATATTCCGGGACAAGCGCTTTTTTGATATTTGGAGAGGCGCGAAGTCCAGTGTCTTCATGTCAGTCGTCTGGGGCCTTCTCGGTTTCCTGCTGCTGCTGATTGGGCAATCGATTGCCGCTTTAATTGAAATGGAGCTTCTTGGCATTGAACCAGGTTCTGAGAATACCGCTTCACTGGTCAACATCGCTGAAGCAGTACCGCTCGCAATCATATCGATTGTGCTGTTCGGACCGATTCTCGAGGAATTGGTTTTCCGCCGCGTCCTTTTCGGTTCGCTCAATCAAACGACCAATTTCTTTTTCGCAACAGCCATCAGTGCGTTGGTGTTCGCTTTGATCCATTTTGATTTCACACACTTGCTGTTGTATTTCACTACCGGATTGATCCTGGCATTCCTGTACCAGAAAACCAAGCGCATCATCACGCCCATCATCGCCCATATCTGTTTGAACGGATACGTGATGCTGATTCAACTTAATATGGATAAAATCCTCGAGTTCCAAAAACAGATGGAGGAGCTTCAAACGGCAGGGTTTTTCTTCTTCTTACAATGAGCATTAAAATTGAACGGGCTATGCGGCTTATATGCTGCATAGCCCGTTTTTCTTCTCCTGAAGAACAAGTCCTCAATAAGAAAAAGCCTTCCCCGATTCAATTCGGTGGAAGGCTTTGTTGTTTGATGGCTTCTTGCTGTTCTTCGATGATTTGCTGCTGCTCGGCTTTCAAAAACTTGCGGTAACCGATTTTGGCGATGATGACACTGAACTCATATAGGATGATCAGCGGCAAAGTCACTATCATATGGGAGACAATGTCCGGCGGGGTGATGAACGCCGCGATGACCACCAACCCAAGATAGGAATACTTGCGGTATTTCGTCATCAGCATCGGTGTGATGATACCGAGCCTTGTCAGGAACAGCATCAGTACCGGCAGCTGGAAGATCAAGCCGAAGGGCAAAGTGATCTGGAACAGGAACTGGAAGTACTCATTGATGCCGATGGTTTCCTGTATATCCATATTGTCGGAGATATTCAACATAAATCCGATGACGTAAGGAAACAGGATCAAATAGGAAAACGCGATCCCTCCCAAAAACAGCAGCAGGGAAAACGGAATATAACTTAACGTCGCTCTCCGCTCTTTATCGAGAAGTCCCGGACTGATAAATGCCCAAAACTGATACATGATCAAAGGAGACGTGATGATCAATGCTAAAATCATTGTTACCTGCATGAAGATCTTCAACGGATCTGTAATTTTGAACGCATTCAGGGTAAGGTCTTTCGCTTCTTCCGTATACTGCAGATACTGGATCAGCGGCTGCGCAAGAAAAAAGCTGACAATAATCGCTAATACAAAGAAAACGACTACAATGGTCAGCCGTTTTCTGAGTTCAACTATATGTTCAACTAACGTCATATCTTTTTCTGTCATCAGACAAACATCCTATCGTATTTCCTTTTGCTCGTCTTTCTTTTTCAAATCTACTTTATCGTCGTCATCGTCTACAAGTCCTTTTGTAGCGTTTTTGAATTCACGCAAAGACGAACCGAATGCTTTTCCAAGTTCCGGAAGCTTTTTGGGACCGAAAACTAGCAAGGCAACAACACCGATAATAATGATACTCATTGGACCTGGCATACGTGGCACCTCCTGTATTATGGCTCTATTTTACATCATTAGAGCCGTTTTGGCTATTTGCAAAGGGCTAGTAAATGTGAAGGTTTTAAGTCATTGCTGCTTGATCTGGTAAATCAATGACTGCAGTTCAACTGACAGATCGATGGTCTGTACACGGATATGGTCGGGCACCGAAATTCGCACCGGCGTAAAATTTAAAATCCCTTTGATATCGGTCTTCGCCAAACGGTCTGTCACTTCCTGTGCTGATCGTGACGGCACAGTCAAAATAACCAGTTCCACCCCGTATTCTTTGATTTTCTCTTCAATTTTATCGGGATGGTAGGTATCGATATCGCTGATCTTTTCGCCTTCGAGGGGGCTGTTCGAATCGAATGCGACAATGATCTTCGTATTGTGGTTGCGATGGAAATTATATTTCAAAAATGCACTGCCAAGTCCCCCAACTCCTATTAATGCTACATTGGTGGCTTCATCCTGATCCAGTGTCTTACGGAAAAAGAGCAGCAGCTCCTGAACGTCGTAACCATAGCCTTTTTTGCCAAGCGCACCCAGATGTGAAAAATCACGTCGGATGGTAGCAGAATCGATTTTCATCGCTTCGCTCAATTCCTGTGAAGAAATCCTTTTTTGTCCTGCATTCGCGAAGTTTTGAAGGAAACGGTAGTATAGCGGCAGCCTTTTGGTCGTGGCTTGCGGAATTTTAGATGTCTCATGTAACATACGCTTTCGCATCCTCCTGAGGTGTTGTCAAATCGCTTTCATCTTACATTAGGAACCTTGATATGTAAAGGCTTGTGCAATTGCGAACAAACGCCCCATCAGCTACACTTAAGAAGAATAGAGGTGACCTACATGATTGTTTTGCAAGTAAATCAAGTCCATAAATCATTTGGCGCGGAGGAGATTCTTTCAGGCGTCAAATTGGAAGTACAGCACCGGGACCGCGTAGCATTGGTAGGCCGCAACGGTGCGGGGAAGTCCACATTACTGAAAATCATCGCCGGTGAAATGTCCCACGACAGCGGTGATATCAGCATGCCGAAAGATTTGACGATCGGCTATTTGGAACAGCAGACGAATCTCGAATCGGATGCTACCGTCTGGGATGAAATGATGACGATTTTCCATCATTTCCGTGAACAGGAAGCAAAACTTCGCCGACTGGAAGCACAGATGGCCGAGCCTGACATATACAATAACCCGGAAGAAAACGACAAGGTCATGAAGGAATATGACCTGCTTCAAACTGATTTCAAAGATGCAGGCGGCTATCAATACGAATCAGATACACGGGCTATTCTGCATGGCATGAAATTCTATCCGGAGGATTACGACAAGAAAGTGGTGTCGCTATCCGGCGGCCAGAAAACGCGCTTAATGCTGGCGAAGCACCTGCTCAGCAAGCCACAGCTGCTTATTCTCGATGAGCCGACCAACCATCTGGACATCGAGACCTTGAGCTGGCTGGAGAACTACCTGAAGAATTACCCGGGCGCTTTGCTGATTGTTTCCCATGACCGGTATTTCCTTGATCAAGTGGTGACGCTGGTCTATGAAGTATCCCGCCACCGCGTCAAAAAGTATACCGGCAACTACAGCCGGTACCTGGACGAAAAAGCGAAGCAATACGAACTGGACCAAAAGCAATTCGAGAAGCAGCAAGGCGAAAAAGCGAAGCTGGAGGATTATGTCCAACGCAACCTGGCTAGGGCTTCAACCACCAAAATGGCGCAAAGCCGCAGGAAAACCCTGCAGAAAACCGAATGGATGGATGCACCCGATGGCAACGAAAAATCAGCCCGCTTCGGCTTCACCATCGACAAGCAAAGCGGCAACGATGTCTTGAATGTCCAGTCGCTGAAAATCGGCTACAGCAGCAAGCCGGTTTCCGAAAATATCTCACTGAAGCTTTACCGGCAGGAAAGTCTAGCGCTGGTCGGTCCAAACGGTGTCGGTAAATCAACTTTACTGAAAACCATCATGAAAGAACTGAAGCCGCTCGATGGGGACATCCATTACGGCACCGGCATTCAATTTGGGTATTATGATCAGGAGCAGGCCAATTTAAAGGGCAATAAATTGGTCCTTAATGAATTATGGGATGATTATCCCCTCATCAACGAAAAAGACATACGCGGCATCCTAGGACGTTTCCTATTTACAGGCGACGATGTACTGAAACCGGTCTCCACCCTATCCGGCGGCGAGAAGGCACGAGTGGCCCTTGCCAAACTGATGATGCAAAAAGCCAATGTCCTGCTGCTTGATGAGCCGACCAACCATTTAGACCTCGACAGCAAAGAAGTGCTTGAGAATGCTTTATTGGATTATCCGGGCACTTTGCTCTTTGTATCGCATGACCGCTACTTCATGAACCGGATCGCTACAAAAGTCATCGAACTCACACAGGACGGAACAACCGAATACTTGGGTGATTACGATTATTACGTGGAGAAAAAACTGGAAGTTGCCGAACTGAAGGCTCTTGATGAAGCCGGTTCAGTAACCGAAGTAAAAGTTGCGGCTACCGCTTCCACTTCACAAATCGATAAGGAAGCGAAAAAACTGGAACGCCAACTGGTCCGCCAATCCGAAGAAGTCGAACAGGCTATGGAAAAATTGGATCTGCAAATCACGGACATCGAAGAACAATTGTGCGAACCTGAAATCTTCCAGGACCATGAACGGGTTTTGCCCCTTCAAAATCAATTGGAAGAGCTGAAAGCAGCTCACGAAGAAACGATGACCCAATGGCTTGAACTTCAGGAAAAAATTGAAAATATTTAATTTTAACCGGCTATTAAATTAGCCGGTTTTTTTGTTACTATATATAGGTCAATAGGATATCGTGAAATATTTATTTCCACAGATTTCTCCACAATACTTCGCTTGTCTAATCAACTGTCAACAGGCTTTTCCACATTATCCACAGGTTATGTAAATGTTATACACATAGTTTTCCACTCCAAAGCACACAATATATAGGATAACCACCTTTTACCCCCTAGTTAGTAACAGTTTATTCACAAATTGTGCATAAGTACAAATGTTCTCTATTGACAGAACAATTATGATTTGCAACGTGAAAGTCTGAATTTTATGGTAAAAAAAAGCAAGTAATTTCACACATTTCAGATCGGCTGAAATGATGAAATTACTTGCTTTTACTAAATCCATGATATTAAAGGCATGCCCGGCCGGCCGTTCATAGCCATCGTGCCATAAAGTCCTTTTTCATACATGATGGTTCCTGCTGCTGCAATCATTGCTGCATTATCGGTACACAAAGGTAAAGAAGGTATATAAAATGGAACTCCTTTTTCTTTGAATGCCGCTTCCAGCGAATTCCGCAATCCTTTATTCGCTGCAACTCCACCTGCTGCAATCACTTGACGAACCTTATATTCCTCAGCTGCACGCATAGTTTTTCCAGTTACTACTTCCACTACACTGTTCTGGAATCCAGCCGCCACATGTTCTGGAGCAACCTCTTCCCCGCGCTGCGCTGCATTGTGCATATAATTCAATACGGATGATTTTAATCCACTGAAGCTGAAGTCATAAGAGCCTTCCTCCAGCCAAATTCGCGGAAATGTAACCGCCTTATCAGCCGCATGTGCCAAACGGTCAATATGCGGGCCGCCTGGATATGGCAAATTCAAGGTCCGGGCGACTTTGTCGTAGGCTTCCCCCGCTGCATCATCCCGCGTTTCCCCGATTACCGTAAAATCTCCATGCTCCTTCATGTAGATCAATTCCGTATGTCCGCCTGAAATGACCAGTGCAAGAAGTGGAAATTCCATTTCCTGCTCTAACCGGTTTGCGTAAATGTGGCCAGCAATGTGATGGACTCCTACAAGAGGCAACTGGTGGGCAAAAGCAAAAGCTTTCGCAGCATTGACGCCAATCAATAAAGCACCAACCAGTCCTGGTCCTTCCGTAACCGCTACTGCATCTAGTTGATGCGGTTCCATGCCTGCCAATTGCAAAGCTTCTTCAATAACCAAAGTGATTTGCTCCACATGATGCCTCGAAGCGATTTCCGGCACTACACCACCAAAACGTTTATGGCTCTCAATTTGTGAAGCCACAATATTGGAGATGATTTCCGTACCATTTTTCACAACAGAAGCTGCCGTTTCATCACAGCTCGTTTCAATTCCCAATATATAAATGTCTTTATTCATCAAAATTCACCCACATCACTATGGCATCTTCGTAATTGTCCGTATAGTACCGCTTACGGATGCCACCATTTTTAAAGCCTAATTTCCGGTAAAGATTTTGTGCTACTGTATTGCTGACCCGGGCTTCCAGTGTCATGAGGACAGCGCCATGCGCTTTCGCTGTATCAATGGCTGCCTGCATCAAACCCTCACCCATTTTTTTACCGCGCTGGTCGGGATGAATAGCGATGTTCGTGACATGCGCTTCATCCATCACCAGCCACATTCCGCAGTATCCGACAATGCCTTCATCGGTTTCAGCAATTACGTAATAGGCATGCTCATTGCCGATCATTTCATGAAAGAAAGCATCTTTGGTCCAAGGCAAAGTAAAAGACAGCGTTTCTATCTCATAGACCTGTTCGATGTCTGCAATCGTCATTTTTCTGAATCTGACTGAATCGTTCATAGGGTTTGTCCTTCTTGCGCTTTGTTATAATTTGCTTCAGCTTCCGTGATACGGCGATATTCAGGAACAGCATGATGAACATCTATTTCTGCAGATTCCTGCGCCAGCATAATCAAATTTGATGCCCGCGGCAAACGGTTCTGAACTCCACTGAACTGAGCTGTTTCACCAAGCACTTCAATGATTACTGCTTCATGGAGAACCGCATCGACCCCAGTGAACAGCACAGGACGGCCCAATTCTTTGACCTTCGTCAGAAATTCCTTCACATCACTATGCTGATCGGCCAAAACCGGCTCCAAACCTATACCTTCATACAAGCCAATAAAGGCCGTTCCGCGGCGAGCATCCATTACCGGGCAAACGAGCCCATCAAATCCAATCCCGTTTGCAGCAAGCACCTTCAGGCTGGAAACAGTAAGCAGCGGTATTTTTAAGGACCATGCCAAGGTTTTCGCAATGGTTAATCCAATACGGACCCCAGTGTATGAACCAGGTCCTTCGGCTACTGCAATATGAGTCAGATCGGCAGGTAGCACCTTGGCTTTTTTCATCATTTCCTCAATTGCCGGCATTGCCGTCAACGAGTGATTGATTTTTAAATTTGATATTTCTTCTATTAAGACCGTTCCATCCTCAATTAGCGCGATCGCCAATGGTGAGTTCGAGGTATCGATTCCAAGATAGATCATAGGTTTAGCTCCCTGCAAATTTTTTCATACCGTCTGCCAATCGGATGCAGGGTCAGCTTGCGCCCTTGCTCTGACTGTCGATTAATGGTTATTTCCAGACGTTCTTTTGGTAAATATTCTTCTATAAATCTTGCCCATTCAACCACAGATACCGCTTCACTGCTGAAAAATTCATCAAATCCAATGTCTTCGTCACTATTCTCAAGACGATAAACATCGAAATGATTCAGTTCCAATCGGCCGGAATATTGCTTTAGGATGGTGAAAGTCGGACTATTGACCATCCGTTGAATCTCAAGACCCCTTGCCAAACCTTTAGTGAATGTGGTTTTTCCGGCGCCTAAATCGCCTTCCAGCGTCAGCAGATCTCCGGGCTCCAATAAATCAGCCAAAGTGGCGGCAAATGCCTCGGTTTCTTCGGGCGAATTCAATATAATTGTATACGTCATTTGTCATGTCACCTCTATTGAGTCTTTACATAGTTTAGCGAAATTACTTCGGTAAATCAAAATATATCGTTTTGCCGGTATTTTTTAATGAAAACAAAAAAAATAAACACAGCAGGATCGCTGTGTTCATCATTAAAATTACGGTCCCGACCGGGATCGAACCGGCGATCTCCTGCGTGACAGGCAGGCATGTTAACCGCTACACCACGGGACCAAAAAACAAAAAAAAACAGACCAGCGACGTCTTACTCTCACAGGGGGAGACCCCCAACTACCATCAGCGCAAAAGAGCTTAACTGCCGTGTTCGGGATGGGAACGGGTGTGGCCTCTTTGCCATCATCACTGGACTGTTTTTACTTTGAGCTTGTTCGCTCAAAACTGGATACACGACACCGGAACATGCAAGGATTCCGTATACTAAATTTGGTTAAGTCCTCGATCGATTAGTATTCGTCAGCTGCACGTGTCGCCACGCTTCCACCTCGAACCTATCTACCT